>NZ_VJWX01000635.1 GCF_007713715.1 Amycolatopsis rhizosphaerae
AGGCAGGCCAGTCCGGCGGCCGAGAGCAGGATGCCGAGTACGTCGAAGGAGTGCGCGTGCCGGGGCTGCCAGTCCGGCACCAGGAACACGGCCAGCACGAAACCGGCCAGGCCGATCGGCACGTTCACGAAGAAGATCCATTCCCAGCCGAGCCTGTCCACCAGCACCCCGCCCAGCAGGGGACCGGTGATCGTGGCCAGCCCGGCCACCCCGCCCCACAGGCCCATCGCCGGACCGCGTTTGGCGGGCGGGAACAGGTGCGTGATGAACGCCAGCGTCTGCGGGGTCATCAGCGCCGCGCCGAGCCCCTGCACCGCACGCGCCGTGATCAGCATCTCGGCGGTGCCGGACAGGCCGCACCACAGCGAGGCCAGGGTGAACACCGCCAGCCCGGCCAGGAAGACCCGTTTGGGGCCGAACCGGTCGCCGAGCCTGCTGGTGAACAGCATGGGCACCGCGTAGGTGAGCAGGTAGACGCTGATCACCCACACCACCGAGTTCAGGTCGGTGTTCAGTTCGCGCACCATGGCGGGGATCGCGATGGACACGATGGTGGTGTCCAGCAGGATCATGAAGAACCCGATGCACAGCGCGCCCAGCGCGGCCCACGGGTTAGCTTGCCTTGTCATCGTCCGTGTCCTCGTTGTCCACAATGGAGAGTTGGGGATGGGGTGGTGGCTTTTTGGCGTCAGGCCAGGGAATCCGGCCCGATTCGAGATCGGCGACCAGCTGTTCGGTCCACGCCAGTTGCGACCGGCGCTGGTGGTGGTCGTAGAGGTGGTCGATCCAGTACATGACGGGCAGTTCGCGGTCACGCACTTCCTTGGCGACCACCTCGTCGGCGGCGATGCGTGCCCGCAGGGCGATGACGCGCATCTTGAGCTGGTCGATCGCGTCCTGCCGGTCCAGCTCGCTGGCGGCCGACAGCGCGACCGGGTACTGCGGGTATTCCGGGGCCGGGAACGCCAGCATCTCCCGGGTCTGGTCGACGAACGCGTCGCGGCCGGCTTCGGTCATCGCGTAGACGGTGCGTTCGGGCCGGCGCCCCTGCCGCTGGGTGTCGACTATTTCGATGAATCCCTGGGCCTGTAGGCGGTCGACGGTGTGGTAAAGCGAGCCGGGCCGCAGCTTCACCCGGCGGTCCACCTGGCGCTGCCGCATCAGCTGGGTCATTTCGTAGGGATGTATCGGTTTTTCATGCAACAGCTCGAGGATCGCCATGCCCAGTGGCGTCAGCGGCTGTGGTCGGGCGGGCATACCGCCATCACTCCCCCTGGAAGAGTTCATGTCGTTTATTCCATCTGGACTATACGACTTGGAGTGATCTGCTGTCGATTGAATAAGCGCTTTCGGTACGGTGGGGTCATCGGGGGATGACGGCCGCTAATCGCTGGGGGTGTCCGGTGGTCGATCCGGTTTCTTCGGCCCTGCTCGGTGCGCTCGGCGCCACCTTCTCCGCGCTGCACCAATGGGTCGTGGAGCGCGCTGCCGACCAGGCGGCCGAACAGGCGGTCCACCAGCACCGGCTGCGCGGCCTGGCCCGGCCCGACCGGCTCCTCGCGCGCGCCGCCAGGGAGCTGGGCGAACTGCGGCGGGTCGAGTTCGCCCGCCTGTCCGACCAGGAGTGGCTGGCGGTCCAGGATGCCGTGGCCGGCGCGCTGACCGCGGCACGGCTCGGGGAACTGGTGGAGCGCGCCCCGGCCGTGCTCGCCAGTTCTTCCCGCCTGCGGGCGAGGGTCCGGGAGGCGGGCCGCCCGGTGCTGCAGGACGCCGGGCTCGGCCAGGCGGGCCGCGACGCCTACCACCACCTGCTGCGCCACACCTGCCACAAGATCGCGGTGCGGGCCCGCGAGGTCGATGCCGTGATGCGCTCGGTCCAGGCCGGGATCGCCGACCGGATCGACGACTTCGCGTCCCGGGACGAGCGGCGCGCCGCCGACTTCGAGCGCGCCTACGTCCGTTACGTGGCCGCCGAATACGCGACGTTCGAGCTGTTCCAAGTCAGCGTCGGCCGCGCCCCGGCCAAGCACCCGTTCGACGACTTCTACACCGCCCCGTCGCTGGCCCGGCGGCAGGATCCGGGCGACGACGCCGAGCTGACCGGCGCGGGCACCGACGGACGGCACGCGATCGGTTCCGCGCGCCGGGTCCTCCTGCTCGGCGGGGCGGGCGCGGGCAAGACCACCTTCCTGCGCTGGCTGGCCCATCTCGCCGCCGTCTCGGTCCACGACCGAAGGGACGACTCCTGGCGCGACGACGTGCCGTTCTTCGTGTCACTCCGCCGGTTCGGGGACCGGCCGCTGCCGGGCGCCGAGGAACTGGTCGAGGCGGGCGCGGCCCCGCTGGCCGGGGAGAAACCGGACCGGTGGGTGAGCGGGCTGCTGCGGTCCGGGCGGGCGGTGATCCTCGTCGACGGGGTGGACGAACTCCTGCTGCCGCGTCGCGAGGAGGTGCGGCGCTGGCTCGACGGTCTCGTGCGCGCGTACCCGGACGCCCGGTTCGTGGTGAGCACCCGGCCTTCCGCGGTCGCCGATGACTGGCCCGGCCCCGATTTCCGCCGGTTCGAGCTGCTTCCGTTGAGCCGGAACGGTTTGCACCGGGTGATCGGGAACTGGTACACGGCGGCGCGCGCGTTGGAGAGCGACCCGGAGCAGCGCGAGTGGCTGACCCGGTGCGAGGAGCGGCTGACCAGGAGCCTGGACGGGCGGCCCGACGTGCGCGCACTGGTGTCCAGCCCGCTGCTGTGTTCGCTGCTGTGCGCGCTGTACCGCAAGGAGAACATGTACCTTCCGCAGAGCCGCAAGGAACTGCTGGACAAGGCGCTGGAGCTGCTGCTCGGTCAGTGGGACGTGCAGCGGGACATCGCGGTCGAGGACGAACTGCGGATGTCCACCAAGGAGAAGATCATCCTGCTGGAGCGGTTCGCCGCGCCCATGGTGCGCAATGCCGAACTCCTGATCGGCGAGGAGGTCGCCGAGCAGCGGATCGGGCGGGCGATGTCGGGGCTGCGCTCCGAGGCGCGGGAGCTCGAACCCGCGCAGGTGCTGCGCCATCTCGTGGAGCGGACCGGGCTGCTGCGCCGCCAGGACGGCCGGATCCAGTTCGTGCACCGGACCTTCCGCGACTTCCTCGCCGCCGGGGAGTTCGTGAAGGCGGGGGAACTCGGCTACCTCATCGAGCACGCCCATGACGACTCCCTGCACGAGGTCGTGTTCATGGCCGCCGCGCAGGCGAGGGCCCGGGAGGCGGGCGAGTTGCTCGGGCGGTTGCTGGAGCGGGCGGGCAAACGGGTCACCCGCAAGGACCGCGAGGTGGCCGACCGGCTCGAACTGCTCGCCGCCGCTTCACTCGGCTACGTCGACGTGATCGACCCCGAGCACGTCCGCACCGACGTGCTCACCGCGGTGCGCAGGCTGATCCCGCCCGAGAGCTTCCAGGACGCGGAACTGCTCGCCAGGGCCGGGACGTTCGTGGTGGACCTGCTGCCGGGGCCGATCGAGGTGGGCAAGTACGCCGAGGAGACCGGGGCGGACCGGGCGGGGGTGGCCGCGCGGG
>NZ_VJWX01000636.1 GCF_007713715.1 Amycolatopsis rhizosphaerae
GGGTGGCCGTAGTTGAGGACCGGCTCCGTGCGGGCATGCGCATCCCGCCGCAAGACCTTGAGCTGGGTGCGCACCAGGCGGGGAAAGGGTTCCGAAACGCGGTCCAGTGATCCGAAGACCGGCAGTGGGATCGCGCCGTTGATGCTGCTGGGCCGGTAGGTCTCCGACAGGTGCACGAAGACCTCGCAGTCGAGCAACTGCTGGACGAACGTACGCCTGCTGATCCAGCGCCCGTTGACGTAGTTCACCAGCGCGTCCACCCGGTTCAGCGGGTACGGGTACCCCTGCCACACCGGCCCCTCGGTGTACGCCGGATTCGGGCGGGACGGCCCGTTCGGCAGCCGGTCGATCGAAACCCGTTCCCAGCGCAGGATCGCCTGCTCGGGCGGTTCCTGCCCGGGCAGCACGGAGTAGTCCCATTCGGAGTCCACGACCGGGATCTCCTCGTAGGCCGTTTCCGGGACGTGGCCGGCCATGTTCGTTCCCCCTGTCACCATCGCGGATACCGCTGCTTCCACTCGTCCGGCCTGGTCGACGGCGCGGAAACCCGGTCGAAGTGGAAGAAGGCGTCCGAGGCGAGATTTTCGATCAGCTCACGGAGTTCGAGTGCCGCCACCCACTCCTCGGGCAGCCCGGGCAGCCCGCTCCTGGCACCGATGAGCGCCCCGGCGAGTGCCCCGGTCAGCCCGCTGCGCCCCGAATGGTTCACCGCGCGCAGCAGGGCCTTCTCCGGCTTGTTCTCACATCCGCTCACCGCGGCGAACACACGGCCAAGGACCGAGAGCGTCGAGTAGCCGTCCCCGATCTGTTCCACCGTGCGCAGGCCCGGGGCGGGTTCCGCGTGGTAGTCGGGAACCGCCTCGCGGACCATCTCGCGGATCGCGTCCCATTCCGGCCCCTGCTGCCCGGGATCGTCCTCGTCGAGCACCCTGCGGGTGGTAACCCAGGGCGGGAGGCCATCGCGATCCTTGGCGAGCGCGTGCTGGAAGACCTTCGCGAGGAACACCGTGGCCGCCAGGTCGGTCTCGTCGCGGTGGGTCACCCCGGCGATCAGGCGGGCGGCCCGGCGGGCCGAGCCGGTTTCGGAATCCGCCTGGGTCAGCGCGGCGGGCAGTGCGGCGAGCAGCGCGCCGGGCCCGGTGAGCCGCGGCATCGGCGTGCCGAGGACCAGTGAGCTCGCCGCGGCGAACTCGGCGGGATCGGGACGGCGGCGGTCGTACAGCGAGGGCACCCGGAGCAGCCAGCCGTCCCCCTTGGCGAACGGGATGCCCTGGGTGTGCACCCAGCGGCGCCAGGCGTTGGCGATGGCCTTGGGCAGCCGGTGTTCTTCGTCCGGGGCCTCCCGGTGCGGGCCGCGGATGGCACCCTCGGTGAGGAACAGCAACTGCTGGGTCAGCGGCCCGAGCTGCCCCACGCGGTCGTAGGCCCGCGCGTACCCGGCCAGCCCCCGGGGGCCGAACTGTTCGCGGATCGCGGCGAGGGACAACGTGTCCACGGCGGAACCGAGCGCCTCGCCGATGGCGAACCCGACGTAGGCCCCCAGGACCCGGTGCCAGCCGTAACGCACCTCGTCGGCCTGTTCCAGGTGGTACTTCCCGTGGGTTTGAAGTGCCGGGCAGGTCGTACCGTCGGCCCGGTACCGGAAGGTGAGCCCGATTTCCGCGGCAGGCGGGCGCCGGCCCTGAAACGGCTGTTCCAGTCGTTTCAGCCAGTTGAGCCCGAGCACCGTGCGCCAGCATTCCTCGTAGGTCAGCTCGAAACCCCGTTGCCTGGCCTGGCCCGCCGCACCTTCCGGCAGGAACCGCGGTTCGGCGAGGCCGAGTTCGCCCGCGGTGCGCCGGGCGAGGTCGGGCAGGTGCTCGTCGAGTTCGGGCAGTGGACCGGCGAGGCTGACGCGGGGCGCGGCCCGCGGAAACCGGGACAGGCTCTCGACGATCTCCTCGACCCGCACCTCGATGTCGTCCCAGCCGACGTCGATGAGCACGGTGCCGCCCGTCAGGTTGTCGGCCAGGGTCGCGATGTCCGTCCGCCGGTAGCCGCGGGACTGGGGCGGCAGGGTGCGGAACGCGCTGAACACCCGCAGGATCCGCCGCTGCGCGTCCCAGTAGTGGGGGATGGGCCGGTCGTCGACCGGGTCCGCGTCGATGAACACCTCGCATTCGCCGAGGCCGACGAGGAACTTGTCCCGGTCGAGCCAGTGGGCCTTGGCGAAGAGGACGAGCGTCTCCAACCGGTTGTGCGGGGCGGGATAGGCGCGCTCGATCGGACCGGCGACGTAGGCCGGGTTCATCCGCGAACCGGTCTTGTTCCCCTCGGCGTCGATCTGCTCCCAGCCGATCACCGCGCGGGGTGCCACGCCCAGCCTGCCCAGCCCGGCCGCCACGTAGTCGGGGTGGACGACCTCGCGATCGTAGGGGCGGCCGGGGATCGTGGCCGGGATGCTCAGCCCGCCCTGCCGGGGATTCGACATCCGCAGCGCGCCGTCGGGTTCACGGACGATCAGCGCGGGCGGCGGGAAGATTCGCTTCTCGACTTTGCCCTCGTCGAGAAAGGCCACCGAGTCGTACGGCACGAACCAGCCTTCGGGTACGCGCCGCACCTCGCCGGAGTCGACGCGGACGGGATTCGGGCTCTGCGCGTGGACCTCGCGCAGCCACCCCTCGACCTTCGCGATCGCTTCAGCCGCTTCCACTACTTGATCCTTTCGCGGCCGCACAGGGGGCCGACCGGTCCGGCGAGGACGGTGAGATGTCTGATGTGGACGATCGGGCTGCGGTGGCGGAGGTCAGCGGACATCGGTGATCTCCTCCACTCCCCGCGGGGTCTCGACCGGGCGGAGGTGTTCACCCCGGGGCGGTGCCGGGGACTCCCGCTCCCCCTGCGGAATCTGCTGGTCGTTCGCGTGCTCGAAGGCATTTCGCGCGGCCTGGGCCTGCCAGCTTTCCGGCGTATGGTACTCGACCCCGAAGATCACCCCGGTCTCCGGTTCCCGCCACCGGGCGGTGATGCCGGTGCGGTCCTCACCACCGTCCAGCCAGCCGTTCCGCAGCTCCACCGGTTCGTAGCCGGCCGCGGCGAGCCGGGACTGGAGTTCCCGCACGTCGGCGGTGTAGTCCCCGGTGGGCACGGAGACGGTGTACCGGATGGCATCGGGAATTTCCCGCAGCGCCCGCAACGGATCGAGCCCGTTCTCGGCCGCCAGCCTTTCCGCGAGTTCCTGCTTGATCCGGTCGGCCGGTTCGAGTTCGTGGGCCGGGTCTTCGAACCGGACCCCGGGGATGTCCCGGGCCAGCTCCCGCAACCGGCTCCGGATACCGGCCGTTTCGCTGCTGTCTCCGCTGCTGTCTCCGGTGCTGCCGTGCGCGGCCTCCTCGAGCCGGGACAGGAACTCGTCCACCACCCGGTTGACCTCGGGCGTCAGCGTGAGCCCGCCCTGGTGCCACGCCCCGTCCCCGTCCACGTACGGCGGCGAGATTTGTCCGACGGGCAGCGGTGGCAGTGGCGGCAGTGTTGACGGCGCCATCGGCACCGGCGGTGCAGCCACAGGGGCGGCG
>NZ_VJWX01000637.1 GCF_007713715.1 Amycolatopsis rhizosphaerae
GAGCAGGACGGTGCTGCCATCGGCCTTGCGGACGGCGATTTCCCGGGTGACGGTGCGGCACCGGAGTTTGGGTGCCACCGCACGGACGCTGATGGCGCCGGCGATGCCGTCGCGGACCGGCCCCGGAGCGAGTTGTTCGGCGCGGGCGGGCCACGACGGGGGCTCGCTGAGCCGGGCGGTGACCGGTTCTTCCCCGCCGTGGAGGACAAGCGAACCTGGTCCGGTGACGACCTCGTGGCTGAGCACGAGGCCGTTGCGGCGGATGCGCCAGTCTGCGGTGTCGAGATAGGTGCGGGTGCGGGCGCGGCGCGTGTCGAGGTGCAGCCGGTAGCGCTCGGTGAGCGGGGTGAGGGCGTCGAGGATCGCGGCGGGCGCGCATCGGGTCGGCGGCCCGAGCCAGCGCAAGGTCACCGAGGTCGGCACTGGGTACTTCCGGGGGTGCGTGGGCGGTCGTTGATCAGTCTAGTTCATCCGCTTTCCGTCCGGTGTTTCCCTGTTGTTCACCCATGGCGGTGTCGAACACCCCGGCGCGGGCGGCGGCGACCGCGGCCGCCGCCGCCCGGTTCGCGACGTCGTCGTCGACGGGCTCGTCGGTGATGAACAGCCGGTAGTACAACGGCGCGGTGGCGGCACGGACGACCTCGACGGCGTCGACGCCGGGCGGGAGTTCACCGCGGTCGATGGCCCGGGTGACGACCTGGGCGGCCTGGGTCAGACGGGCGGCGAAGAAGGCGGCCAGCGCCCGTGCCCCCTGGGTGGACCGCAGGGCGGCGTTGATCAGGGCAGTCGCGGTGGCACCCAGATGCGGATCGGTGAAGCCGATGAGGACCGCGCGGGTGATCTCCTGGAGGTCGCCCGCAAGGGTGCCGGTGTCCGGAATGGGCCAGGGTGCTTCCGCCGAGTGGGCGAGGGCATCGGCAACGAGTCCGTCCACCCCGCCCCAGCGCCGGTAGATGGTGGCTTTGTGCACGCCGGACCGGGTGGCGACGGTCTCGACGGTCAGACCCTCGTAGCCGCCGCCGGACAGTTCGGCGAGGACCGCCTCGATCACGGCTGATCGGACCCGGGCGCTGCGTCCGCCGGGGCGCACGGTCCCCGGCGCCGGTCGTTCCTGAGACAAAGTCGACTCCAGTCGCTTTTGTGATTGCGCTCCGACGAGCAGGATGACATGATCATATTAACGCGACTTTCGTCGCGATAGTTTCGATAGTTTCCTCCCTGAGGACCCACGACGAGAAGTGAGGCCACCCCTGTTGAGTCCCGCGATCCCCGATCCGGCCACGCTGCACCCGCTGTCAGGCCACGACCGGACGGTGTTCCTCAAACCGCTGGTAACCGACCCGCGCATCGAGGTCGGCGAGTACACCTACTACGACGACGAGGAGGACGCGACCGCGTTCCAGCAACGCAACGTGCTCTATGCCTACGGGCCGGAAAGGCTCGTCATCGGCAAGTACTGCGCGATCGCCTCCGGCACCCGGTTCCTGATGGCCGCCTCCGCGCATCCGACGATGGGAGTGTCCACGTTCCCGTTCACGATCTTCGGTGGAACCTGGACGGAACGGACCCTCGACCTCGTCACCGGCATGCCCAGCCGCGGCGACACCGTCGTCGGTAACGACGTGTGGTTCGGCTACCGGGCTTTGGTGATGCCCGGCGTGCGCATAGGCGACGGGGCCATCATCGCCGCGGGATCGGTCGTCACCGCCGACGTTCCGCCGTACGCCGTCGTGGGCGGCAACCCCGCCACCCTGATCAAGAAGCGGTTCGAGGAAGCGGACATCGACCGGCTGTTGCGAGCGGCCTGGTGGGACTGGCCCGTCGAGCTCGTGACCGAGCACCTGCCCACGATCATGGCGGGCACTCCCGGCGAAATCGAGCGGATCGCCATGACCCGGAAAGGAATCCCGGCCTCATGATCGACGCCGACCACATCACCACCACGGTGGCGGGCACTGCCGGCCGGATCGCCGTGGTCGACCACGGCGGGCAAGGCCCCGACGTGGTGCTGTTGCACGGCGCCCACCGCAGCCTGCTGGACTGGGAAGCGGTTCGACCAGCCTTGTCCGGCCTCCGGCTGATCGCTTACGACCTGCGTGGCCACGGTCGCTCCGATCCACCGGCCGACGACGATTACGGCTGGGAGGCCCATCTCGGCGACCTCGATGCCGTCATCGCCGCCTTGGGCCTGCGCAATCCGCACCTGGTCGGGCACTCCCTTGGCGGAATGATCGCCGTGCGCCATGCCGCCACCCGCCCCGGCTGCCCCGGCGTGGTCGACCTCGACGGATTCGGCGGCGGCGTCCCCGGCCTGTATCCCGGCCTGTCCGCGGCGGAAGTCGCCCGGCGCCGCGGTGAACAACTGGCGATGTTCACCGCCATGGCCGGCCCCGAACACGTCGACGCCGCGCAATCCCGGGAGATCATCGCCGCCGCCCGTACCGCCGCGGCCGCCCAGGGCTGGAATCCCGACCTGGAAGAGGCGAACGCCCGCCGCGGCCTCACCCGGGCCGCGGACGGCAGTCGTACCCGCCGGCCGGCGCCGCGTACCCTCCCCGCGCTGATGGCGCCACTGGAGGGCTGGGACATGTTCGCCGAACTGCGTCACCTCGCCTGTCCGGCGCTGGTGGTCCAGGGAGGCCGCCGTCCCACCCTCGATCACCTGCCCCCGGACCTCCAGGAACTGACCGAGTCCCTCATCGCCGGAATCACCCACGAGATCGACGCGCTACGCCGGGAAAGCGGTCTCGTCCGAGCTGTCCGAATCGACGGCGCCGCCCACATGGTCCACCTCGACGCACCCGAGGTGGTCGGTCGCCTCATTCGCGACTTCGTACTCGCGTCGATGTGAGCAGGAAGTCGCGGTTCGTTCAGGGACGCCGGGTCGGGGAGCGCCGGACCGTGGCGCCCGCGCGGCGGCCGGAGCGGGACAGCGCGAGCGTGACACCGGTGGGCATGTGCCGGTTGACCAGTTCACCGAGACGTCGGCCGAGTTCGGTGTAGGCGGTGAACTTGCCGTCGTCGAAGAACTGGTCGCCGGTGCTGTCGTGGGGGAATTCGGGGTGGTGTGCCGCGTAGGACAGCAGCGGGTACGGCAGGTCGCGCCAGAGCAGGGCCTTGGCCACGACGAGACGCCCCGTGCGCTGGGCGGCGGGCAGGCCGCTTTCGGCCGGGTAGTGGATGGTGCCGGTGATGATGGGGCTGTGCACCAGGCGCGAGTTGAGCACGGAGGGCGCTTCGGGCGTGTCGAGGGGTTTGCCGGTACCGGGTTCGGCGTGCCACGGGTCGTGCAGTTCGACGCGGACGCCGAGTTCCTGCTCGGCGAGGGTGAGCGCGTCGGCCAGGGTGGTGGCGGTCGGCGGCGCGTCGGCACCCGCGTCGACGCAGTAGATGAGGCCGCAGCGACGGCGCAGGAGTTCGACGAGGCCGAGGTTGTCGTAATGGCCGCCGTCGGTGACGTGCAGCAGGCGGTCGCGGTGGGAGTGGAGGCCGAACACCTCGCGCCACAGGTAGGGCAGGCGCCGGGCGTGGGGCAGGCCGGGGTAGGCC
>NZ_VJWX01000638.1 GCF_007713715.1 Amycolatopsis rhizosphaerae
CCCCCGCAGGTGACCAGCACGAGCCGGTGCGCCCCGGTCTGGCCGAACAGTTCCGCGGCGCGCTGCGGCAGTTCGTCCTTGTGCAGCGTGATCAGCTGCGAGATCCGGTACACCGCGGTCCGCCCGGACGGATCGACCACGTGGATCTCCTGCGCTATGCGCGCACGCCACAGTTCGGCGAACGGACCGATTCGCCCACCCCAGTTCACGTGCCCGGCGAGCACGCTGGCGCCGCGATTGGCATCGAAGTCCGCACCCCACCAGGCCGCCTGGCCCAGGCTCTGCGGCACCGGCAGCACCCCGCCCACGACCTCCTGCCGGACCAGGACCGCGGTGCTGCCGCTGGGCAGCCGCACCGTGCCCGGGGCCTGGACCGGCACCGCCGCCGGGGTTTCCGGCGCGGAGGACTCCGGTGTGCTCGCCGGTGCCACCGGCGGGACCGGCGATGTGGTCGTGGTCGTCTCCGGCGGGGCCTGTGTGGGCGCGGCCACCACCGGGGACGGCGGGGGAACGATCACGGGCTGGGGATGCCCGGCGACGGCACTGGTCGGCGGCCAGAACACCACCGCGGCGACCAGCGCCTCCGGCAGCAGGACGGTGACCAGGCCCAGCAGGTAGGCCTTGACCAGCCTCCGTTTGCCGCGCCGGGAGTAGACCACCCGCTGCCGTCCGCTGCCCGCCGGGCGGTGCCCTGACACGGTCATCTCGAGGCCGGCCCGCGCCGTTCGGCCCGGACGGTCGCCGGCCGGCGGCGCCGGGCGAGGAAGCCCACAAACGCGGATCCCAGCAGCGCGAGCCCGCCGAGGAGGACGAAACCGAGCGGAGAGGTGATCGTCCTGGTGTCCGCGTGCAGGGTCGCGGTCGGCGGGCCGAAGCCTGCCGGGATCACGGTCGGCACTTCGTTCGGCGCGTTCGCCACCTTCAGGGTCAGCGTCGCGCCGTCCTCCACGGTGCCACAGGCGGAGGGCGGTTGGGCCGGGTCGAACGAGCGGTCGTACCCGGACGCGGGGCTCACCTCGACCACGCAGACCTCCTGCGGGGCCCGCAGACCGTCGACCGTGGCCTTGCCCTCGTCGCCCGCGGTGGTGACGACGACGGGCTTGCCGTCGGACCCGACCAGCGGTTTGCCGTCCTGGCCCGTTGCAGGGGTGGTCCGGTCCTTGCCGGTCAGGCGCAGCACGACCCCGTCGATGCCCTTGCCGGTCTTCGCGTCCACCTTGGTGACCTGCACGGTGCCTGCCCTGGGCCGGGCGGCCACGCCGTCGTGCGCGGTCAGCTGCTTCTCGCCGCCGGTGGAGACGACGCGCTGGGTGTCCACGTCGACCGGAGCCTGGATGTAGGGCCGGTCGGCGGGGGCCGAAAGGGTGCTGGCCAGTCCGGGGTGGGCGCCGGTGGGCACCACCTGCACGGTCGCGGTGCCGTCGTCACCCGTGGTGACGATGCCCTGGGTGGTGCCGTCCGGAAGGGTGGCGTCGGTGAGCTTGACGGTGACCGGCACCTTCGCCATGTCCTTGTCCTTGGCGTTGTGCACGACCACCCGCCAGCTGCCCGCGGTGCCGATGATCTGGGTGTCCTTGGGCGCGGCGACCGAGGTCGTCCACGGTCCACGGTTGGCTTCGGCGTCGGCACGCAGGTCCTGTACGGCCTGCTGGGCAGCGGGCGGCAGCTTGGCGAGGTGGAAGGGGGCGTCGTAGGCGATGTGGCGGAAGTCGTTGGCCGGGTTGAGGTCGTCGTGGCCGGGCCGGGGCGCGGCCGTCCAGGAGTGCAGCAGGTGGGCCAGCGCCGCGGCCTGGTCCGGGTTGCGGGTGTCGCCGTAGCGGAGCAGGAGGTAGGAGATCTCGGCGGCGATGTCCCCGGGCAGCGGGTCGCCCCATTTCGTCTTCAGTTCGTCACCAGGGCGGTTGGCCTCGTTCGTGTCCGGGGCCTTGTACTCGAACTGCACACAGAAGACCTGCTTGCCCCCGACGAGGTAGGAGCCGAGCCAGTCGCCGGAGCGCCCCTTGCCCCCGTAGGGCTGGCCGGGCGTCACGAGGTGCCCGGTTTCCTGCTGGAAGGCGGCGGAGGCGGGTGCGGCGGTGAACAGGCAGATGAGACCGGCGATCAGGATGCCCGCGAGCGCGCGGGGCGTTCTCCCCATGAAATCGTTCATCCCTTCCCGTATCGTCCCCGACTGGATCGGGTGACCGGCCGGACACCCCCAGTGAGAGTTGCGGGAAAGCCGCTCACGGGCAATACACCGAATTACTGATTAGTGCTGGTTATGAGCGGAGTCCGCCCCGGGGCCGGGAAACTGGGTAAAGTCGCCTTTACTCGACGGGAACCCCCCGGCGGTCCCGCTCGTTGGACCAGACGCAGGTGCCAGGAGATCCAGGAGGATCAAGGTGCGTTCCACTAGCAACCCCGCGTTCCGCAACCTGCCCAGGAGCAGTGCGGGATACGGCCAGTACGGCCAGTACGGTCAGTACGGTCCCAACGTAGGCTTCGAGCAGCCGCCCGGGGCCGGTTACGGCATGCCGCAGCAGATGGCTGGGGCCGGCGACCGGCCGATGACCGTGGACGACGTGGTCATCAAGACCGGCCTTTCGCTCGCGACGGCCCTGGTCACCGGCGTTCTCACGGCCATATGGGCGCAGAGTCAGGCCGAGGCGAGGGCGATGGGGCCGGTGCTCGGCGTCCTGTTCGCCGGGATGCTGGTCGGTACCGTCCTCGCCATGGTGATGATCTTCCGGCAGAAGCCCAGCGGCCCGATGACGCTGCTGTACTCCGCCGCCGAAGGCGTCTTGCTCGGTGCCATCACCGGGGTGTTCGAGATGATCTACCACGGCATCGCCCTGCAGGCGATCCTGGGCACCTTTGGCGTCTTCATCGCGATGCTCGTGGTCTACAAGACCGGCGCGGTCAAGGTGACGCCCAAGCTGACCCGGTGGATCATCGGCGCCACATCCGGTGCGGTCATCCTGATGTTCGCCAACCTGCTGCTCAGCCTGTTCGGTGTGAACATGGGCCTGCGCAGCGGCGGCGCGATCGCCATCATCTTCAGCCTGGTCGTGATCGGCATCGCGGCGTTCAACTTCCTGCTCGACTTCGACATGGCCGACCGGATGATCCGCGAGGGGATGCCCGCGAAGTGGGCGTGGTTCGCCGCCTTCGGCCTGATGACCACGCTCGTGTGGCTCTACCTGGAGATCCTCCGGCTGCTGTCGTACCTCCAGAACGACTAGTCATTCCTCGAGGCAGGGGACGCTCGGTAATCAACCGGGCGTCCTCTGTGGTTTTTTCACCCGCTCGCCGGGCCCCGCACAGGGGTATTGATCACACAGTGTTGGATGAGCACGGTCTGATCCTTTTACCTCTGTGAGGTCCCTGTGAGCGTTCCCCCTTCGCCGGGGCAGGAAGGGCAGCCTTCGCCCTACGGCCCCCCGGGCGCCCAGCCGAACCAGTTCGGCGCCCCGTCGCAGCCCGTCCCCGGTGGTCAGTTCCCGCCTCCGGGTGCAGTGCCCCCGCCCGGCGCGGTGCCGCCTCCGGGCGCGGTGC
>NZ_VJWX01000639.1 GCF_007713715.1 Amycolatopsis rhizosphaerae
GCGAGACGGTCTGGCCCCGGCCGGTGAGGCGACCCGGCCGGGCCGGGGTGGATCAGGGCGCTGCGACCAGCCCCGGGGTGGTGCCGATCTTGCTGACCGTTTCGGTGACTTCGGGTGAGGTGGAGCCATCGAAGGTGGTGTCGCCGCTGTAGACGGCGATGATGTAGTTGGCGCCGAGGGGGAGGGTGCTGGTGGTGAAGGTCGCTTCGCCGGTGGTTGATCCCGCTGTGGCGGTGACGGATACGGCGGTGCCGAGGTCGGTGTAGGGGCCGCCCGTGGTGGTGGCCGATTGGAAGGTGACGGTGCCGCCCATGGTGACGTTCGACGGGACGGTGGTGCCCGCGGTGACGGTGGCGGTCAGGGTCACCGTCGCGCCGTGGGCCGCCGGTGAGGGGGCCGCGGTCACGGCGGTGGTGGTGGTCGTGGTGATCTGTTCGGTGATTTCGGGTGCGGTGGAGGCGTTGAAGTACGTGTCGCCGCTGTAGACGGCGATGATGTAGTTGGCGCCGAGGGGGAGAGTGCTGGTGGTGAAGGCCGCTGTTCCGGTGGTCGATCCCGCCGTGCTGCTGACGGACACGGCGGTGCCGAGGTCGGTGTACGGGCCGCCCGCGGTGGTGGCCGACTGGAAGGTGACGGTGCCGCCCATGGTCATGCCCGTCGGAACCGGGCTGCTCGCGGTGACGGTGGCGGTCAGGGTCACCGTCGCGCCGTGGGCCGCCGGCGAGGGGGCCGCGACCACGGCGGTCGTGGTGGGCGTGGTGACCTGCTCGAAGGCGTCGGTGGAAGTCGAGCCGTCGAAGTTGGGGTCCCCGCTGTAGACGGCGTGAATGTAGTAGTCACCGAGCGGTAGCGGGGCGCCCGGGGTGTTGACCGCGAGGACCGCCGTTCCGGTGGACGATCCCGCTGTGCTGGTCACCGCCGCCGGACTACCGGTCAGCGGCGTGTAGGTCCCACCCGAGGTGGGGGCCCACTCGAAGGCGACGGTGCCGCCCATGGTGGTGCCCGGAGGTACCGGGCTTTGCGCGGTGATGGTGGCCGTGAGGTTGAGCGTCTGGCCGTAGCTCGGATCTCCGGCCACGTCGAGCGCGGTGAGGGTGTTGGGCATCTCTTTCCCCATCCAGAATTGGATCCCGATCGAGTCGCCGGCTCCGGCCCCGGGCCTGCGCCCCGGTGCCACTCCGCCACGACACGACAGCCGGCCGAGTCGACGTGGTGGTTCGCGGCAAACGGGATTCGACACGCAGTGTCCGAGCCGGTCTGTTGCCCATGCTAGTTCGGCCGTCACCGGCGGTCTTGGAGTCTTTCTTCACCTGTTGCGAGCATGTCCACAGTGGACATGCTGCCGGATTGCGACCGGATCAGACCAGGGGGGAGGAGGTTTGCGGCGGTGTGGCGGCAGGGCGGGTGTCGGCGCGTTTCACCGACTCCAGCAGCACCTGTGAGACGTCGCGGACCACCACACCGGCAGCCTGGTTCTCGCTTTGCCGCTGCACCAGGCCGTCGGTCAGCATCACCTTGCAGAACGGGCAGCCGGTGACGACCGTGCCCGCTTCGGTGGCGATGGCCTCGTCGATGCGTTCGGCGTTGATGCGCTTGCCGATCTTCTCTTCCATCCACATGCGGGCACCGCCCGCGCCGCAGCAGAGCGCTCGGTCCGCGTGCCGTGGCATCTCGGTGAGCGTCGCGCCGGTGGCCCGCACCAGCTCCCGGGGCGGTTCGTAGACCTTGTTGTGCCGCCCCAGATAGCAGGGATCGTGGTAGGTGAGGGGCCGGCCGGTGACCGGGCCGACGCCGTTGACGGTGGTGCCGTCCACGGGGGCGATGGGCACCAGTTTGCGTTCCCGCACCAGCCGGTTCAGCAACTGCGTGTGGTGGACGACCTCGTAGTGCCCGTCCAGTTGCGGATATTCACGGCCGAGCGTGTTGAGGCAGTGCGGGCAGGTGGTGACGATCTTGCGGCGGCCGGGTTCGCGGCCCTCGAAGACCGCGTCGAGTGTTTCCCGGGTTTCCTGGGCCAGCATCTGGAACAGGAACTCGTTGCCGGAACGGCGCGCCGGGTCACCCGTGCAGGTCTCGCCGGTGCCCAGGACCGCGAAGCGGACCCCGGCGCTGTGCAGCAGCTCGGCGGTGGCACGGATGGTCTTGCGCGCGTTGTCGTCGAACGCGCCGGCGCACCCGATCCAGAACAGGTACTCGACGCCGGAGTCCAGCGCGCCGTCGCAGACGGGTACTTCGAAATCGAGGTCCTTGGCCCAGTCGAGCCGTTCGGAGTTGTTCTGCCCCCAGGGGTTTCCCTTGTTCTCCAGATTCCGGAACAGGGTGCCGAGTTCGGTCGGGAACGCCGATTCGATCAGCACCTGGTGGCGCCGCAGGTCGACGATGTGGTCGACGTGCTCGATGTCGACCGGGCACTGCTCGACGCAGGCGCCGCACGTGGTGCACGACCACAGCACGTCCGGTTCGATCACGCCGCCCTCGCTCCTCGGGCCGACGAGAGGCCGTTGCGGGCGGTCTTCGACGTCCTTGCCGCCGAGCAGGTACGGCGCCGTGTCGAACAGATGGTCCCGCAGGTCCATGACGACCATCTTGGGGGAGAGCGGTTTCCCGGTGTTCCACGCGGGGCACTGGCTCTGGCAGCGGCCGCACTCGGTGCACGTGGCGAAATCGAGCATGCCCTTCCACGTGAAGTCTTCGATCTTCCCGCGGCCGAAGATCGCGTCGTCGTCGGCCTCTTCGAAGTCGATCGGTTTGCCGCCGGACTCCATCGGCGCCAGCGGGCCGAGCGCGTCCGGCAGCCGCTTCACGGTCACGTTCACCGGTGCCAGGAAGATGTGCAGGTGCTTGGAGTTCAGCACGATGTTGAGGAACACCAGCATCACGCCGATGTGCAGCAGCAGCCCGACGGTTTCGAGCACGCTCAGCACGTTCGGGCCCAGCGGTGCGAGCAGGTGGCCGAGGCCGATCGAGACCCAGGCGCCCGAGGAGTACGGGAAGGTGCCCGCCGCCGCGGACGCGCCCCGGAACAGGAACATCGTCCAGACCACGTTGAAGATCATGAACAGGATGAGCCAGGCACCGCCGAGGTGCGAGCCGTAGAACCGGGATGCCCGGTCCCGCCGCTGGGGGGCCTGCCGGAGACGGATGACGGTGAAGGTGGCCAGCGAGACGACCACGGCGACGGCGATGAAGTCCTGCGCGAAGCCGAGTACGGACCAGTGACCGACCCACCAGATGGCGAACCGTTCGCTGAACAGGCTTCCGTACGCCTCGAGATAGACCGTGGCGAGAATGACGAATCCCCAGAAGGTGAAGAAATGCGCCGCGCCGGGGAGGGACCATTTGAGGAGTTTGCGCTGGCCGAACACTTCGGCCAGATGAGTCCGCACCCGGCGGCCGAGGTGTTCGGTGCGGCCCTGGAGGGGCTGGCCGGAGCCGATCAGCCGGGCGAGCCAGACCGCCCTCCGCAGGGCGAAGGCCAGTGCGACGACGGTGATGGCGATGCCCAGGATCAGCCGAACGAGCAC
>NZ_VJWX01000063.1 GCF_007713715.1 Amycolatopsis rhizosphaerae
GACCCAGACCCCGTCGCCCACGACCAACGCCGCGCCCATCGAAGGGGACGCGGCGCAGGGCGACGCGCAGCAGCCGGCGGTCGTGCCGCCGCAGACCGGAGGGCAGCGATGACGGGCCGTGAGGCACGGCGCCGCGCCTACCGCGCACGGGTGCGGAAGGTGGCGGGAAGGCCGAGCGTGGCCACGGGCAAGGGCCGCTACGTGGCGGTGCGGGTGGTGCTGGTCGCGGTGCTGGTCATCGCCGGGCTCCGGCTCGTGCTCGTCCAGGGAATCCAGGCCGACGAGCTGTCGGCCAAGGCGGAAAGCCAGCGCACCACCACCATCACCGTCCCCGCGCAACGCGGGTCCATTCTGGACCGCAACGGGGTGGAACTGGCCTTCAGCGTGGAAACCCGGGCCCTCTCGGTCAACCCGAGGCAGATGCGCCGCACCTGGGAGGAGTACGCCCAGCGCAACCCCGGGCAGGGGCAGAACTTCGCGACCAGGGCGGCCGCCGCCGCCAGGTTCATCGCGGGAAAGCTCGCCGGAAAGGTCACCGAGAAGGACCTGCTCGACGCCTTCAACAGCGACCGGGCCTTCACCTACCTGGCGAAGGACGTGGAACCGTCGGTGGCCGACGAGATCCGCAAGGAGTTCCCCGAGATCGCGACCGAGAAGCAGGCCGCCCGCGAGTACCCGGGCGACGACCTGGCCTCCAACGTGGTCGGCCTGGCGAACTGGCGCACCGAGGACCAGGACGTCTCCAAGCACAACCTGCACGGCATCGCCGGGCTCGAGATGACCCGTGACGACGACCTCGCCGGGCAGGCCGGCCAGCGGGTCGCCGACACCGCGCAGGGCAGCAACACGATCATCCCGGGCACCGAACGGGACGTGCAGCCCGCCGTCCCGGGCAACGACCTGGTGCTGACCCTCGACTCGGACGTGCAGTACATGGTGCAGCGCCAGCTCGCCGACTACGTCGCCCGTTCGCACGCCAAGGGCGGCAGCGCGGTGGTCATGGACGCCAGGACCGGGGAGATCTACGCGCTGGCCGACGACCGGACGTTCAACCCGAACGACAAGGGCACCTACACCCCCGAGCTGATGAACGACCAGGCGGTGACCACGCCCTACGAACCGGGCTCGGTGAACAAGGTCGTCACCGCGACCGCGGCCATCGACCTCGGGCTCACCACACCCGACGCGACGAACGAGGTGCCGGGCTCGCTCAAGGTGGCCGACGCGACGGTGCACGACGCCTGGGTGCACGGCACCGTCGACTACACCACCGCCGGGATCTTCGCGAAGTCGTCGAACGTGGGCACGCTGCTGCTCGCCCAGAAGGTGGGTCCGGACAAGTACCTGGACTACCTCAAGCGGTTCGGCATCGGCCAGGAAACCGGGATGGGGCTGCCCGGCGAGAGCCGCGGCTCCGTGCCGCCGAAGTCCGGCTGGACCGGCAGCACCTTCGGCAACCTCCCGATCGGACAGGGCCTGTCCATGACGGTGGTGCAGATGGCCGGGATGTACCAGGCGATCGCCAACGACGGACTGCGCGTGCCGCCGCGCATCGTCAAGCAGGAGGTCAAACCGGACGGCACGGTGATCCCCGAGCCCGCGCCCGCCACGGAGCGGGTGGCCAGCCCGGAGACGGCGAAGACGGTGCGGGACATGCTGCGCGCGGTCACGCAGAGCGGCAAGGGCGGCAACAGCGGCACCGCGCCCACCGCCGGGCTGGAGGGCTACCAGATCTCCGGCAAGACCGGCACCGGCCAGCAGGTCAACCCGGTGACGAAGGCCTACAGCGACACGCTGTACAACATCACCTTCGCCGGGATCCTGCCCGCCGACAACCCGCGGTTCGTCATCGGGATCCGGCTCGACGCGCCGGACACCACGCTGCCGGTGGGCCACTCCGCGGCACCGCTGTTCCACGACATCGCGTCCTACCTCACCCAGCGCTACCAGATCCCGCTGTCGCCCGCGCCGAGCCCGTACATCCGCCTCGTCGCCGACAGCTGATCCGGCCGGTTCACCTCCGGTCCAGCAGGGAGGCGGCTTGCCCAAGCACCGGGGGCGCGCCGGGATCCAGCAGGACCCTGCCCCCTTCGAGGTGGGACCAGACACTGTCGTCACCCACCTGAGCCGCCACGTCCTGGGTGTTCATGCAGAGCCGGTCCTCTTCCCCTCGCGACAGCCGATCCGCGTGATCGAACCGTAGCCTCGGTCACGACCCCAGGGTGCCGCACCTGCTCACCGCGCCCGGCCCGGCCCGTGCGCGCGGCCTCTCCCGTCGCCACCGGGCGGGCACGGCGCGGCGGATCGGGACTGGTCAAACCCGGGGCCCGGCGGCAGAAGTGCGAGGTGCGGCGGGGTGCGGTATGGGTGTCCTTCCCACCGGTGGTGATCGGTGCACAAGGCGCACCGGCTCGCCGCGGCCTGCCGTGCCGTCGGTAACCTTCCGGGCGTGTCGGTCAACAACCACGGGAACAACCACGGCAGCACGACGGCGCCGCGGCCGGTCCCGGAAAACCCGGTCAAGGCCGCGATCGCGCCTCCACGCCCCGCGCGGATCGAGCCGGTCGGGCTCACCACCCTGGCCGCCCGCGCCGATGCCCGGCTGATCCTGCCCGCCGAGACCGGGGAGGCCGCCGAGAGCGCCGAAGTCGCCGTCACCGGCGCCACGCTGCGCGCCCAGCACGTCCTGCCGGGCGACCTGTTCGCCGCGCTGCCCGGGGCGCGGGTGCACGGTGCGGACTTCGCCGCCGAAGCGCTCGCCGCCGGCGCGGCCGCCGTGCTCACCGACGCCGAAGGCGCCGAGCGGCCCGCGGTGCGCGACGCCGCCGTCCCGGTCCTGGTGCACCCCGATCCGCGCGCCGTGCTCGGCTCGGTCGCCGCGTGGATCTACGGCGAGCCCTCGCTGCGGCTGGCGGTGCTCGGCGTGACCGGGACCTCCGGCAAGACCACCACCTCCTACCTGGTGGAGTCCGGGCTGCGCGCCGCGGGCCACACCACCGGCCTGATCGGCACCGTGGAGACCCGGATCGCGGGGGAGCGGCTGGCCAGCGCCTTCACCACACCCGAAGCCCCGGACCTGCAGGCGCTGCTCGCGGTGATGGCGGAACAGGGCGTGACCCACGTGCCGATGGAGGTGTCGAGCCACGCGCTCGCGCTGGGCCGGGTCAACGGCACCCGCTTCGCCGTCGGCGCGTTCACCAACCTCTCGCAGGACCACCTGGACTTCCACCGGGACATGGAGGAGTACTTCGCCGCGAAGTCCCTGCTGTTCGACGGCCGCTCCACCACCGAGGTCGTGGTGGTGGACAGCGCCTGGGGACAGGCGCTGGTCACCCCGCACACGATCACCGTGTCCACCGAGCCCGGGGCCGAGGCCACCTGGACGGTGAGCGAGCTGTCGAGCGCCCCGACCGGGGAGCAGGCGTTCACCCTGCACGGCCCGCGCGGGCGTTCCGCCCGCGCGACGCTGCCCCTGCCGGGCACCTTCAACGTCGCCAACGCCCTGCTGGCGGCCGCGATGCTGGACGCCGCCGGGGTCGGCATGGACGACATCGTCGCGGGACTGGCCGCGGTGGAGGTCCCCGGGCGGATGGAACGGGTCTACCTCGGCCAGGACTTCGCCGCTGTGGTGGACTATGCGCACAAGCCCGCGGCCGTCGCCGAGGCACTGGACGCGCTGCGGGCCCGCACCGAGGGACGGATCATCACCGTGCTGGGCTGCGGCGGCGACCGCGACAGCGGCAAGCGCCCGCTGATGGGCGAGGCCGCGGCGCGGCGCAGCGACGTGCTGATCGTCACCGACGACAACCCCCGGTCGGAGGATCCGGCGGCGATCCGCGCCGCGATGCTGGCCGGGGCGCGCTCGGCGGGTACCGGGGGACGGGTGCTCGAAATCGGGGACCGGCGCGCGGCGATCGTGAGAGCGGTCGGGTTCGCCGGGCCGGGGGATGTGGTGCTGATCGCGGGGAAGGGACACGAAACCGGCCAGGAGGTCGCCGGTGTGGTGCATCCCTTCTCCGACCGTGACGAGCTGGCCGCCGCCATCCGGCGCCGGCTCGAAGGACAACAGGAGTAGGCACTTGATCTCGCTCAGTCTGGCGGACATCGCCGGGATCGTCGGCGGGCGGCTGCACCGCACCGACGGCAGCCCGGTGGTCACCGGCAGCGTGGAATTCGACTCGCGTGAGCTCACCCCCGGCGGCCTGTTCGTGGCGCTGCCCGGGGAGAAGGCCGACGGGCACGACTTCGCCGCGCGGGCGGTCCAGGCGGGGGCGGCCGGGGTGCTGGCGGGCAGGCCGGTCGACGCGCCCGCGGTGCTCGCGCCACCGCTGCCGCCCGGACAGGCGCACGAGCGATCGGTCGCGCTGGCCGGGGACCGTGACGGCACCGGCGCGGCGGTGCTGGCCGCGCTGGGGAAACTTGCCCGCCACGTGGTGACCGAACTGGCCTCGCACGGGCTCACCGTGGTCGGGGTGACCGGATCGTCGGGCAAGACCTCGACCAAGGACCTGATCGCGCAGCTGCTCGAACCGCTCGGGCCGACGGTGGCGCCGCCCGGTTCGTTCAACAACGAGCTGGGCCATCCGTGGACCGCGCTGCGGGCCGACGAGACCACCCGGCACCTCGTGCTCGAGATGTCCGCGCGCGGGCCCGGCCACATCGCGGAGCTGGCCGCGATCGCCCCGCCCCGGATCGGCGTGGTGCTCAACGTCGGCAGCGCCCACGTGGGGGAGTTCGGTTCCCGGGAGGGCATCGCGCAGACCAAGGGCGAGCTCGTCGAAGCGCTTCCGGAGGACGGGCTCGCCGTGCTCAACGCGGACGATCCGCTCGTCGCGGCGATGGCGTCCCGCACCCGCGCCAGGGTGGTGCGGGTCGGTGAGCATCCCGGCGCCGACGTCCGGGCCGAGGACATCACCCTCGACGAGAACGCGCGCGCTTCCTTCCGCCTGGTGACCGCCGAGGGACAGGCGCAGGTGACTCTTCCGCTGCACGGCGAGCACCACGTCGGCAACGCGCTCGCGGCCGCCGCGGTCGCGTTCGAGCTCGGCTCCACGGTGTCCGAAGTGGCCGCACGCCTGTCCACTGTGGAACGCCGTTCGGCGCGGCGGATGGAGGTCACCACCCTGCCCGACGGGGTGACCGTGCTCAACGACTCCTACAACGCCAACCCCGAATCGGTGCGGGCCGCGCTCAAGACACTCGCCTCGATGAGCCAGGGCCGTCGATCTTGGGCGGTCCTCGGTGTGATGGGCGAACTGGGTGCCGATAGCGTGAGGGCGCACGACGAGATCGGCCGGCTCGCGGTCCGGCTCAACATCAGCAGGCTCGTGGTGGTCGGTGACCAGGCCGCCGCGATGCACCAGGGAGCCAGTCACGAGGGCTCCTGGGGTGAGGAGTCGGTTCTGGTGCCCGACACCGAGGGCGCCATCGCGCTCCTCCGTGCCGAGCTGAGCCCCGGTGACGTCGTGCTGGTCAAGGCTTCCAAGGTCGCCGGGCTGTGGCGGGTGGCCGACGCCCTGATCGAGGACCGCGCCTCCGGCCGGGACTCCTCGGGCACTTCGAACGGTAAGGATGGTGTTGCGTGATCAGCATTCTGATCGCGGCGGCGATTGGTCTCCTGGTCTCCATTCTGCTCACGCCGTACCTGATCCGGGTCTTCTCCCGGCAGGGTTTCGGTCAGGAGATCCGCGAGGAAGGCCCGCAGGGCCACAAGTCCAAGCGCGGCACTCCGACCATGGGCGGGGTGGCGATCATCGTCGCGATGATGGTCGGCTATTTCACCGCACACCTGGTGAACTGGCTCGCCTCCGGCAGGGACGCGCCCTCGGCGTCCGGGCTGCTGGTGCTGTTCCTGGCCGTGGGCCTGGGCGTGGTCGGTTTCCTCGACGACTTCATCAAGATCCGCAAGCAGCGCAACCTCGGCCTGAACAAGACCGCGAAGCTCGTCGGCCAGCTGGTGGTGGCGGTCGCCTTCGGCGTGCTGGCGCTGCAGTTCGCCGACCGGACCGGGCTCACCCCCGCCTCGCGCAACCTCTCCTACGTCCGCGACATCGCGCTGATCACCTTCCCGTCCGTGCTGTTCGTGGTGTTCTGCTACATCGTGATCTCCGGCTGGTCGAACGCGGTGAACTTCACCGACGGCCTCGACGGCCTGGCGGGCGGCACCTCCGCCATGGTGCTGGCCACCTACGTGGTGATCTCCTTCTGGCAGGCGCGCCTGGCCTGCGTGGTCAGCCCGCAGCCCGCCTGCTATGACGTGCGCGACCCGCTGGACCTGGCCGTGGTGGCCGCGGCCGCCACCGGCGCCTGCTGCGGGTTCCTGTGGTGGAACGCCGCGCCCGCCAAGATCTTCATGGGGGACACCGGCTCGCTCGCGCTGGGCGGGCTGGTCGCCGGCCTGTCCATCACCACCCGCACCGAACTGCTGGCCATCGTCATCGGCGGCCTGTTCATGGTCGAGATGATCTCGGTCGTGCTGCAGATCGCGGTGTTCCGGACCACGCGGCGGCGGCTGTTCCGGATGGCCCCCTTCCACCATCACTTCGAACTGGCCGGGTGGGCGGAAACCACGGTGATCATCCGGTTCTGGCTGCTGGCCGCCATCTGCTGCATGTTCGGCCTCGGGCTGTTCTACAGCGAGCAACTGGGCGCGGGAGGCTAGCCGGTGTTCGCCGGAACGAACGTCCTGGTGGCCGGGGCCGGGGTCACCGGCCGCTCGGCGGTGCCCGCGCTGCTCGGGCTGGGCGCGCACGTCACCGTCACCGACGGCGACGCCGCCCGGCTCGCCGAGCTGGAGGGGCTGGGCGCCGCCCTCGTGCCCGGGCTGGCCGAGCCGCCGGAGGGCACCGGCCTGGTGGTCACCAGCCCCGGCTGGCGGCCCTCCTCGCCGCTGCTGACCGCCGCCGCGCGCGCGGGTATCGAGGTGATCGGCGACGTCGAACTGGCCTGGCGGGTCGGGCGGACGCGGGAGCATCCGCCCACCTGGCTCGCGGTGACCGGGACCAACGGTAAGACCACCACGGTCGGGATGCTGGAGTCGATCCTGCGCGCCGCCGGCGTGCACGCCATCGCCTGCGGCAACGTCGGTTTCCCCGTGCTCGACGCGGTGCAGGCCGGGTACGACTGCTTGGCCGTGGAGCTGTCCAGCTTCCAGCTGCACTGGTCGAGCACCCTCGCGCCGCACGCGTCGGTGGTGCTCAACGTCGCCGAGGACCACCTGGACTGGCACGGCAGCCTCGAGGCCTACGCCGCCGACAAGGGCAGGATCCACGCCCACGCCGCGACCGTGGTGCACAACGCCGACGACCCGTGGTCGGTGAAGCTCGCCGAGGACCACGCGCCCCGCGGCGCCCGCCGCATCGGCTTCCGCCTGGACACCCCGCACCAGGGCGAACTCGGCCTGGTCGAGGACCTGCTGATCGACCGGGCCTTCGTCGAGGACCCGGCCCGGCACGCCGAGGAGCTGTGCTCCGCGCCCGAGGTCCGCCCGGCGGGCCCGCACAACCTCGCCAACGCGCTGGCCGCCGCCGCGCTGGCCCGCGCCTACGGCGTGCCCACCGCCGCGGTCGGTGACGGGCTGCGCGCCTTCCGGCCCGGCGCGCACCGCGCGGTCGAGGTGGGCGAGGCAGGCGGGGTGCGCTACATCGACGATTCCAAGGCCACCAACCCGCACGCCGCGGCCGGTTCCCTGCTTGCCCATCCGGACGTGGTGTGGGTGGCCGGGGGACAGCTCAAGGGCGCGTCGGTGGACGACCTGGTCGCCGTGGTGGGGCCCCGCCTGCGCGGTGCGGTACTGCTGGGCGTGGACGCCGAGGTGTTCGCGGGCGCTCTCGCGCGACACGCGCCGAATGTCCCCGTGCGGCGCGTCGCTTCGGGTGACGATGAGCCCATGAGAGCGGCGGTGGAGGCGGCGCGGCAACTCGCGCGCCCGGGCGACGTCGTGCTGCTGGCTCCGGCCGCGGCTTCGCTGGACATGTTCCGGGACTACGCCCACCGCGGTGACGCCTTCGCCGAAGCGGTGAGAGCGCTCTCCGAAGCGGAGGGGCAGGCCGGTGCCTGAGCGCCTGAGCCTCACCGCAGGCAGGCAGCGCGCCGGGCGGCGCCGGTGACCGGGCAGGGAGACCACGCGAGTGACCGCGGTTGAGGACAAGACCGGAACGAGCCAACGCAGGCCCCGGCGCAAGCGGCAGGACAGCCGTGCCGCCGGGGTCTACTCCGCGCTGACCGCGTGGCTGTCCCGCCCGCTGGCGGACTTCCACCTGGTGCTGGCGCTGACCGGCCTGCTCACCTCGATCGGCGTGGTGATGGTGCTCTCGGCCTCGTCGGTCGCCTCGGTCGACCCGGCCACCGGCTCCGGTGTGTACTCGCTGTTCAAAAAGCACCTGGTGTTCGTGGTCACCGGGGCGGTGGTGTTCTGGATCGGCCTGCGGATGCCCCTGCGGCGCACCCGGGCGCTGTCCTCGACCGCGGTGCTGGTCTGCCTGCTCATGCTGGCACTGGTGCTCACCCCGCTCGGCTCGTCGGGCGGCGGGGCGCAGCGCTGGTTCGTGGTGGGCGGCTTCTCCGTGCAGCCCGTCGAGTTCACCAAGGTCGCGCTCGCGCTGTGGGGCGCCCATGTCCTGGTCACCAAGTACGCGATGCTGCACCAGTGGCGGCATCTGCTGGTCCCCGTGGTGCCGGTCGCGCTGGTGATCTTCGCGCTGGTGATGGCGCAGCCGAACCTGTCCGGAACGATCACCCTCGGCGTGGTGCTGGCCTCGCTGCTGTGGTTCGCCGGCGCGCCGAAACGGCTGTTCGCGGTGCTGTTCGCGGGCGGGGTGGCCGGGGCGGTGACGCTGGCGCTGACCGCCGGGTACCGGCAGTCGCGCGTGCTGTCGTTCCTCTCGCCCGGCTCCGACACCAGCGGCGCGGCCTACCAGGCCACGCAGGCGAAGTACGCGCTGGCCGACGGGGGCCTGTTCGGAAAGGGCCTGGGCCAGGGACCGTCCAAATGGGCCTATCTGCCCAACGTGCAGAACGACTTCATCTTCGCCGTGATCGGCGAGGAACTGGGCTTCATCGGCTGCATCGTGGTGATCGGGCTGTTCATCGGCCTGGCCATCGTGGGCCTGCGCATCGCCACCCGTAATCTGGATCCCTGGATCCGGATCGTGGCCGGCACGCTCACCGTGTTCACGGTGTCCCAGGCGGGCATCAACATCGGCTACGTGGTCGGGCTGCTGCCGGTCACCGGGGTCACGCTGCCGCTGATCTCGGCGGGTGGCACCTCGATCTGGGTCACCATGTTCCTGATGGGGCTGCTGGCCAACGCGGCCCGGCACGAGCCGGAGTCCGTCGCGGCGCTGCGCTCACAGGGACCGGGTAAATTCGGTCGTCTGCTGCGGCTTCCCGCGCCCGAGGTGTACCGGCCGCCCACGAGGCGGCGTTCCGGCGGGCGCGTGGCGACGCCGAAGCGGGCACGGCCGTCCGCACGGGGCACCCGCTCCGCCCAGCCGGCGGAGCGCCGCCGCGCGGCGCCGGACTACGGTAGACGTTCGACACGGAGAGGGACCACGTGAGCCAGGCCGTAACCGGACGAGCCCCCACCGTCGTGGTGGCGGGGGGCGGCACCGCCGGACATATCGAACCCGCGATGGCGCTGGCCGACGCGGTGAAGCGGCTACGGCCCGACGCCACGGTCATCGCGCTGGGCACGGCGCGCGGGCTGGAGAACGAGCTGGTGCCGACGCGCGGGTACGCGCTGGAACTGATCCCGCCGGTGCCGCTGCCGCGCAAACCCACCACGGAGCTGCTGCGGCTGCCGTTGAAGGTGCGGGACGCGGTGAAGCGGACGCGGGAGGTGCTCGACCGGGTCGGGGCCGACGTGGTCGTCGGCTTCGGCGGTTACGTTTCCCTTCCGGCGTATCTGGCCGCGCGCGGGCGGGTGCCGATCGTGGTGCACGAGGCCAACCAGTCCCCGGGGCTGGCCAACCGGGTCGGCGCCCGGTTCGCCAGCCGGGTCGCGGTCGCGGTGCCCGGGACACCGCTGCCGAACGCGGAGGTCGTCGGGATCCCGCTGCGGCGGTCGATCACCTCGCTGGACCGCGCCGCACTGAGGGCCGAGGCACGGAAGCACTTCGGGCTGGACCCGGACGCGCCGACGCTGCTGGTGTTCGGCGGCTCCCAGGGCGCGCGCTCGATCAACACCGCCGTTTCGGGCGCGGCGAAGGACTTCGCCGACGCCGGGGTGGGCGTGCTGCACGCCCACGGCCCCAAGAACACCCTGGTCGTGCAGGAGTTCCCGGGCCGGCCGCCGTACGTCCCGGTGCCCTACCTGGAGCGGATGGACCTCGCCTACGCGGCGGCCGACCTGGTGCTGTGCCGGTCGGGCGCGATGACCGCGGCGGAGGTGTCGGCGGTGGGCCTGCCCGCGGTGTTCGTCCCGCTCCCGCACGGGAACGGCGAGCAGGCGGTCAACGCCCGGCCCGCGGTGGATGCGGGCGCGGCCCTGCTGATCGACGACGCGGACCTCACCGCGGCGAAGGTGGCCGAGCTGGTCATCCCCCTGGTCACCGATCCGGACCGGATCGCGAAGATGAGCGCCGCGCAGGTCGGTCTCGGCCACCGCGAAGCCGACGAGGTACTGGCCAGGATCGTGCTGGAGGCGGCGAAATGAACGTTCCGGAACAGCTGGGCCGGGCCCACCTGATCGGCATCGGCGGGGCGGGCATGAGCGGGATCGCGCGGATCCTGCTCGCCCGCGGCGCGCGGATTTCGGGCTCCGACGCCAAGGATTCCCGGGCCTTCCTCTCCCTGCGCGCGCGGGGCGCGCGCATCGAGATCGGGCAGCGGGCGGAGAACCTCGGTGACCCGTCCGCGGTGGTGGTCTCCACCGCGATCAAGGACAGCAACCCCGAACTGGCGGCGGCACGCGAACGCGGGATCCCGGTGCTGCACCGGGCGCAGGCGCTGGCGCTGCTGATGGAGGGGCACCGGGTGGCCTGCATCGCCGGGACCCACGGCAAGACCTCCACCACGTCGATGCTCACCGTCGCGCTCCAGCACTGCAGGCTGGACCCGTCGTTCGCCATCGGCGGGGATCTCAACGAATCCGGCGCCAACGCCCACCACGGCGAGGGCGGCATCTTCGTCGCCGAGGCCGACGAGAGCGACGGCTCGTTCCTCACCTACTCGCCGTCGGTGGCGGTAGTGACCAACGTCGAGCCGGATCACCTCGACCACCACGGCACTCCCGAGGCCTACGCGGCGGTGTTCTCCGCGTTCGCACGGCGGATCCGGCCGGGCGGCCTGCTGATCGTGTGCGGCGACGACCCCGCGGCGGACGCGCTGGGCGCCGAGGCGGAGGCAGCGGGCACGCGCGTGGTCCGCTACGGCCGCTCGGTGACCGGCGAGCGGGACGCGCGCGTGCTGGACTACCGGCCTGCCGAGACCGGCGGGCTGGTGCGGATTGCGCTGCTCGGCCAGGAGCTGGACGTGCGGGTCGCGGTGCCCGGCGAGCACATGGCGCTCAACGCAGTGGCCGCGCTGCTGGCCGGAGCCGAACTCGGCGCACCGGTCGACGGGCTCGTCGAGGGCCTGGCGGCCTTCGGCGGGGTGCGCCGCCGCTTCGAGTTCAAGGGCCGCTCCGGCGACGTGCGGGTGTACGACGACTACGCCCACCACCCGACCGAGGTGGCCGCCCAGCTGCGGGCGGTGCGCCAGGCCGCGGGCAGCGGCCGCGTGCTCGTGGTGTTCCAGCCGCACCTGTACTCGCGCACCAGGACCTTCGCCGCCGAGTTCGCCCGTGCCCTCGGGCTGGCCGACGAAGTGGTCGTGCTCGACGTCTACGGGGCGCGGGAGGAACCGGAGCCGGGGGTGACCGGCGCGCTGATCGCCGACCGCGTCGCCGGTGCCGGGGTGCACTACGAGCCCGCGTTCGACCGGGTGGTGCCGCTGGTGGCGGACCTGGTCAAACCCGGCGACCTGGTGGTCACCATGGGCGCGGGTGACGTCACCCAGCTCGGCCCCGAGATCCTCGCCGAGCTCGACCGGCGCTCCGGCGAGGACACCCTCCGGTGAGGGCGGTGGCCTGATGGTCACGCGGGAGCGCGGGCAGCGGCGCGGACCGGCCACGCGGCGGGGCACCGGGCGGCCCGACCGGGGGCGCCCTCCCCAGCCTGCTCGCCGGAAGACCAGGGCCGCGTTGCGTCGGCGTGCGCTGCGGCGCCGGTGGGTGGCGCTGCTGAGCGTGGTCACCGTGCTCGCCCTCGCGTACGTGGTGTGCTTCACCTCGCTGCTCGGGGTTCGCACGGTCGAGGTGAGCGGGGCGGCCGCCGTTCCCGTGGACCAGATCAGGGCCGCCGCCGAAGTGCCGGACCGGGCCCCGATGCTGCTGCTGAACACCGGGGAGATCGCCGGGCGGGTCGCCCAGCTGCCCGGTGTGGCCTCGGTGGACGTGAGCCGGTCGTGGCCGTCCACGGTCCTGATCACCGTCACCGAACGCGATCCGGTCGCCTTCTTCACCGCCGCCGACGGGATGCACCTGGTGGACGGGACCGGACTGGACTACAAGACGGTCAAGAACCGGCCGGACAAGCTGCCCGAGCTGAGCCTGGCCCGCGTCGCGCCGGACGATCCGGTGACGCGCTCGGTGACCGCCGTGCTGCGGTCCTTGCCGCCGGAGCTGAAGCCCCAGGTCGCCACGGTGCGCGCGAAGACGCCGGGGGGTGTGGAGTTCACCCTCGCCAACGGGAAGGTGGTGCGCTGGGGGAGCGCGGAGAACCCCGACCGCAAGGCGAAGGTGCTCGCCGTCCTGCTCACCCGCGAAGGCAAGACCTACGACGTGGCCAGCCCCGAACTCCCCACCATCTCCTGACCCCCGCTCAGCCGAACCGCGGCGTTCAGGCCAAGGCGGCGTCGAGGGTGATGGTGGTTCCGGCGAGGGCCTTGCTGACGGGGCAGGTGCGTTCGGCGGTCTTGGCCAGTTCGGCGAAGGTGTCCGCGTCGACCCCGTCGACGGTGGCGCGGAGGGTGATCGCGATGCCACTGATCTCCAGGCCGCCACCGGCGGCCGGGCCGAGGGTGACCTCCGCCCGGGCGTCGATCGCCTCGGCCACCAGGTTTTCCTTGGCCAGCACCCCGGAGAGGTTCATCGCCAGGCACGACGAGTGCGCGGCGGCGATCAGCTCTTCGGGACTGGTCTTCCCGTCGGGGCTTTCGGTGCGCGACGGGAAGGTCACGTCGAACTCGCCGGCACCCGACGAGACGAACGTGACGTGGCCGGTGCCGCTGCGCAGATCGCCCGTCCAGCGGGTCGTCGCGGTGCGGATCGTCATGGCTCCTCCTGGCGGGAAATCGGACCGGCTGTCGTACCACGATGGCAGACTCCGAGCCATGACCGACGCACCCAAGCGGGTTGAGCCCGCGTTCTCGGGCGGGCAGCGGGAGCAGCTGACCGCCTTCCTCGACTACCAGCGTGGCACGGTCACGTGGAAGTGCGGGGGCCTGTCCGACGAGCAGGCGCGCCGCAGCCTGGTGCCGAGCGAGCTCACCACGGTCGCCGGTCTCCTGCAGCATCTCACCCTCGTCGAGGAGTACTGGTTCGGCGTGGTGCTCGACGGGCAGCCCAATTCCTGGAAGGAGGCGCTGGAGGAAGACCCCGACGCCGAGTTCCGCCTCGCCCTGCGCACGCCGATGAGCGAGCTGCTGGACGGGTACGAGCGGCAGTGCGAGCGGAGCCGGGAGATCACCGCGAAGCTCGCGCTGGAGGACGAGGTCCCCTTCCGCGGCGGCACGATCAACCTCCGCTGGGTGCTGATCCACCTGATCGAGGAGACCGCGCGGCACGCCGGGCACCTGGATCTGTTGCGGGAAATGACCGATGGCTTGACCGGAGAGTGATCTTCGCGGGAAAGTGGTGACCGCCAGGACCGCCGCACGGGCCGGTTCCGCCGTGTGTTCCGCTGTGCCGCCCGGTGATTTTGCACCGGGCTCGGCGACACGCGGCGTGGCTGCTGGATTCCGGCGTGCCTGATCCCTACCGTCCTGCACCAAGCTGGAAGTTGACATAACTCTAAGCCTTGAGTTTAGGTTGAGAGTTTTGGCTGGTGCCCCGTGTCGGCCGTGTCGGTTTCTGGCGAGCGGTACGAGTACTTACGATCAGGAAGGCGGACCCGATGACGCCCCCGCACAACTACCTCGCGGTGATCAAGGTCGTCGGCATCGGCGGTGGCGGCGTGAACGCCGTGAACCGCATGATCGAGGTCGGCCTCAAGGGTGTCGAGTTCATCGCGGTGAACACCGACGCGCAGGCACTGTTGATGTCCGACGCCGATGTCAAGCTCGACATCGGCCGCGAGCTGACCCGCGGTCTCGGCGCCGGGGCCAATCCCGAGGTGGGGCACAAGGCGGCCGAGGACCACCGCGAGGAGATCGAGGAGGTGCTCAAGGGCGCCGACATGGTCTTCGTGACCGCGGGCGAGGGCGGCGGCACCGGCACCGGCGGGGCGCCCGTGGTGGCGTCGATCGCCCGCAAGCTCGGTGCGCTGACCATCGGCGTGGTCACCCGGCCGTTCACCTTCGAGGGCAAGCGCCGGGGCAAGCAGGCCGAGGACGGCATCCAGGCGCTGCGCAACGAGTGCGACACGCTGATCGTCATCCCCAACGATCGGCTGCTGCAGCTCGGCGACATCGGGGTGAGCCTGATGGACGCCTTCCGCTCCGCCGACGAGGTGCTGCTCTCCGGTGTGCAGGGCATCACCGACCTGATCACCACCCCGGGTCTGATCAACCTCGACTTCGCCGACGTGAAGAGCGTGATGTCGGGGGCGGGCAGCGCGCTGATGGGCATCGGTTCGGCCCGCGGTGAGGGCCGGGCCGTGCAGGCCGCGGAGAAGGCGATCAACTCCCCACTGCTCGAGGCCTCGATGGAGGGCGCGCACGGCGCGCTGCTGTCCATCGCGGGCGGCTCGGACCTCGGCCTGTTCGAGATCAACGAGGCCGCCTCGCTGGTGCAGGAGTCGGCCCACCCGGACGCCAACATCATCTTCGGGACGATCATCGACGACTCGCTCGGCGACGAGGTGCGGGTGACCGTGATCGCCGCCGGGTTCGACGCGGGCGCCCCCACCCACAAGAAGCTGGAGCCGCCGACGGTGGGTTCCCGGTCCACCACGGCCTCCGCCGAGGCGGGCCAGGTGCGCACCGCGCCCACGCCGTCGACGCCGCCCCCGCCCGCCTCGAACGCGTTCGCGCCGGTGACCCCGCCGCGCAGCCCGGCCCCGAGCTACCCGGCACCGCAGACGCCGTCCCTGCCGCAGCCGGGCGCGGGCAGCCGCAGCTACCCGGGCTCCCGCACCACGCCGGGCGCCCTGCCCGGCCGTGCCGTCCCGGTCACCGACGACCCCACCGATGACGAGGTGGACGTCCCGCCCTTCATGCGCCGCTGACCCGCGCCACCGGCCGCGGGGCGGCGTGGGAAGGTGAAGGGGTGCGTGTCAGGCGAGTGGTGACGACCCGCGACGGCGGGGTGTCGGCGGGGAAGTTCGCGTCGTTCAACCTTGGTGATCACGTCGGGGACGATCCCCGGGCCGTGGCGGCGAACCGGAAACGGCTCGCCGGGGAGCTGGGGCTGGACCGGATCGCGTGGATGGAGCAGGTGCACGGGCGCACGGTGACCGTCGTGGACGGCACCGAGCGGGGCCCGGCCGAGGCCACCGACGCGCTCGTCACGGCGACCCCCGGGGTGGCCGTGGCGGTGCTGGTGGCGGACTGCGTGCCGGTGCTGCTGGGCGATCCGGAGGCCGGGGTCGTCGCGGCGGCCCACGCGGGCCGGGTCGGGGCGCGGATCGGCATCCTTCCGGCGACGCTGAAGGCGATGACCGAACTGGGTGCCGAACCCGGTCGCATCGAGGCGCTGCTGGGGCCGTCCATCTGCGGCGAATGCTATGAGGTCCCGGCCGAGATGGCCGCGGACGTGGAGAAGCACCTGCCGGGCAGTGCGAGCCGGACCCGCCGGGGCACCCCCGGTCTGGACCTGCGCGCCGGGTTGTGGCGGCAGCTCGCCGAGGCGGGCGTGGGCAGGATCGGGGTGGACCCGCGGTGCACCGCCGAGGAGCCCAGCCTGTTCAGCTACCGGCGGGAAGGCACCACCGGCCGGATCGCGGCGGTCACCTGGACGGAGGCGGAGGCCGCATGAGCGATCATGGCGAAGCCGCCGCTCGTGCGGGCCGACCGGGTGCGGGTGTCCGGCAGGAGACTGGAGGCCGCGTGAGCGATCATGGCGAAGCCGCCGCTCGTGCGGGCCGACCGGGTGCGGGTGTCCGGCAGGACACTGGAGGCCGCGTGAGCGATCATGGCGAAGCCGCCGCTCGTGCGGGCCGACCGGGTGCGGGTGTCCCGCAGGACACTGGAGGCCGCGTGAGCGATCATGGCGAAGCCGCCGCTCGCGTGGGTGGCGAGGATCGGAAGGCGGAACTGGCGGAGGCGCTGGCCGCGGTCGAGGCCCGGATCGAGCGGGCGTGTGCCGCCGCCGGGCGCCGCCGGGACGAGGTGCGTCTGCTCGCGGTGACGAAGACGTTCCCGGCCTCCGACGTCGCGCTGCTCACCGATCTGGGGCTGACCGATTTCGCGGAGAACCGGGATCAGGAGGCAGGCCCGAAGGCCGAAGAGGTCGCGGAGCTGCGGCCGGAGGCCCGGGTCCGGTGGCATATGGTCGGCCGGTTGCAGCGGAACAAGGCGCGGTCGGTGGTGCGGTGGGCCCACGAGGTGCAGTCGGTGGACTCGATCCGGCTCGCCGACGCGCTCGCCAAGGCAGTACGGGCGCAGGGGACGCCGCCGCTGGCCGTGTTGATCCAGGCCAGTCTCGACGCCGATCCCGCCCGCGGCGGCTGCCCGTTGTCCGAACTGGACGCCCTCGCCGGGTACATCGCCGGGGCCGGGGGTCTGGACCTGCGGGGCGTGATGGCCGTCGCGCCGCTGGGCGCCGATCCGGCCGAGGCCTTCGCCCGCCTGGCTGAAGTCGCCGTGCGGCTGCGGCGCGATCATCCCGGTGCGACGGAGGTTTCCGCTGGTATGAGCGGTGATCTGGAGCAGGCGATCGCCCGGGGGGCGACCTGTGTGCGTGTCGGAACCGCGCTGCTCGGCGGGCGCGGTTTAGCCTCGCCCTAGCGAGATCACCCGGAGGGGCTCCATTATGGCCGGGTGAGCAGGGTGAGGGAGCGGCAGGGAGAGGCATGAGTGCGCTGCAGAAGCTGAAGGCATACTTCGGCATGATCCCGGCCGACGGGGACGGCTACGAATCCTACGACGGCTATGAGGGGGCCGGTGACTACCGGCGGGAGTACGCCGAGGACGGCTACGAAGGTTATGACGAGGAAGATCCGCCGGCGCGCTCAAGGCGACGCTACCGCGCTGCCGAATACGAAGACGAGGCGGTCCGCTCACGGCCGTCCCGCGAGCCCACGGTGCACGGGGCGCTGGCCGTGGACCGGCAGCCCGAACCCGTCGCGCGCCTGCGCCCGGTACCGGAGGCGGCGCGTGCGGCGCAGCGAGACCCGTTGAGCCGGATCACCACCCTGCACCCCACCAGCTTCCTCGACGCGCGGGCCATCGGGGAGGCCTACCGCGAGGGCGTGCCGGTGATCATCAACCTGACCGAGATGGACAACGCCGACGCCAAGCGGCTGGTGGATTTCTCGGCCGGGCTGGCCTTCGCCCTGCGGGGTTCGATGGACAAGGTGACCAACAAGGTCTTCCTGCTGTCGCCGCCGGATATCGAAGTGACCGCCGAGGACCGTCGCCGGATCGCGGAGGGCGGCCTCTTCCTTCGTCACTGAACGTGACGTTCGAACGCCCTCAGTACCCGGTCGAGTGTAATCGCTCCCTGACTCAGCGTGGGCGACTACTCCATTCGGGTGAGACAGTTGGATATATCACAGTTGGATTACGGCATCCGGACACACCGGACCCGAGGGATGTCCGGGTCACGCCGAGCGTGTGGCAGAGTGGGTGTCGTGGATGTCTTCCGGCTGGCCGTCTACTACGTGCTATTCGTCTTCTGGCTGCTGCTCACAGCGCGTGTCGTGGTCGAACTCGTCCGTTTCTTCGCGCGTGAATGGCGGCCCGCCGGCGGGGTTGCGGTGACGCTCGAGACCATCTACACAGTGACCGACCCACCGGTCCGGCTAGTCCGGCGGATCATTCCGATGGTTCGGATTGGCGGCGCCGGACTGGACTTATCGATTATGGTGCTGCTGTTGGTTGTGTCCTTCCTGATGCAACTGACGTATCCCGGATGATCGGGGAATCCGGGAAGTCGGAGCAGGCCATGGAGTGCGTGAGGTGATCTGATGTCGTTGACCCCCGCTGACGTGCATAACGTCGCGTTCAGCAAGCCACCCATCGGCAAGCGGGGCTACAACGAGGACGAGGTGGATGCATTCCTCGACCTGGTGGAGACCGAGCTGGCCCGGCTGATCGAGGACAACAACGAGCTGCGCCAGCAGGTCGAGCAGCTCGACGCCGAACTGGAGAGCACCCGGGGCGATCTCGAAGCCGCTCGCGCCGGCGCGGTGCGTGAGGAGGCCCCGCGGCGCCTGGCCCCGGTGCCGCCGCCGTCGCCCGTGGAGCAGACCCAGGCCCACGCGATGGACGCGGGCGAGCCCAACGTGCAGGCCGCCAAGGTGCTGGGCCTGGCCCAGGAGATGGCCGACCGGCTCACCGCCGAGGCCAAGACCGAGTCCGACGGCATGCTGGCCGAGGCGCGCGCCAAGTCGGAGCAACTGCTCTCCGACGCGCGGGCCAAGTCGGATTCGATGGTGAACGAGGCGCGCACGCGTGCCGAAACGATGCTCAACGACGCGAGGACCAGGGCCGAGACCCTGGAGCGTCAGGCGCGCGACAAGGCGACCTCGATGGAGCGCGAGGCGCAGCGCAAGTACACCGAGACCATGAACAACCTCAACGGCGAGAAGACCACGCTGGGCAAGAAGATCGAGGAGCTGCGGACGATCGAGCGGGAGTACCGCACGCGGCTGCGGGGCTTCCTCGAATCCCAGCTGCGGGAACTCGACGACCGCGGCTCCGCGGCCCCGGCGTCGGCGACCTCCGGCGGTTCGGGCTCCGGCTCGGGCGGCGGACAGGGCTACTCCTTCGGGCCGCGCGCCGAGGCGGGCTGATCCCCGCCCAGGCGCGGCCTGCTGGTCGCGCCGGGTAGCGGTTCCGGCGCTCCGCGCGGAGGGTCGGGACCGCCCGAGGGCCTGCCCGTGCTGTAATGCACCGTGCTCTACATCGTGCTTATCCTGGTCCTGGCCGCGCTGGGGTTGCTGATCGCGGCACTGATCACCGCGAACGCGCTGTGGGCCTGGGTGTCCATCGGGCTGTCGGTGCTGGCAGGGCTGTTCCTGGTGATGGACTACCTGCGCCGGCGCCGCCGCCGTCGGCGGCCGGAGACCGAGGAGGCCGACGGGGACGCGGTGGGGACGGACGCCTCCGCTCCCACCCGGACGCTGAGGCTCGGTGCGGAGGGCAGTGATGCCACCGACGACACCGAGGTCACTCAGGCCGCCGAGGTCACCGAGGTTACCGGGGCCACCGGGAGCGGCGAGCCCGGTGAGGCCACCGAAGTCACCGAGGCGAGCGCGCCCGGCGGCGAGGGTGCCGAGGCCGGGGGCGGCGATGCCGCCGAGCCCGGCGAGACGGCCGAGGAGCCCGGTGAGGAGCCGACGGCACCGGAGGACGTGCAGGTGGTGGCCCGGTTGGAGACCGAGGTGGTCGTGGTCGACGAGTACCCGCGGTACCACTTCCCCGACTGTGCCTGGCTCGAAGGCCGCACCACGATCCCCTTGGTGGTCAAGGAAGCACGGGAACTGGGCTTCACCCCGTGCGCCCGCTGCACCCCCGACGCCCGGCTCGTCGCCGCTCACCGCGCCGAGCCCGCCTCCTGACGAACGGGAGGGTCACGCGGCGAGCGTGACACCGAAGCGGGCGTCCAGTTCGATGATGCCCCGATCCGTCAGGCGCACCGCCCGGTGCCCGGGCGCGCGCCGCTCGATCCAGCCCAGCCGCTCCATCGCCACCGCGAGTTCCGCCCCGAGGCCTCCGGCGAGGTGGTGGCGTTGCTCGGACCAGTCGAGGCAGAACCGCAGCAGGGGCCGTTTCCGCCGTCGCACCGCGTCGACGTCCACGCCGAGCGACCCGAACACCGGCTGCGCCTCGGGACCCAGTGTGTAGGGATGCGTCGTGAGCGGGGCGGAAAGACGATCGCCCTCCCGCCGCCGGGTGGACCGGACACCGTCGGTGGCCGCGAGCGCCCCGGCCTCCAGCAGTGCCGAGGTGACCGCGACACCCAGCCGTCCCGCCAGATGGTCGTAGCAGGTGCGGGCGAAGCGAAGCGCCTGGGCGCGCGTGCCCGCCTTGAGCGAGCGCACCGGCTGCGGCGGGGCGAACCGCGCGAGCGTCTCCATCACCTCGGCGACCTCCGGTCCGGCCAGGCGGTAGAACCGGTGCCTGCCGGACCGCTCGACGGTGACCAGTCCCGCTTCCCGCAGTTTCGCCAGATGCGCGCTCGTGCCCTGCGCGGACAGCCCGGCTTCCCCCGCCAGCACCGAGGCGGCCAGCGACCGGCCGTCCGCCAGGGCGGCCAGCACCCGCGCCCGGGCCGGATCGGCGAACAGTGCGGCCGTGGCGGCGATATCGGCGTCTCCACCCGTCATGCCTCCAGGATGCCCCAGCGACACTTCCGCCCCGCTGGAAGTTTTCCCGCGATGTGCTGGGGGCATGATCCGCCAGAGCACCACCACTCGCACCGCGCTCCTGCTCACCATGTGCGCGGGCATGTTCCTGGTCCAGCTCGACGTCACCGTCGTGAACGTGGCCCTGCCGACCATCGGTGCCCGTCTCGGCGCGGACCTGCCGACCCTGCAGTGGATCGTGGCGGGCTACGCGGTCGTGCTCGCCGCGTTCCTGCTCTCCGGCGGCGCGCTCGGGGACGTCGTGGGGCACCGGCGGGTCGTGGTCGGCGGGTTCGCGGTGTTCGGTGCCGCGTCCGCGGGCTGTGCGCTGGCCCCGTCCGGTCCGGTGCTCGTCTCCTTCCGCCTCCTGCAGGGGCTCGGGGCCGCGCTGCTGCTGCCCGGCACCCTGGCCGTGATCACCCGCGCCTACCCGCAGCGGCGCGAGCAGGCGCGGGCGCTGGGCGTCTGGGCGGGTGTTTCGGCGCTGGCACTGGCCGGCGGGCCCGTGCTGGGCGGGCTGCTGGTGGCCGCCTGGAGCTGGCGCGTGCTGTTCTGGCTCAACGTGCCGCTGGTCGCGGTGGCGATCGCGGCCACGCTGCGCGTCGTGCCCGAATCGCGGGAGCCCGGCCGCCGCCCCGACTTCGCGGGCGCGGTGACCGGGGCGGTCGCACTGGCCGCGCTGGTGTTCGCGGTGATCCAGGGCGCGGTGGTGGCCGCGGCGCTGGCGGTGGTTTCGGCGGCGGCCTTCGTGCTCGCCGAGCGCCGGGCCGCGGACCCGATGCTGCCGCCCGCGCTGGTGCGCTCGCGGCAGTTCACCGGCGCGAACCTGGTGGCCGGGGCGATGAACTTCGTCGGGCTGGGCATGATCCTCGTGCTCACGCTCTACCTGCAGGGGGTGCTCGGCTACCCGCCGCCTGCCGCCGCCGTGCGCCTGCTGCCCGGCTTCCTCCCGCTGTCGCTGATGGCCCCCGTGACCGGGCGGCTCACCGGGAGGTTCGGGCCCCGGCCGCTGATGATCGCGGGCCTGGCGCTGGGCGCCGTCGCCCTGCTCAACCTGCTGCGGGTCTCGCCGGACAGCGGGTACCTGACCGTGCTGCCCACCTGGTTCGGCCTCGGCC
>NZ_VJWX01000640.1 GCF_007713715.1 Amycolatopsis rhizosphaerae
GGCCTCAAGGCCCCCTAGAACCCGGGCCCCCTCACGGCAACCCGCGGCCCCAGAGGGAGTGACATCGCCGACCCCGGCGGGTGGACGGGACGGCCGGGCGGGCGCCGCTCACTAGGCTGGACGGAGTACCGACCCGGGAAGGACTGGCGAGAGCATGAGCGTGGAGGCCGCTGCCGTCGACGCGGCATACGAACGGTTGCAGGGTGTCGTGGCCCGCACTCCCCTGCAGCGCCACGAACGGCTCTCCGCCCGCACCGGCGCGGACGTGTGGCTCAAGCGCGAGGACCTGCAGGTGGTCCGCTCCTACAAGCTGCGCGGCGCCTACAACCTGCTCGCCCAGCTCGATCCGGACCAGCGGGACCGGCCGATCGTGTGCGCCAGCGCGGGGAACCACGCACAGGGGGTCGCGTTCGCCTGCCGGGCGCTCGAACTGCGAGCCCGGATCTTCGTCCCGCGCACCACGCCCCGCCAGAAGCGGGACAGGATCGCACTGCTCGGCGGCGACCGCGTGGAGACCATCGTCGGCGGCGACACCTACGACGCCGCCTCCGCCGCCGCGCGGGAGGACGCCGAGCGCACCGGCGCCGTGATGGTGCCCGCCTTCGACCACCCCGACGTGATCGCCGGGCAGGGCACGGTCGCCCGGGAGATCGCCGAACAGCTCGGCACCGCCCCGGACGTGGTCGTCGTCCCGGTCGGCGGTGGGGGCCTGGTCTCCGGGATGACCACCTGGCTGGCCAAGCACCATCCCGCGACCCGTGTCCTCGGTGTCGAACCCCGCGGCGCGGCGAGCATGGCGGCCGCGATCGCGGCCGGACGGCCGGTCGAACTGGCCGCCCTCGACGGTTTCGTGGACGGCGCGGCGGTGCGCAAGGTCGGCGCCCACACCCACGGCGTGCTCGCGGAGCATCCCATCGACCTGCGCGAGGTGGACCCCGGCGTGCTGTGCGAGGAGATGCTCGACCTGTTCGACGTCGACGGCATCATCGCGGAACCGGCCGGGGCGCTGGCCACCGCGGCGCTGCGCACGTCCGGCCTCGTCGCGCCGGGCGACACCGTGGTCGCCGTCGTCTCCGGTGGCAACCACGACGTGAGCCGCTACGCCGAGGTCATCGAACGGGCACTGGTCTCACGCGGGGTGAAGCACTACTTCCTGGTCGAGTTCCCGCAGGAACCGGGTGCGCTGCGCCGGTTCCTGGACGAGGTGCTCGGCCCGGACGACGACATCACCCTGTTCGAGTACGTCAAGCGCACCAACCGCGAGTTCGGCCCGGCGCTGGTGGGCCTCGAACTGGGTGCCCCGGAGGACCTCGCGCCCCTGCTCGCGCGCCTCGACGCCTCGCCGATCTCGGCGCAGAAGCTGTCGCCCGAAGATCCCACCTTCCGCTTCCTGATCTAGGCCTCGCGGGCCGCCCCGGACCAGGGCCGTGAAGGGTCCCTTCACAGTCAAATCGACCGTGAAGGGACCCTTCACGGCCAACACTTACGCGTCACTGGTGCGCGCTGGCGTGCAGGGCGACCGTGCCCGGGCAGGGCGGCGCGGCGGGCACCGCGGCGGGCGCGGGTTCCCGCCGCCGGGACGCGCCGAGGTAGGCCGCCGACGCGATGACCGCCAGCACGATGATGCCAAGGCCGTAGGCGGTCGCCGTGGTCACCAGGCCCGCGCTGCGCACGACGGCCCCCGCGGCCAGTGCGGGCAGGCTCATGCCGAGGTAGGAGACCACGTAGATGGCCGCGACCACGCCGGAACGCTCGGCGGCGGGCGAGGCGGCGGTGAGCACCTTGAACGCCCCGCTGAAGGCCGGGCCGAAACCGCAGCCCGCGATCGCGGTGCCGAGGAAGAACAGCAGTTCCGATCCACTGTGGACGGCGTCGAGGATCAGCAGGACCCCGGCGACCAGCGCGACCGAACCGGTCAGCAGCGCCCGCCCCGCGGGCCAGTTCGAAGTCAGGCTCGAGGTGAGCGCCCCCGCACAGGCCAGCACCGTGATCACCAGTCCGGCGGTCAGGTGGCTGCCGCTGTGCAGCAGCGTGCCCGTCAGCGAAGCGCCGAGCGAAAGGTAGAGCCCGCTCAGCGACCAGAAGGCGAACAGCGAGGGGGCGATCGCCACGAACAGCGGCCGGGCGCTGCCCGGCACCACCACGCGCGGCCGCAGCGCGGGCAGCCACCGGCCGTCCGGTTCCGCGGTTTCCGGCATGAACACCACCGTGACGGCGGCCAGGACGAACAGTGCGGCGAGCAGCCAGTAGATGAGCTGTGTCGGGTACGGCCCGTGTTCGACGAGCAGGCCGGAGCCGAGCGCGCCCGCGCCGAGCCCGAGTGACGGCGCGATGCTCGCCACCTGCGCCCCCAGCCGGGGCCGCGAGGACGGCTGGAGGTCGATCAGGCTCGCGCTCATCGCGCCCGTGGCCAGTCCGGTGGCCAGGCCCTGGACCACCCGCGCGACGATCAGGGAGCCCACCCCGCCCGCTTCCGCGAACACCACCATCGCCGCCGTCTGCAGCAGCAGCGCGGCGAACAGGACGGGCTTGCGTCCAATGTGGTCACACAGCGACCCGGTGCACACCAGCGCCAGCAGCAGGCACAGCACGTAGACGGCGAACACGACCGTCAGCATGATCGGGGAGAATCCCCAGCGCTGCTGGTACAGAACGTACATGGGGGACGGGGTGCTCGCGGCGAACAGCAACAGCCCCAGGGAAACGGCCACCGCCCAGAAGGAAACGGTGCGCGGCAGGGTCGGACGACCCGCTCTTCCAGATGTCACGGGCGTCACTCTAACCGCCGGGCACGCCGCGCATCAGTGGATTTCGAAGGCGCGAACGGCAAAACCGTCCGGCCGCCCGCGCGGCGCCCGGGAGGCCGGAAATCAGTTCCGCCCGCCCCAGTCCAGGCGGTCGGCCAGCCCGGCGGCGGTGAAGGCCGCCACCAGATCATCGCGACCTTCCGTGAAGTGGGCCCAGCCGTCGTAGTGGACGGGAACCACCCGGCCCGCTCCGAGGATCCGGGCGGCCTCGGCGGCACGGGCGCTGTCCAGGACGATCGGCTGGTTGTCGAAGAGAACGGGGAAGCGGGGAGCGCCGGCGAAGAGGATGGCGGTGTCGACCGGGGCGAACCGGGCGGCGATCTCCCGGACCGCGTCGAGCGAGGCGTTGTCGCCGCTGACGTAAACGGTGGGCAGGCCCTGCCCGGTCAGCACGAAGCCGACGACCTGGCCGGTGACCGGCTCGGTCTCCTCGCGGGAGCCGGGGCCATGGAGGGCGGGGACGCCCGTCACGGTGATCGTGCCGCCGTCGGGGCGGTTCAAGGCGATGGTTTCCCAGTCGGCCAGGCCCTTGGCCGTCCCTCCCAGGCGCTCGCCGCCGCCGGGCGTGGTCAGGGTGAGGGGAACGTCGGCGAGCAGGGCCCGGCCGGACCTGTCGAGGTTGTCGGCGTGCTCGTCGTGCGAGAGCAGGACCACGTCGATGCGGCCGAGCTCCGCCGGGGTGGTGGCCGGGGGCGCGGTCTTGGTCAGGAC
>NZ_VJWX01000641.1 GCF_007713715.1 Amycolatopsis rhizosphaerae
CTACTTCAGCGCCGACGTGCGGGACCTGGACCGCCTGTCCACCGCGGTCGACGGCATCGAGGACCGCTTCGGCCCGGTCGCGCTCGCGGTGAACAGCGCGGCGACCGCGACCGGCCAGACCTTCCTGTGCGAGCAGACCGAACGGTCGTGGATGGCCACCATCGACACGAACCTCAACGGGGCCTTCCGGTTCTGCCGGGTGGTGGTGCCCGGCATGATGCGGCGCCGGTCGGGGGCGATCGTGCTCGTCTCCAGTTCCGCCGGCAAGCGGGGGTCCCCCGCGACCTCGGCGTACTCGGCGTCGAAGTGGGGGGTCAACGGGCTCGTCAGGTGCCTCGCCATGGAGACCGGGCCGTACCAGGTGCGGGTCAACGCGGTGTGCCCCGGCCTGACCGACACCGGCATGCTGCGCGACGAACGGCAACTGGGCGGCAGTTTCGTGGCCAGCATGCGCAGATTCGGCGGGACGCCGGAGCTCACGTGGGAGCGCTACTGGCGCAGCGCCGTGCGCAACACGAGCCTGCGGCGGCTCGTGGAACCGGACGAGGTGGCCGACCTGACCGCCTTCCTGCTCAGTGACGGCGCCCGCGCCATCACCGGCGAGGCGTTCTCCGTCGACGGCGGCAGCGCCTGACCGGGCGCGTGTCCCACCCTCCGGGGTCCGGCGTAATGCCGTGAAGGGCCCCTTCACAGTCGATTCGACTGTGAAGCGGACCCTTCACGGCTTGCCGTTGGGCTGGGTGAGCGCCCTGAGAGGGCTGCGGATTCCTGTGAGGGGTCCCCTCACGGCCCTAGCGACCGGGGTGAGCCGCGGCGGCCTCGGCGCGTGGGTGCTGGGGCTGCCGGTCCGGCAGCGGGCCGAGCGTGGCGATCCCGCCGCACACCCGGATCCTGGCGCCGCTGAGCAGGCTCGACCCGGGGCTCACCAGGTACGCGATGGCGGCGGCGAGGTCTTCGGGGGCCGACGACCGGCCCACCGGCACGCGGCTCATCGAGGTGCGCACGAAGGCCGGGTCCGCGGTCGCCGCCATCGGCGTGTCGACGAACCCGGGGATCACCGCGTTGACCCGGATGCGGTAGCGGGCGAAGGTCGCCGCCAGATGCAGGCTGAGCTGCTCCATCGCCGCCTTGCTCGAACTGTAGCTGTACAGCCCTGGCACCAGCGCGATGGTGGCGCTCGACGACGAGACGCCCACGATGGATCCGCGGTGCGCGTCGCGTGCCCACCGGGTGGCCAGCGCTTCCGCGAGGTCGGCATAGGACAGTGCGTTGACCCGGAAGGCCTGTTCCCGCGGACCGGTCGGGTCCGTGCGCGGATCGTCGCGGACGAGGACTCCCGCCGTGTACACGAGATCGTGCACCGCGCCCGCCGCCCGGACCGCGATGTCGGCGAGCTCGCCCGCCGCTCCCGGCACCCCGAGGTCGGCCCGGACCGTCCACACGCGACTTCCGGAGACGGCCCGCGCCTGTTCGGCCGTCGCCTCCAGTTCGGCTTCGCGGCGGGCGGCCAGCACGAGATCGGCGCCGCGGCGCGCGAGTTCGACGGCGGTGGCGGCCCCGATCCCGCTGCTGGCGCCCGCGACGAGCACCGTGCGCCCGGCCAGCGACCAGGGCTCTCGGGGCGGGATCGTGGAGTCGTCCGCGCGGACCGAACCCGCGGGTGCGGCGGACACCAGCGTCGTCTCCAGCCCGCCGTCCAGCGGCAGGACCTCGCCGACCATGGTGTCCAGACCCGCGCTGAGCAGCAGGGTGAGCGCGTTCCGAAGGTCGGCCGCCACCACGGGACGCCGCACGATCTGGTGGGCGAGCAGGTCGGATCCGGCCTGTTCGGGCAGCGCGTGGCCCAGGAACGGCGAGTAGCCCAGCTTGATCACGTTCATCCGCACGCCGTGCCGGGCGGCCCTGGCGGCCCACTGCCGCCACCAGTGCACCTCCGCCGCCTGCCGGGCGGTGTCCCCGGGATCGGCGGTGCCGGCGGGCACGGTGGTGAAATCGGTGACCAGCACCATGCGCCCGCCGCCCCGCGCCGCCAGGCGGTCCACCACTTCCCGCACCCGCGCCCGGTCGAGGGCGGCGGGGGGCGCGGGCGCGCCGTAGAGCGCGTTTCCCAGTCGCAGGGCGCAGAACGCGGAATCAGTCGTACCGTTGAGACCGGCATCGAGTGTGAACCCGATGCCGGACAACAGGTCCCGCAGGCACTCCCCGGCGGTGTCGTGCGGCGCGTCCACTTCGACCCGCGACGCACACGGCCGCAGCGAGGGGGATACCGGCTTGGTCGTCATCGAACGGCCCCGTTTCCCAGTGAAGGTGATGTCCCTTCCCCACGGTAGGGGGCCCGTCCCGGCCTGCCATCGGCCCGCAGGTACCCAGTGGCGGGGCCGATGGTGACCGCCGGTACCGGGTCAGGCGGGGCCCGGGCTCCACTGCGCGTGGCGCGGCATCCAGGCCGTTTCGTGCCGGCGGCGGAAGTCGGTGCCGAACCAGCCGGGGGAGAAGGCGGTCGCCCCGCCGTCGACCAGCAGGTTGGCGCCGGTGACGAACGCCGCGTCATCCCCGGCGAGGAAGGCCACCGCGGCCGCGATGTCCTCCGGACGGCCGTTGCGCCCCAGGGGCGATTCCGCTTCGGTGTAGGCCTTCCCGCCGTCGGCGAGCATCGCGTTGGTCATCGCGGTTTCGGTCACGCCGGGCAGCACGGCGTTGGCGCGGATGTCGTACTGGCCGAGCTCGTAGGCCATCACCGTGACCATCATGCTCAGCGCCGCCTTCGCCGAGCAGTACGCGGCGAACAGCGCCACCGGATTCACCGCCCCGCACGAGGAGGTGACCACAATGGACCCGCCGCGGCCGAGGGACACCATGTGCCGGGCCGCGGCCTGGCACACCGAGAACGTGCCCGTCACGTTGACGTCGAAGGTCTTGCGCCACACCGGCAGCGGGATCTCCAGGAAGGGACCGAACCGGCCCCACCCGGCGTTGGCCACGCAGATGTCCAGGCGGTCCCGCAGCGGTGATGCCGGGGAGAACAGGTCCTCCACCTGGTCGGGGTCGGTCTGGTCGCAGGCCGTCCCGGTCGCTTCGCCGCCTGCCGCGGTGATCTCCTCGGCCACCTTCTTCGCGCCGTCGGCGTCGATGTCGGCGAGGACGACCGACGCTCCTTCGGCGCTCAGCCGGCGTGCGGTGGCGGCCCCGATCCCCGAGGCCGCCCCGGTGACCAGCGCGACCCGGCCCGCCAGGCGTGCCGCTGGACTGCTGTTCATCGCGTCGCTCTCCTTTCCCTGTGCCGGTATTCGGTGTTCCCGTGCCGGAACTAGTGCCGGAACCAGCCGCCGTCGACGTGGACGAGCTGGCCGGTGACGTAGCGGGACTCGTCGGAGGCGAGCCACGCGACCGCGTCCGCCACCTCGTGGGGCCGTCCCGCGCGGGGAAGGGGGAGGGTGGCCACCGTCCTGTCGCGCACCTTCGCCAGGTCCCCGGTTTCGGCGATCTCGGTGTCCACGAAACCGGGGGCGGCCGCAT
>NZ_VJWX01000642.1 GCF_007713715.1 Amycolatopsis rhizosphaerae
CCCCCGAGGTGCCGCTCGGCTCCCCCGCCCGCGGCGCGCAGCTGATCCGGCAGTACGGCTGCGGGTCCTGCCACACGGTGCCCGGCGTCTCCGGTGCCACCGGTCTGGTCGGGCCGCCGCTGACCCGTTTCGGGGCCCGCTCCTACATCGCGGGCGAACTCCCCAACAACGGCGACAACCTCCAGCGCTGGATCCGCGATCCGCGCGGGGTCGAGCCCGGCACCGCCATGCCGAACCTCGGGGTGAGCCCGCTGGACGCCCGCGACATCGCGGCCTACCTGTTCACACTGAAATGAAAGGGGGAACCGTGCACCTGGCCCGGCACCGCGGTGGCCGGTCGCGCCGCCTGCTCGCCGCCGTCGCGGTACTCGGGTTCCTCCTGCTGGTACCCACGCTCGCCGCGAGCGGCGACGCCGGAACCGTGAAGGCGACGGGTCCCGGCCTCGCGCAGCCCGCGCCCGACCGGGGACGCGAGCTGTACCAGCAGAACTGCGCGAGCTGCCACGGTCCGGCCGGGCAGGGCACGCAGCGCGGCCCGTCGCTGACCGGCACCGGGCCCGCCTCGGTGGACTTCCAGCTGAGCACCGGGCGGATGCCGCTGCGCACCGAACAGGCCGAACCCCAGCACCAGGACGCCAAGTTCGGGCCCGCCGACATCCAGGCCCTGGTCGCCTACGTCGCGGGCTTCGGCCCCGGCGGCCCCCAGATCCCGCAGGTCGGACCCGGCGACCTGCGCACCGGGCAGGAGGCCTACCTGGCCAACTGCGCCGCCTGCCATTCGAGCACCGGGGTGGGCGGCCCGCTGACCGGCGGGCAGGTCGCGCCCGCGTTGTTCCGGGCCACGCCCACCCAGATCGCGGAGGCCGTGCGAGTGGGTCCGCTCCTGATGCCCGCCTTCACCCGGGGGCAGCTGCCCGACGACCAGCTCAACGGCATCATCGCCTACCTCGGCTACCTGCAGGGGAAACAGGGGAATCCCGACCGCGGCGGCCTGTCGCTGGGCCGCATCGGCCCGATCACCGAGGGCGCGGTCGGCTGGGGCCTCGGCCTGCTGCTGGTGGTGCTCGTGGTGCGGCGGCTGGGAAGCAGGGCCCAGTGCCCACCGGACCACAGAGGACACGCCAGACGGAGTGGGCGATCTTCGCCTCCTTCGCCCTCGCCGCGCTCGGCGGGATCGCCTTCGCGGTGTTCTTCGTGCTCGGCGGCCAGACCCAGTTCGAGGGCGCTTCACTCGCCGTCGCCTTCGGCGGGCTCGCGGCCGGCCTCGGGCTGTGGGCGGTCCGGCTGCTGCCCTCCGGCGGCCACGTGGAGGAGCACGAAGGGTTCTCCTCGCCGGAGGTGGAACGCAGCGAGGTGGTCGACCAGCTCGTCGACGTCGGTCGGCCCCGGCGGCGACGGTGGCTCGTCCGGCTGTTCGGCCTCGCCGGGGGCACGATCACGGTGGCCCTGCTGTTCCCGCTGCGCTCGCTGCTGCAGCCCCAGGGCGGCGCGCTTCCCCCCAAGGCACTGGCCGAGACGCCGTGGCGGGCAGGCGGGGTGCGCCTGATCGACCGCAGCGGCCGTCCGGTCCGCCCCGAGGACGTGTCCGCGCAGTCCATCGAGATCGTCTACCCCGAGCACCACCCGGACGCCGGGGACGCGCCCGCCTTCCTCGTCCGGCTCGATCCGGCGCGGCTGCAGGACCCGCCGCCGGGCGGGCAGGTCGGCGGGATCGTGGCGTACTCACTGCTGTGCACCCATGCCGGGTGCGCCGTCGCGCTGTACCTGGAGGGCACCGGGCAGGTCCTGTGCCCGTGCCACCAGTCGGTGTTCAACCTCCTGCGGGCGGCGCGGCCGGTCGCGGGCCCGGCGTCGCGGCCGCTGCCCGGCCTGCCGATCTTCGTCGACGCCGACGGCTACCTGCGGGCCTCCGGCGACTTCACCTCCCCGCCGGGGCCCGGGTACTGGAGCAGGCCATGACCGTGCGCAGGGTGGTGACCGCCGCCGACTCCCGCCTGCGCCTCGCGCCGTTCCTGCGCAAGGCGTTCGAGAAGATCTTCCCCGATCACTGGACGTTCATGTTCGGGGAAATCGCGCTGTACTCGTTCGTCGTCCTCGTGCTCACGGGCACCTTCGTGGCGCTGTTCTTCGATCCCAGCACGGCGCAAACGGTCTACCGCGGCAGTTTCGAGCCGATGAACGGCAAACTCACCTCGGCCGCCTACGCCTCGGCGATCTCGCTGAGCCAGGACGTGCGCGCCGGACTGCTGATCCGGCAGACCCACCACTGGGCAGCGCTGGTGTTCATCGCCGCGATCGTGCTGCACCTGTGCCGGATCTTCTTCACCGGCGCGTTCCGCAGGCCCCGCGTGGTGAACTGGCTGATCGGGGTGACCATGCTGGCCCTGGCACTGCTCAACGGGTTCACCGGCTATTCGATGCCGGACGACCTGCTGTCCGGGACCGGGCTGCGCATCGCGTACTCGGTGACCCAGTCGGTGCCACTGGCCGGGGCGTGGCTGGCGTTCCTGCTCTTCGGCGGCGAGTTCCCGGCCGACCAGACCGTGCCGAGGATGTTCGTCGCGCACGTGTTCCTGGTGCCCGCGCTGCTGGCGGTCCTGATCACCGCGCACATGCTGATCCTGATCCGGCAGAAGCACACCCAGTTCCCGGCGCCGGGACGGCGGGAACGCAACGTCGTCGGCTCCCGGCTCTGGCCCGCCTACACCATCCGCACGCTCGCGCTGTTCCTGGCGGTGCTCGCCGTCCTTTTCGGACTCGGCGGGCTGTTCCAGATCAACCCGGTGTGGCTGTACGGGCCGTTCAACCCGGCGAGCGCCACCGTTCCGGCCCAGCCCGACTGGTACGTGGCGTGGGAGGAGGGCGCGCTGCGGTTGTTCCCCTCGGCCGGGTTCCGGATCTTCGGCTACCTGGTGCCCTCGCCGTTCTTCCCCGGAGTCGTCCTGGGCGCGCTGACCTTCCTGCTGCTGTACCTGTGGCCGCTGCTGGAGCGGTGGTGCACCGGCGACCGGGCCGATCACCAGCTGCTCGACCGGCCGCGCGACCACCCCGCCCGGCTGGGCACCGGGGTGGGGCTGCTGTGCTTCTACGTCCTGCTCGTCGTGGCCGCCGCCGACGACGTGATCGCCCGGACGCTGCTGGTGCCGATCACCTCCGTCGTGTACGCGTTCCGCGCCCTGGTCCTGACCCTGCCGTGGCTCGCCGGGCTTCTCGCCTACTTCCTGGCCAGGGCGGCCCGCCACACCCGGGGCGGCTTCGGCGAGATCACCAGGGCCGACCTCAGGGCGGCGGCCCGCCGATCCCGCCCGCAGGGCGGCGCGGCGGAACCGGTCCCGGCGCACCTGGAATGCTGGGCCGAGCCGGGCCCGCGGTGGAAATGGCGCTACGTCGAGCATCCGGAGGCGAAGGAGCCGCTGGTGCTGGTGAGCACCAAGCACTACCCGTCCCGTCAGGCGGCGGCCGACGCGGCACGGCTGGCCTATCCGGACACCCCGGTCC
>NZ_VJWX01000643.1 GCF_007713715.1 Amycolatopsis rhizosphaerae
GGGGTGAGGAATCCGTCGAGTATGCGGCGGGCTCGCGCGGTGGCCTCCTTCTCGCCCACGCGCAGCGCGATGTTGGTGGCCCAGAGAACGGCGTCGAGCTGGAAGGCCACGAGGTCCGGATCGAGCTCGCCCGCTTCCCCCGCCTTCACCGCTTCCCGCAGTTCACCGGCCAACAGGCCGCGCCATTCCCGCTGGTGCCGGACGAGCGCCTCCCGGACCGGCCCGGGCCTGGAGTCGAACTCGGGCAGGTTGGCCGCCCAGAAACAGCCACCCGGGAACAGCGGGGTCTCCACATAGGACAGCCAGCCTTCGACGAGTGCGCGCAGCCTGGCGGCGCCGCGCGGGGACGCCAGCGCGGGCTCCACCACCGCGCCCGCGAACGCCTCCCGCGCCGCTTCGGCCGCCGCGACCTGCAGGTTCTCCTTGGTCACGAACAGCGCCTGCACCCCGCTCTTGCTGAGGCCCAGATCCGCGGCCAGGCGCCCGAGGCTCAGCCCGCCGAGCCCCTCCAGCGAAGCGACGTCGACGGCGTGGCGCGCCACCGACTGCCGCGTGCGGGCTCCCCGCAGGAGCCGCTGGTCGGTGATCTCCGCGTGCTCGGTCACGAGCCCCATCCTCCCACAGGCCTTGCACAAACAATACGACCGATCGTACGGTTACTTTCGTGACCGACACAACGACCGCTCTCACCGAAGAGACCGACCCCCTGTGCCTGCCGCCCACCGCCGCGGCACGACTGCTCACGGGCGCGCCGTGGCGCCGCTTCGGGGTGATCGGCGACAGCCTCGCCGCGGGCACCGGCGATCCGAGCCCGGGCTACGCGACCCTGCCCTGGGGAACCCGGGTCGCCGACGTGCTGCGGCGGGCCAACCCCGGCCTGGCCTACCGGAACACCGGCACGATCGGCGCCACCATCGAGCAGACGCTCGCGGAACAGGCCGAAGGAATGCTCTCGTTCGGCCCGGACCTGCTCCACCTCTCCTGCGGCGGGAACGACTTGTGGCGGCGCGAGCCCGATTTCGCCGCGATCGAGGATTCCCTGCGGCGGCTGTACCGCCTGGCCGCCGGATCCGGCGCCCTGCTGATCACTTTCACCCTCGGCAAGGCCTTCGACATCCCGAAGTTCCCGGACTTCCCGGTCCGGGTACGGCGGCTCAACGATCTCATCCGCACCGTCGCGGCCGAGCACCGCGCACTGGTCGTGGACATGTGGGACCACGAGGTCAACACCCGGCCGGGTCTGTTGAGCGCCGACCGCATCCACTTCTCCGCTTCGGGACAGGCCGTCATGGCCGCCGAGGTCCTCAAGGCACTGTCCACTGTGCTGCCGAAGGAGCTGCCATGACGACCGTGGAACAACGGACTTCGAGGCAGCCGGCGGTGCCGATCGTCATGGCCGCTCTGTTCATGGCGATCCTCGACTCCTTCATCGTCGTGGTGGCCGGACCGGCGATCCGAGCCGATCTCGGCGCCACGAGCGGCGAACTGCAGTGGGTACTGACCGGCTATCAGCTCGCCTACGCGGTGTTCCTCATCACCGGCGGGCGCCTCGGCGACCGGTACGGGCGGAAGCGGATCTTCGTCGCCGGCATGGCATTGTTCACCGCCGCCTCCGTCGCGTGCGCGCTGTCCGAAACCGGGGCCACCCTCGTCGCCGCACGGGTCGCCGAGGGACTGGGGTCGGCACTGATGGTTCCCCAGGTGTTCGCCACGATCACCGTCCTGGTGTCCGAAAAGGACAGGCACCGGACGTACGGCGTGCTGGGCGTGGTGATCGGTCTCGCCACCATCGGCGGACAGCTGATCGGCGGTCTGCTGGTCTCCGCCGATCTGTTCGGTTCGGGCTGGCGCCCGGTGTTCTGGATCAACGTGCCGATCGGGCTGGTCACGATCGCCCTCGCCGGGCGGTACCTCACCGAATCCCGCGCGGCACGGGCGCACAAGGTGGACCTTCCCGGCGTCGTGGTGCTCAGCGCGGCGCTGCTGGCGTTCACCGTTCCGCTCATCCAGGGCCGCGAGGCGGGCTGGCCATGGTGGACCTGGCCGAGTTTCCTGGCCGCGTTCGACTGTTTCGCGGTGTTCGCCGCACTCGAACGCCGGGTCGCCGACCCGCTGGTCCGGCTGTCGCTGTTCGCCGCACGCCCGTTCTCGGTCGGGATCGTGCTCGTGCTCGCCGTCTACGCACTGCTGACCTCGTACTACCTCGTGCTCTCGGTGGCGATGCAGGACGGCCTCGGTCTGTCGGCGCTGGGCTCGGGCCTGGTGTACACCCCGGCCGCGGTGACCTTCTTCGTCTTCAGCCTCATCGCGAGCAGACTCGTCCCGGTCCACGGACGCCGGGTGCTGGAGGCCGGCGCGGTCGTGATGACCCTGGGCTACGCGTCCACCGCGCTCGTACTCGGTTTCGGGCCGCACCTGACGCCGGGGCTGGTCATTCCCACGCTCATGCTGCAGAGCATGGGCGGCGGACTGCTCATCACACCGCTGCTGAACACGGTTCTGGCCCGGATCGGCCCCGAGGACGCCGGGATGGCCTCCGGTCTGCTGTCCACGGCGCAGCAGGTCGGCGGCGCACTGGGCGTCGCCGGGATCGGCATCGTGTTCTTCGGCGCCTTCCACCCCACCGGGCAGGACCGGGTCGCGGCGGCCGGGCGCGGACTGGCCATCGCCTCGGTTTTCACCCTCGTCGTCTCGGCCGCGGCGACGGTGCTGGTGTTCCTCCTCCCCAGGGAACGCCCGTCAGCGCCCGCCTGAGGCGGCCTCGATCACATCGCCCAGGACCTCGCGGGAACGCATCAGATCGGCGATCATCGCGTCGATGCGCTGCTGTTCCCGGGTGAGATCGTCGACGAGCTTCCGGTCGGCGATCTCGGACGGGCCGCCGTCCGCATCACGAATGCACGGGAGCAACTGGGCGATCTTCTTGCTGTGCAGCCCCGCGGCGAAGAGCTCCTGGATGCGGATGACGCGGTCCACCGCGGCCTCGGGATAGTCCCGGTGGCCACCGGGAGTGCGCTCCGAGGCGAGCAGGCCCTGCTGCTCGTAGTAACGCAACGACCGTTCGCTCACGCCCGTGCGCCGGGCCAGTTCACCGATCCGCATTCCCCACCTCGCCGCGACTTGAATCTGACACCAATGTCAACTCTTACCGTTTCGGCATGACCGACACAACCACCGTTCCCCAGCTCTTCGAACCCGCGAGCCTCGGCACGCTGGACCTGCCGAACCGGCTGGTCATGGCGCCGATGACCCGTAACCGCGCCGACGCCGACGGCGTCCCCGGACCGCTCATGGCGACCTACTACGCCCAGCGCGCCTCGGCCGGACTGATCATCGCGGAGGCCGCCACGCCGAGTGCCGTGGGACTGACCTACCCGAACATCCCGGCGATCCACGACGAAGCGCACGTCGCCGGCTGGCGGCGGGTCACCGACGCGGTGCGGGCGGCCGGTGGCCGGATGTTCCTCCAGATCCAGCACGGCGGGCGGG
>NZ_VJWX01000644.1 GCF_007713715.1 Amycolatopsis rhizosphaerae
CCCTCGGCCAGCAGGAACAGTTGCTCGGTGAGCGCCTCCGGCAGCCCGGCGGCGCCGACCAGCCCGCGCAGGTAGCCGCGGAACGCCTCCTTGTGGCGCTGGGCCTGCCGGGCCACTCCGGCCGAGACCGCGCCCAGTTCGCCATGGGAGTTGATCCACGCGCAGCCCCGGAACCCCGGCTCGGCGAACCAGCGTTCCAGCCCGTCGAACACGGCGAGAACACGCTCACGCGGGTCTTCCACCGTCTCGACGTGCTCGGCGAGGCGGTGCCGCCATCGGGTGTCCCGCCGCTCCAGGTAGGCCTCGACGAGCTGTTCCTTGGCGGGGAACACCTGGTACAGCCGTTTCAGTGAGACACCCGAGGCGGCACGGATGTCGTCCATGCCGACCGTCTGGATGCCCCGGGCGTAGAACAGCTCCTCGGCCGCGTCGAGCAGCCGGGTCCGCGCGATGTCGCGATCCATCACACCTCACTGTCGAGAACCGTCGTTCTCGACTGTAGCGCTACCGCCCGAGCAGGTACCGCACCCCGGTGAGCCGTTCGGATTCCCGCCAGAGCCGGGCGCCCGCCGCCGCGTCCTGTGCCCGCGCGCCGGGCCGCACCCGGACCGGAGACCCGGTGAACTGCCCGAACCCAGCGGGCCCGTAGTAGTCGCCGCCCCGCGCGGCCGGATCGGCCGCGGCCCGCACCGTCGCCAGCGCCCCGATCTCGGGATCCTGGATGAACCACGAGGTCAGCGGCCTGGTCCTCCTGCCGAGCAGCAGCGCGCGCAGCAGGCGGTTCATGTCGCGGCCGAACTCGGTGCGGGCGTTGCCGGGATGCGCGGCCAGCGCCACGGTCGGCGCCCCGGCGGCGGCGAGGCGGCGGTCCAGCTCGAAGGTGAACATCAGATTCGCCAGTTTGGACTGGAAATAGGCGGGCCAGCGCCGGTAACCGGACGTGAAGTGCGGATCGTCGAAGCGGATGCGGCCCGCGAGATGACCGATGCTGCTCACCGTCACCACGCGGGAGCCCGGCGCCGCCAGCAGCCGGTCCAGCACCAGGCCGGTGAAGGCGAACGGACCCAGATGGTTGGTGGCGAGGGTGCACTCGAAACCGTCCTCGGTGACCTGCGGGGCCGACCGCATCCCACCCGCGTTGTTGACCAGGAGGTCGATCCGTTCGTGCTCGGCCCGCAACCGCTCCGCGGCCCGGTGCACCGAGGCCTGGGAAGCGAGATCCAGGGCCAGCGTGGTGACCCGGCCCCGCGGCGCCAAGGCCCGGATCCGCTGCGCGGCCGCGGCGGCCTTGGCCGCGTCCCGGCAGGCCAGTACGACCGTCGCACCGCGCTCGGCGAGCATCCGCGCGGTCTCGAACCCGAGCCCGGTGTTGGCGCCGGTCACCACCGCCGTCCTGCCGTGCTGCGCGGGTACGGCGGCTGCCGTCCACGGTCTTGGTCTCATGCGCTGGGGCGTGTATTACCACTCCCGTACAGGTCCTTGGCCTTGAGCAGATCGCGGGTGAGCTCCAGCTGCCCGTGGTGCTGCGCGAGCTCCTCGTAGGCGTGCTGCAGGGCCGCCGCCTGCGAGCGCCCGACGACCGTGTCCCGGTACTTCTCCGGCGCCTCGCCCCGCAGCGGGGCCCGCGGGTCCGCGGCCTCGACGTCCTCGCGCAGTCGTTCCCGGGCGGCACGCACGCGCCCGATCAGCTCCGCCACCTCACCGGTCGCCCGGAACTCCGCCTCCCGGTCGCGCTCGATCGTCCGCCCCGCGACCAGCTTCCCCACCCAGAAGTCCAGCACGCCGAGGCAGTGGTGGACGACCGCGTACGGAGAGTTGGCCCCGGGCAGATCGGGACGGCGGTTGGCGCGCTCGTCCCCGAGTTCGGAGAGGATCGCGGTCATGCCGTCCAGGGCCCGGTCGACGAAGAACAGGTATTCCTCGGTGGTGATCAGCACGAGCAGCAGCGTAAGCGCACCGCAGACCCGCCGGTACCCGATTTGCCCGACGGCAATGTCGTTTTTCCGCCAGCGAACCGCCCGTGCAGGCGGGAAGCTGGCATGGTGAAGTACACCGTTGTGGACAGTCCCGTGGGGCCGCTCACGCTCGTCGGCGAAGACGGCATGCTGTCCGGCCTGTATATGCACGAACAACGGCACCGACCGCCGCAGGAGCGTTTCGGCGAGGAGGATCCGGCCGGATTCGGTGCGGTGAAGGAGCAGCTCGCCGAGTACTTCGCCGGGGAACGCACCGTCTTCGACCTGCCGTTGCGCCTGCACGGCACCCCGTTCCAGCGCACCGTCTGGGAGGCGTTGTGCGAAATCCCTTACGGGGAGACGACTTCCTACGGCGAACTGGCCGAGCGGCTCGGACGGCCCGGCGCGGCGCGAGCGGTCGGTCTTGCCAATGGCAAGAACCCGGTCGGCATCATCGTGCCCTGCCACCGCGTGGTCGGCTCGACCGGCGCGCTCACCGGCTACGGCGGGGGAATCGACGTGAAGCGGCGCCTGCTCGATTTCGAACGGGCACCGGAGCTCGCGCTGTTTCCCCCCGGGGAGCGCGCTCTCACCTGAAGTGCGGCCTCAGGTGGGGAGCAGGTCGGTGACGAGCCGGGCCAACTGCCGCAGGTTCCGGCATTCGTGCATCGGCACCACGCGCCCGTACTCGAGCGCGGCGGAATCCCCGGTTCCCCAGGTGGAACGGGGTTCGGGGTTGAGCCAGTACACGTGCCGCGCCCGGTCCGCGATCTCCCGCACCGCCGCGAGGTTCGGGTCGCCGCCGTTGGTCCTGGCGTCCCCGAGGATCAGCACCGAGGTGCGTGGCCCGATCGCGTCGGAGAACCCTTCCACGAAACTGGCGAGCGAATCGCCGTAGTCGCTGCTCATCCCCCACCGGGTCAGCCGGGCCTCGGTCAGGATGCGGCGCGCCAGCCCTTCCGGATCGTCGGATCCGGCCGCCACCAGCCGCGTGATCTCGTCGGTCAGCTCGACGAAGGCGAACGAGCGGACCTTGCTGAACTGGTCGGCCAGCGCCTGCACGAGCAGCAGCGTGAACTGCGCGAACCCGGCCACCGACCCGGACACGTCGCACAGCAGCACCAGTTCCGGCCTGCCAGGCCGCCGGGCCCGCAGCGCCGGGCGCATCGGCACCCCACCGGTGGCCAGCGAGCGGCGCAGGGTGCGGCGCAGATCGATCTGCCCGCGGCGGGCCCTGCGGCGGCGCGCGGCGAGCCGGGTGGCGAGCTTGCGGGACAACGGCTGGATGGTGCGCCGCAGTTCGGCCAGCTGCTCGCGGTTGGCGTTGCTGAAGCTCACCAGGTCGGTCTGCGGCGCGACCGCGTGCTTGGCGATGCGGTCCCGCCCCCGCAGTTCCGCGGTCCGGCGGCGTGCCTCGGCCTGGACGAACTCGCGGAACGTGGCGATCCGCGACTGCGCCTCCTGCCGCGCGATCCCCTCACCCAGCCCGGTCCCCGGCTCCCCGCGGATCGCGGCGAGCACGCGGTCCAGCAG
>NZ_VJWX01000645.1 GCF_007713715.1 Amycolatopsis rhizosphaerae
CACCCTGGGTGGGGGTGGGCTCGCCGAGGTGGCTGTCGCGTCCGCCGACCTTACCGTCGCGGTGCCGTCCGCGGTGTCCTTCGACGTGGCGGCGGCGGTGCCACTGGGTGTGGCCACGGCTGTTCTCCTGCTCGAACGCGCCGGCCTGAAACACGGCGAATCGGTGCTGATGCATTCGGCGAGCGGCGGAATCGGCGCACTCGTCAGCCAGGTCGCCAGGACGATGGGCAGCGGCGAACGCATCGGCACGGTCGGCAGGGCGGACAAGGTCGCGGCCGGTCTCGGAGCCGGGTGGGACTCGGTGTTCGCGCGCGACGACCAGACGGAGGCGCGGATCAGGGAGATCGCTCCCCAGGGGGTGGACGTGATCCTCGACCCGACCGGCTCACTGCTGGAACTGGATCTTTCCGTCGCGGCACCGGGTGGGCGCGTGGTCCTCTTCGGCAACGCCACAGGCGGTGCGCTCCCACCGCTGCCGCCCACCGGACGACTCATCGGCGGGAACGTCGGCCTGCTCGGTTTCAGCATCAGCCGCCTGGCCGCGACCTCGCCGGCCACCTTGACGAGCGCACTGCGAAAGGGGTTGCAGCTGATCGAGGCGGGAACCGTGCGGGTCGAAACCTCGACCGTCGATTCGCTCGCCTCCGTTGCCGGGATCCACGACCTGCTGGCCGCGGGACGCGGATCCGGGAAGTACGTGGTCGACGTCAAGGGCCGGTGACCGGCAGGACTTCGCACCTCCGGGTGGCCAACGCACTCCGAAGTGCGTTGGCCGCACCGGGATGGAGAACGACTCTCTTCCGGTTCCCCAGGGCATACGCAGCACAACGACCCTGAGGAGAACTGATGCGTGCCGTGATCGTTCGCGAGTTCGGTGGCCCCGAAGCACTGGAGATCGCCGAGGTGCCCAGCCCCGAACCGGGCCCGGGCCAGGTGCGGATCCGGGTCACCGCCGCCGCGCTCAACCCCGTTGACGAGCAGACGCGGGCGGGTGCCCTCGCCGGTCTGCACGGTCCGTTGCCGCACGTCGGGATCGGCTGGGACGTCGCCGGGGTGATCGACGGGATCGGCGAGGGGGTGACCGGGTTCTCGCCCGGCGATCCGGTGATCGGGTTGCGGGACCGGCTCACCGAACCGCTGGGCAGCCACGCCGAGCAGGTGGTGCTGGACGCGAGCGCCGTCGCGCCCAGCACGCTCGACCCGGTCGAGGGCGCCACGCTGCCGCTGAACGCGCTGACCGCGGTGCAGGCACTGGACGCGCTCGACCTGCGGACCGGCCAGACCGTGCTGGTCACCGGCGCCGCCGGCGGGCTCGGCGGGTACCTCGTCGAACTGGCCACCCTGCGCGGTCTCCGCGTGGCCGCACTCGCCGGCGGTGGCGACGAGGAACTCGTCCGCGGGCTCGGAGCCGAATTCTTCGTGCCCCGCGGGGAAAACCTCGCGGCCGCGGTCCGTCGTCGCCTGCCGGGCGGGGTCGACGGCGTGGTCGACGCGGCGGTGCTGGGCACGGAAGCCCTTGACGCGGTGCGAAACGAGGGCACCTTCGTGTCCGTCCTCGGTGACGGACCGCGTGGGCTACGCGGGATCACCGTGCGGTCGGTGTGGATCCGGGCCGACGGCCGCGCGCTGACCGCGCTCGCCCGGCTCGCCGCGCTCGGGCGCCTGACCCAGCGGGTCGCCGGAACCTACCCGCTGGCGGAAGCGGAGAAGGCCCACCGGCGACTGCGGGAAGGCGGCCTGCGCGGGCGGCTCGTGCTCGTCCCGTAACCGGTTCACGCGGGTCGGCGCACCCGCTGGAACGTGTCGGCGTTGGTCATGGCGGCATGGGCCCAGGGCAGTTTGATCAGCTCCGGGGCCTGTCCCGGCCGAGGTGGCTTCACGGCGGAGTCGGCGATCACGTGCCACATGGTTTCCATCCGTCCGTCTCGCAGGAGCCCGGTGAACGAGGCGATCGCGTCGCCGCCGGGCCCGGAGCGGCTGAACGCGAACTGCACGCAGTCGCCGACATGGATGCCGGTGATCTCGGCCTCCGTGCCCGCGAACGCACTGTCGCCCAGCGCCGTGCGGAAGGTGCCCCGGAGCCGCTGCCCGGAGTCGTCGGTGATGGTCAGTTCCGAGCCGTACTGGTTGCGCCAGTGTCCGAGCCAGGTGACGGGATTCCGATTGCTCATGTCCTCATGCTCGCCACGAACCTCGGCCGGCGGGAGTGGCAGGATCGACACCTTTGGGGATTATCCTGCCGTCATGGAACGACGTCACCGCGTGGTCGCCGTGGTCACGCCGCCGCAGTCGACGTTCGAACTCGCCTGCGTTGCGGAGGTGTTCGGCATCGAGCACCCCGGCGTGCCGACCCGCTACTCGTTCGACGTCTGCGCGGAAACCCCTGGTGCCCTTCCCACCAAGGCGGGCTACCGGATGCTCATCGAGCACGGACTCGACGTTCTCGGCGCGGCCGACTCGGTGTTCGTGACCGGCTGGCCCGACCGGCTCGCCCAGCCGTCACCGCAACTCGCTCGGGCCCTCACCGACGCGCACGCCCGCGGCGCCCGCGTCGTCGGGATCTGCTCGGGTACGTTCGCGCTCGCCGCGATCGGACTCCTCGACGGCAGGGAGGCCACCACCCACTGGCGCATGGCCGAAGAACTCCAGGCCCGCTACCCGAGGGTGGCCGTGCGGCCGCATGCCCTCTACGTCGACCACGGCGACGTCGCGACCAGCGCGGGCACCGGTGCGGCGGTCGATCTCGCGCTCGAACTCGTCCGCCGGGACTTCGGCGCCGCGTACGCGGCCGACATCGCCCGCCACATGGTCCTCCCACCGCACCGCGACGGCGGGCAACGGCAGTACTCGTGGACCCCGCCGGACCGGAACGCGCCGGAGCAGGAAACGCTCGCAGCGATACTGGCGTGGGCCGGGGAGAACCTCCACCGGCCGATCGGCAACGGCGATCTCGCCACCCGGGGCGCGGTCTCGCCCCGCACCCTGGCGCGGCTGTTCGACCGCCACCTCGGCACCACACCGGGAAAGTGGCTGCTGCGCAGGCGGATCGAGCAGGCGCGGGCCTTGCTGGAGCGCACCGACGCGCCCGTGGCGGCCGTCGGAGCCGCCACCGGTTTCCCCGACCCGTCGAACTTCCGGCGCCGGTTCAGCGAGGAAGTGGGCACCACACCCGGCGATTACCGGCGCACCTTCGGCCATCCGGGAGGCCCCTCCGGGTCGTGATCACCTCCTCCCCGGCTCCAAGCTCTCGGCGAAGATCGGGAAGCCGGACCGTTTCGCGTTACGCTCGGGCGTCGGGCGAGGAGGTCGGATGAGGACAGTGGTTTCCGGGAACGTGCGGCTCGCGGTGTTCGAGGAGGGCCCCGAGGACGCACCCGTCGTGGTGCTGGTGCACGGCTATCCCGACACCCACGAGGTGTGGGACGACGTGGCGGCCGCGCTGTCGGACCGCTTCCGCGTGGTGCGCTACGACGTGCGGGGCGCGGGC
>NZ_VJWX01000646.1 GCF_007713715.1 Amycolatopsis rhizosphaerae
CGACCGCGGTTCCCACAGTGTCGTCCGGGCCGGCTGGGCCAACGGTGTCGACGGTGTCACCTTCGACGGCCGCGCCCGCGTTCGCCTACCAGCCGCTGTGGCCGTTCTCCGGGGCGGCTGACGCCGCGGCGTGGCAGGCCTCCTACCGGCAGGGCGGGCACCAGCCGTGGCATCTCGACCCGGCGCTGACCGCGCAGTCCTTCGCCCAGGGCTACCTCGGCTACGCCGGGATCGACCAGATCACCGGCCGCCGCACCGCCGGGACCGAGGCCTGGGTCGGGGTCGGCTACCGGCTGCCGAACGGGAACCCCGCCACGGCGGCCGTGATCCACCTGGCGGAGCTGGGCACCGGCCCGGACGCGCCGTGGGAGGTGGTCGGCACCGAGGACACCACGCTGACGGTGACCCGGCCCGGTTACGGCACGACGGTGGTTTCGCCGGTGACCGTCGGCGGCGCCATCACCGGAGTCGACGAAAGCCTCCGCGTACAGGTGCGCGAACCGCGGGGGCCGGCCGGTGAGCGCGGCGGGGTCCCGGCGGGCGGCCAGCAGGCCCCCTGGGCGGTCACCGTCGGGTTCACCGCCCCGCCCGGCAGCGTGCTCACCATCGCGGTGTCCACCGGCGGCCACGTGGCGGACGTGGAGCGCTTCGCGATCACGGGGGTACGGGCGGGCGGATAGCCCGGCGATCTACTGTGGAAGGAGTTCGCGGCCGCCCGCTCTTGGTGGAAGAAGCCCCCGTGACGGCCGTGCCTCCCGCCTTCGTTTTCGGTGGAAAAAGCCTTCCCTGAGCGGGGCGATTCTCCCGGCATCCGGAGAAAACCTTTGCCCACAAGGGAAATTCCCGGACCGTGACGGCCCGCCGTCCCGGAGTGCCCGCCGGGGGCGCGTTTCGCTGGCTCGATCCAGCAGATTCGAATTCCGAGCTTCGGGGCACCTCGGGGAACGGTCTCCACGGAAGCGACTTGTCTGCCGCGCGGAGAACGGGGAACCTGGGCACGGGGAACGAAGACGTCCCAGGGTTCAGCGTCTGCCGATCGCGGCGGGGCGCACTGTGGGGACCGTGGTTTCGGGGCTGTCAGCGGGAAAGCTGCCGCGGTGACGCCCGCGAGCCGATCGAGCAGGAGCGAGGAGTGGGAGGGCGATTCGTCATGTCGGTGGCTGCCGTGCCGCACGCGCGTGAGGCCGGGACTTCGGGTAGGGAACTGCGAGGCCAGGCCGGCCGGCCGCCGGGGGTGGCCACCGTGGTGATCGTGGACGAACAGTCCCTGGTGCGCTACGCGTTGCGCTCGCTGTTGGCGAAACTTCCGGGGATCGAGGTCGTCGGTGAGGCCGATTCGCCCGGCGAAGCGCTCAGACAGATGCACGGGCGCAGACCGGATCTTCTGGTCACCGGGCTGGAAATGGAAAAGGTGCCTGCCGCCGCCGAACTCTGCCGTCTGGTGAAGAGAAATCCCGTCCCCACCTCGGTCATCGTGATGAGCCCGGACAGCGGGCCCGCTTCGGTGGCCGCCGCGGTCAACGCCGGTGCGGACAGTTTCGTGGACACCTCGGCCAGCTGCCGGGAGATCGTGGACGTGATCCGGTCCGCAGTGGACGGTCACCGATCGTGGGTGCTCGGCAGCAGAAAGTCTCCGTCCCGGCTGCCGCGTCCGGAATGTCACGGAGGATTCACGCGGCGTGAAAAGGAAATCCTCGGGCTCATGCTCGACCGGTTGTCCAACGAGGAAATCGCCGAGGAGCTCCACCTCGCGCCGCAGACGGTCAAGAACTACGTGAGCAGGGTGCTCCAGAAGCATTCGGTGAAAAGTCGTCGCGATTTGTTCCGCAAGCTCGGTCTTCACCGTGGTGCAAGCGCTTCCCCGCGGTACCACCAGTACCCGGCAGGGGGCTGAAAGGGTACCGCCGCGAACTGTTCCCGCCCCTCGATCACCCGTTGAATGGAAAACATCGACGCTGGGTGAAAGAAGAGAGGGAACCCATGGCAGAGCCCGTGCTGGTCAGCGACGACGGTGCCGTCCGGACGATCATGCTCTTCCGGCCCGAACAGCGCAACAGTCTGGACTACGCCACCGGGCACGAACTGCTCCGCCACGTCACCGAGGCCGCGCGGGCCCGTTCGGTCCGGGCGATCGTGCTCGGCGGGACCGAACGGGCCTTCTGCTCGGGGGACGATCTCGACGCGCTGGAGCGCCATCTCAACGGCGACGACAGCCTGCTCCCGGCCTGCCGGGAAACGGGGGACGCGTTCTATCTCCGGGTCTGCGAAGAGATTCTCGCCGCCGGAAAGCCGGTGATCGCGGCGGTTTCCGGAGTCGCGGTCGGGCCGGGCACGGAACTGGCCTGTGCCGCCGATCTGCGGGTGGGCGGCCCCGGCACCCGGCTGGGCTGCGGGCTGATCCGCGTGGGGCATTCCGGCATCTTCGCCATGCTCAGCCGGGTCGTCGGCGCCGACCGCGCCACCGAGCTGTACCTGACCGGCCGCCTGGTCGAAGCGCCCGAGGCGCTGCGGCTGGGACTGCTGCACCGGGTCGCGCCCGACGATGAGGCCGTGGCGGCCACGGCCGCCGCACTGGCGCAGGAACTGGCCGAGGGGCCGACCCGCGCCATCGCGCTGTTCAAGGAACTCAGGGAACGGTGCGAAGGCGTGCCCGCGCGGCAGGCCCTGCGCCTGCAGAACCAGTTCCACCGGCGGTGCTGGGCGGAAGTGCACGACAGCGTCGAGGGGACCCGGGCCGTACTGCAACGGCGCCGGCCCCGGTTCAGCGGCCGCTGAGCCGGGCCGCGCCAGGAGAGGGACTGAGCATGCACGGAAACGGTGCTTCGACGGACGTGGTCATCAGTGGGCTGGGTTTCCTCCTGCCCGGGGCCACCGGCAAGGACGAGGCGTGGCGGGTGCTGGCGGCGGGGGATTCGCAGGTGCGGACGCTGCCCGACGAACTCCGCGGCGGCCCGGGAGCGGCGGGCCGCTGCCGGGCGGGGGCGCGGGTGACCGGCTTCGACCACCGGCGGCACCTGCCCGATCTGCCCGACAACCACGCCAAGCGGTACAGCCGGGACATCCTGATGGTGCTCGCCGCGGTCGAGCAGGCGTGCGCCGACGCCGGGGTGCGGCCCGGCGACGTCGATCCGGACCGGCTCGCGGTGATCGGCTCCTGCTCACGGGGGCCCGTCGAATGGTGGTCGCAGACCTGTGCCGGCCGCGTGCCGGACCCGCGGTATCCGCCGATCGACGTGGAGGAGGCGATTTTCGCTTCCCTGCCGGGAACCCCGGCCGCGCTGAGCGCGATCCGGCTGGGAGCCCGCGGCATGGTGACGACGCTGAGCAACGCGTGCGTGGGCGGGCACCAGGCGATCGGGCTGGGGGCGGAACTGCTCCGCGCCGGCACCGGCGATGTGGTGATCGCGGTCGGGTACGAGGCGCCGTTCGTGCCCGAGATGCTGCGGCTCTACTCGTCGCCGACCTCGCGGGTGCTGTCG
>NZ_VJWX01000647.1 GCF_007713715.1 Amycolatopsis rhizosphaerae
GCCTCCCACCATCCGGCAGGTGTCGGTGGGGGCTGTCGTTTGCCGTGAAGGGGCCCTTCACGGTCGTATCGGCTGTGAAGGGACCCTTCACGGCCGGGTTGACGAGCGGTTGGCGCCCTTCGCGCCGGGCGGCGTGGCCGCGGGATCTATGGTGGGCGGGTGGAGCTGACACCCGGCACCCAGGCGATCTTCGTCCCCTCGGATCCGCCGCGCGAGGGCGTGTTCGCCTGCTGGGGCGATGGTGACGGCGACACCCCGGTCGAACTGGTGCTGCCCGAGGGCAGGAAGTTCCGCCGCACCACGGTGCACGCCCGCGTGCTCCCGCTGCGCGAGGCGATCCCGTCCCTGCTGAACCTCGCCGAGCCCGCCGGGCCCGCGCTCGCCGCGTGGTCCGCGGCGGTCTCGGCCGCGCTCACCCTGATCGCGCGGGGCCGGCTGCTGCCCGCCGTGAGCCCCGGCGGCCTGGACTCCTGGCGCGTCGGCCCGCTGGAATCGGCGGACGAGAACCTGCTCCGCGAACTCGCCGCGGCCCTCCCGCCGGAAGCGCACGCGCTGCCGCTGTCCGGGCTCAAACGCATCCGGCTGCACTCACCGGAGTCACTGGTCCGCGCGCTCTGGGACGCCACCGCGGACGTCCTCGTACGCACACCGGCCGCCCGCGTCGCCGCCGGCGGGCCCGCCTTCGCCGCCACCGAGCCCACCCTGCTCGGCGCCGCGGACGCCGAATGGCTCGCCGCCCGGCAACCGCCCGAGGCGCAGCTGCTGCTCCGCGTCGAGACCCGGGAGGGTGAGGCGCCGGACGACTTCGGTTTCGCCGGTGTGCTGGCCCTGCGCAGTGCCGCCGACCCGAGTCTCGTGCTCGACGCGGCCGCGCTGTGGCAGGCACCCGACGCGGTGTTGTCGCGTTTCGGCGAGCAGGTCGAGGCGCAGCTGCTGATCGGGCTGCGACGCGGTGCCCGCGCGTGGGCGCCGTTGGGGCGCGCGCTGGAGACCGCCTCGCCCAGCGAGGTCGTGTTCACCGATGAGGAACTCGTCGAACTGCTCGGCACGGGGACCGAGGCGCTGCGGGGCGCGGGCGTGGAAGTGTTGTGGCCCAAGGAGATGTTCGCCGAGAGCCTGCGGTTGCGTGCCGGGGCCACCCCCTCTCCCGGCAGCGAGGGCGAGGCCGCGTTCCGGCTCACCGATCTGCTCGCCTTCCGCTGGCAGCTGGCGCTCGGCGGCGAAACGCTCACCGAGGAGGAGGTCGCCGCGCTGGCCGAGGCCAAGCGGCCGCTGGTGCGGGTGCGCGGCCAGTGGGTCCGCGCCGATCCGGACCTGCTGGCCCGGCTGCGGCGGCGCACGAACCGCACCCTCACCGTGGCGGAGGCGCTGGCCGCCGCGCTCACCGGAACGGTCGAAGTGGACGGTGAGGAGCTCGACTTTTCGCCACCCGAGGCGCTTTCCGGCCTGCTCGGACGGTTGAAGGAAACCACGGCCGCGGAGGTCGTGCCGTCGCCGGAGCTGCAGGCGACGCTGCGTCCGTACCAGCGGGCCGGGCTCGCCTGGCTGGCCAAGATGACCGAACTCGGCCTCGGCGGCTGCCTCGCCGACGACATGGGGCTGGGCAAGACCATCCAGCTGATCGCACTGCACCTGCACCGGCGCGACCTCGCCGCCGGGCCCACCCTCGTGCTGTGCCCGACCTCGCTGCTGGGCAACTGGGAGCGCGAGTTCGCCCGGTTCGCGCCCAAGATCCCGGTGCGCCGCTTCCACGGCGGCGGCAGGCACCTGACCGAACTCGCGCCGGACGAGGTGGTGCTCGCCACCTACGGGGTGCTCCGGCGCGACCGCGAAGCGCTCGCGGAGGTCCGCTGGGGGCTGGTCGCCGCGGACGAGGCGCAGCACGTGAAGAACCCGCTTTCGGTGACCGCCAAGGAACTCCGGCGGATCCCGACCGCCGCGCGGGTGGCCCTCACCGGCACCCCGATGGAGAACCGGCTCACCGAGCTGTGGTCCATTCTGGACTGGACGACCCCGGGCCTGCTGGGCGGTCTCGAGCATTTCCGGCGCGGTTTCGCCCGGCCCATCGAACGTGACCGCGATCCGGCCGCCATCGGGCGGCTCGCCGCGACCGTGCGCCCGTTCCTGTTGCGGCGCCGCAAAACCGACCCCGAGATCGCGCCGGAGCTGCCCCGCAAGACCGAGACCGACCGGTTCGTGCCGCTCACCACCGAGCAGACCACCCTCTACGAGGCGGTGGTGCGGGAAAACCTCGCCGCCATCCGGGAATCGAAGGGGGTGCAGAGGCGGGGGCAGGTGCTCAAACTGCTCACCGAGCTCAAACAGATCTGCAACCACCCGGCCCAGTACCTCAAGCAGAACGGTCCGCTGACCGGCCGGTCCGGCAAGCTCGCCGCGTTCGAGGAACTGCTGGACGTCATCCTCGACGAGGGCGAAAGCGTGCTGGTGTTCAGCCAGTACGTGCGGCTGTGCCGCCTGCTCGCCACCCGGCTCGCCGAGCGCGGGCTTCCCGTGGAACTGCTTTCCGGCGCGACACCCGCCCGGCAGCGGGAGGACATGGTGCGCCGGTTCCAGTCCGGCGACATCCCGGTGTTCCTGTTGTCCCTCAAGGCAGGCGGGGTCGGCCTGAACCTGACCCGCGCCACCCACGTGATCCACTACGACCGGTGGTGGAACCCCGCGGTCGAAGACCAGGCCACCGACCGCGCCTACCGGATCGGCCAGGACCGGCCGGTGCAGGTGCACCGGCTGATCGCGGAGGGCACCCTCGAAGACCGGATCGCGGCCGTGCTGGAGACCAAGCGCGGGCTCGCCGAGTCGGTGGTCGGGGCGGGCGAGGACTGGATCACCGAGCTGACCGACGATCAGCTGGCCGACCTCGTGCGGCTGGGGGAACAGCCGTGAGCCGCCGCACCTTCGGTGCCACCTGGTGGGGCCGGGCGTGGGTCGAGGCCCTCGAAGGCCGGGCCCAGCTGGATCCGAACCGCCTGCCGCGCGGGCGGACCTACGCCCGCAAGGGCATGGTCATCCTGCTGGAGGTGGCGCCGGGGGAGATCCGGGCCAAGGTACGCGGCAGCCTGCCCACGCCGTACCGGGTCACCATCCGCACCCACCGGTTCACCGCCGCCCAGTGGGACACCCTGCTGGGCACCGTGGCGAGCCGGGCCGGGCACGCCGCCGCGCTGCTCGACGGCGAACTGCCACCGGAACTCGCCGAGGACGCCCGTGCTTCGGGGGCGGACCTGCTGCCCGGCCCTGGCGACCTGCTGCCTCGCTGCTCCTGCCCCGACCGCGCCGATCCGTGCAAGCATTCGGCCGCGGTGTGCTACCTCGTGGCCGACGAGGTCGACGCCGATCCGTTCGTCCTGTTCCTGCTGCGCGGGCGGGGACGGGACGAGGTGCTGGAGGAACTGCGGGCCCGCCGCCGCGACACCGCCGCGCCTGTCCCGCCGGTCGATCAGGGGC
>NZ_VJWX01000648.1 GCF_007713715.1 Amycolatopsis rhizosphaerae
CGGTAGTACCGGTGCAGCCCCGCCCGGCCCGCCTCGCCGATCATCCGGTCGTAGACGTCGGAGTCGCGGCTGATCGGCAGCAGGCTGTCCAGGGTGCCGTGCAGCGTGATCAGCGGCTTGCCGATACGGCCGGTGAGCGAGATCCGCTCCACCGCCCGGTGCACCGAAGCTGGCCGCGCCGCGTAGTCGTAGTCCGCGTCGCAGTTCGGGGTTCCGCTCTGGCAGAAGGGAATCCCGGCCTGGAGGGCCCCGTCGTAACCGGGGTCGAGCGATTCGCGGTAGATGCGCTGGGTGAGATCCCAGTAGACGCGGTAGTGGAAGTCCCACAGGAACTCCGAACCCGGCGCGAACCCCGCCTTGAGCATGGCGTCGTGGTCACCGGCCGGGTAGGCGCGCAGCGCGGCGGGCAGGAACTCGAGCAGGTTGTCGTGCTGGGACCACAGCGTGCCTTCCCAGTCGACGCCGCCGTCGTAGAGGCCGGGGCGGTTCTCCAGCTGCCACCGCACCAGATAACCGCCGTTGGACATGCCCGCGGCGAGGGTGCGCACCGGTGGCCGTCCGTAGTAGCGGGCCAGCGTCGCCTTCGCGGCGACGGTCAGCTGAGTGAGACGGAAGTTCCACTCGGCGACCCCGCCCGGGTCGGTGAAGAACCGGACTCCGGTGTTGCCCTTGTCGGTGGCGGCAAAGGCGTATCCCTGGGCCAGCACGTAGTCGGCGATCGCGCGGTCGTTGGCGTACTGCGCCCGGTTGCCGGGAGTGCCGCTGACCACCAGGCCGCCGTTCCAGTGCGCCGGAAGGCGCAGCACGAACTGGGAGTCGTGGTTCCAGCCGTGATGGGTGTTCGTGGTCGACGTGTCGGGGAAATAGCCGTCGACCTGCATTCCGGGCACCGGGGTCGGGGCGGGCAGGGTGCTCGCGGTGAGCCCCGCCCAGTCCGCCGGGACGGTGTGTCCCGAAGCGACGGTGCCCGCGGTGCTCAGATCGTCGAGGCAGGACCACTCCTGCAACTCGGCGCCGGGAACCCGGGCGGCGGGGCGGCAGGTGGCCGCGCCGGCGGTGACGGGGGACAGCAACAACGCGATGAGCAGACCGACGGCCGTTGGCACGAAGCGTCTGAGCATGGCACACACCTCCTTGTGTCGCCCGAAAACGTAGGGCGGCACAAGGAGGAGAGGTATGGGGTCCGCGCACACAAGTTCCGCCCCGGTCATGGTGGCTTCGGGGCGGTCGGCGGCCTACTGCTGGTAGGACTCCACCTCGGAGGCGGGGCGCACGTGGGCCCCGGACTCGTCCTCACCGAATTCCCGGCGGGCACGCCGCTGCCGCAGCAGATCCCAGCACTGGTCGAGCTGCTGTTCCAGGTGGCGGATGCGGGTGCGGTCGGTTTCGTCGAGACCGCCGCTCGAGGCCTTCTCCCTGAGCTGGTGCTCCTCGGCGATGAGTCCGTCGATGCTGCCGATGATGTCCTTGTCGCTCACCGCAACACCGTACCTCCGTCCCGCGCCCCGTGGTTGTCACGCGGCCGCGAGGGTAACCAGGCGCGGGTGAAGGGAGGGCACATGGACGAGTTGAAGCAGGAAGCCCACGCCTACCGCGGGGGTGCCGACCGCCCGCTGGGCGGCTACCTGGTCGTGATGGCGGTCTACGCCCTGCTCGTGGCGCTGGCGGCGACGGCGGCCGCGCTGACCGGCCGCAGGCTGCCGCGCCGGGTTCCGGTCCAGGACCTGGCGATCCTCGCGCTGGGAACGCACAAACTGTCGCGGACCGTGAGCAAGGACGCGGTGACCAGTCCGCTCCGCGCGCCGTTCACCCGGTACCGGGACACCGGCGGTCCCGCCGAGGTGATGGAGGAGGTGCGCAAGCCCAGCGGCCTGCGGCACAGCGTCGGGGAACTGCTGACCTGCCCGTTCTGCCTGGACCTGTGGATGGTCACGGCGTTCACCACCGGCCTGGTCTTCGCACCCCGCGTCACCCGGCTGGTCGCCGGGACGTTCGCTTCGCTGGCGGGGGCGGACTTCCTGCAGCTCGCCTATGCCAGGGCGCAGAAGGCGGCCGAAGGCTGAAGCAGGGCCCGCGTGTCGATCGCACCCACCCGGGTACTCCTCCGCGCGGAGGAGGACTGCGATGACGGATCTGATCGAACGGCGGCCGGTGCCTGACGTCTCCGACGCCGGTGACGCCGTGGTGGCGGCACGCAGGGCGTTTCCCGCCTGGGCCCGGACTCCGGCCACCGAGCGGGCGGCGGCCCTGCGCGCCGCCGCGGCCGAACTGCGGGAGCGGGCCGGTGAGCTGGCGCAGTTGAACCACCAGGAGACGGGAAAGCTGCCCGAGGAGGCCGAAGGCGGGGTTCTGGCCGGTGCCGCCACCCTCGACCAGTACGCCGAACTGGGGCCTGTGCACCGCGGCAGAAGCCTGCTGGGGGACTGGGGCGCGACCGACGTGATGGTGCCCGAACCGCGCGGTGTCGTGGTGGCACTGACCCCGTGGAACGACCCGGTGGCGGTGGCCTGCGGCCTGCTCGGTGCCGCGCTGGCCACCGGGAACGCCGTGGTGCACAAGCCGAGCGAGCGCTGCCCGCTGGTGGGGCAGCGGCTGACCGAGGTGATCGGGCGGAAGGTGCCCGCCGATGTGCTGCGGTGGGTTCCGGGTGACGGCCGGGTGGGGGCGCGCCTGGTCGCACATCCCGAGGTGGATGTGATCGCCCACGTCGGCAGCACCACCACCGGGCGCTCGATCGCCGCCGCCGCGGCGGCGACGGGTGCCAAGGCGCTGCTGGAAAACGGCGGCAACGACCCGTTGATCGTGGACACCGGCGTGGACCTGGCCTGGGCCGCCGAGCAGGCGGCGATCGGCGCGTTCACCAACGCCGGCCAGATCTGCGTGTCGGTGGAGCGGATCTACGTGCCGAGGGAGATCGCCCCCGATTTCCTCGAAGCACTGGTGGGGCAGGCACGTCTGCGCCCGGACCGGGTGCCGATGGCGCCGCTGGTGGACCGGCGGCAGCGTGATCACGTGCACGAGCACGTGGTGGACGCCCGCCACGGTGGTGCGAAGGTGCTGACCGGCGGGCAGATCCCGGACGGCCCTGGCGCGTTCTACCCGGCGACCGTGCTCACCGGCTGCACGCCGACGATGCGCGTGCTGCGGGAGGAAACGTTCGGGCCGGTGGCCCCGGTCCGGGTCGTGGCCGACTTCGACCAGGCCCTGCTCGAGGCGTCCGACGACCGGTACGGGCTCGCGGCGACGGTGCTGACGAACTCGATGGAGCACGCGCAGCGCGCGTGGCGGCGGCTGCCCGTGGGCACCGTGAAGATCAACGGGGTGTTCGGCGGGGCGCCCGGCGGCGCGGCCCAGCCCCGGGGGGCGAGCGGCGAAGGTTTCGGCTACGGGCCCGAACTGCTCGACGAGATGACCCGGATGAAGGTGGTGCACCTGGCCCCCGCCCCCGCGGCCCGGATC
>NZ_VJWX01000649.1 GCF_007713715.1 Amycolatopsis rhizosphaerae
CTCTCATCCTGCGGGCCGGTGTCCCCGGCACTCCCCCAGACAAGGCCGCCCGGCGGAAAGACCACAGGGGCGGAAGTCCTCCGGGCAGGCGACCAAATCCCCCGGCCGGGGCGAGGCCGGGCTGGCACCGTCTTCCTCGGCCGGGCCCAAGGCGGGCCGAGGCCGGAAACACGGGAGGTTGAGGTGTCCACAGTGGAGTCGGTGTCCCGGATCGTGGTCGGGGTCGACGGATCCCCATCGTCGAAGGAGGCGCTGCGCTGGGCGGTCCGGCAGGCGGAACTGACCGGCGCGGAGGTGGAGGCGGTGTTCGCCTGGCACTACCCCAGCGCCTACGGCTGGGCCCCGTCGGTCGACGTCGACCTGGAAACGCTGGCTTCGCGGGCGCTGGCCGACACCCTGACCGAGGTGCTCGGCACCGCGCCCGCCGTGACGGTGCACCCGGCGGTCCGCGAGGGCATCACCGCCTCGGTGCTGCTGTCGGCGGCCGAGGGCGCGGATCTGCTGGTGGTGGGCAGCCGCGGGCACGGCGGGTTCGCCGGTGCGCTGCTCGGTTCGGTGGGACAGCACTGCGTGCAGCACGCGCACTGCCCGGTCGTCGTCATCCGCGACGGTGTCCACAGGAACTCCTCCGAAACGGACGCATGAACCGGGGGCAGGGACTTTCGTCGGCCGCGATGGGACTTTCGGCACCTGTCTCCGCGCGGCCACGCTCGGTCACCCTGGATGCCGTGAACGCGTTGACGGAGACGGTCCCGCCGTTCCGGCGCCGGTCCGCCCGCCGGAGGACCGGCGGGCGGCTGGGCGTGCTGGCCACGGCGCTGCTCCTGACCACCGGACTCGCACCGGCCGCCCGCGCGGCCGGCGCCCCGCCCGAGACGGCCGCGGTATTCACCCGCGCCTACGACACCACCGCCAAGGTGGTGACGCTGACCTTCGACGCGGACTGGTGGAGCCCCGGCGACACGAACGCGGTGCTGAACATCCTGCGGGACAACAAGATCACCGCCGGGTTCGCGCTCACCGGGCGGTACGCCGAAAAGTTCCCCGACCAGACCAGGGCGCTGCTCGGCGCCGGGCACAAGCTGATCAACGCGACCTACGACCACCCGTACCTGACGATGCAGGACCAGGCGCAGCGATGGTCCGAAATGGACCGCGCCGAGGCGGTGTTCAACCGGCTCGGCTTCTCCTCGGCGGGCTGGTTCCGCACGCCCTACCGGGACGGCTACCTCGACCAGGGGGTCAACCGCGATCTGGCCCGGCACGGCTACTACGTCAACTACGACTGGACCTTCGACACAACCGGGGACCAGGGCACGAGCATCGACGCGATCCTGGCCAGGGTCCGCCAGTACACCGTCCCCGGCGCCACGATCCGGATGCACCTGAGCGACAACTCCACCGATGTCGCCGCGCTCGGAGCGGTCATCAACACCTTGCGCAGCATGGGATACGGCTTCGCCGATCCCAGCCTGTCGGTGACCCGCGGGGTCATCGGCCGCAAGTACGCCGACCTGGGCGCCGAGCATTCGCCGGTCGGGACGCCCGGCAGCGCCGAACTGGCCGCCGCCCCGTCCCACGGCGCGGAGCAGTGGTACCAGGGCGGGCGGATCTTCTGGCGCGAAGACCTCGGCGCGCACGAGGTGCACGGCGCGATCGGCGCCAGGTACTTCGCGCTGGGCGGGCCGGACTCGTTCCTGTCCTATCCGGTGACCGACGAGACCGAGGCCGCCGACGGCGGACGGCTGAACCACTTCGTCGCGGGTTCGATCTACTTCTCCCCCGCCACCGGGGCCCACGAGGTGCACGGCATCATCCGCGACAAGTGGGCCACGCTCGGCTCGGAACGCGGGCTGCTGCACTACCCCACCACCGACGAAACGGCCGCGGACGGCGGCGGGCGGTTCAACCACTTCCAGGACGGGTCGATCTACTACAGCCCCGCCACCGGCGCCCACGAGGTGTACAACGTCATCCGCAGCAGATGGGCGGCACTGGGCTGGGAACGGGGCGTGCTGCGCTACCCCACCACCGACGAGACCCCGGCACCGGACGGGGTCGGCCGCTACAACCACTTCCAGGGCGGGTCGATCTACTACACCCCCGCGACCGGGGCCCACGAGGTCCACGGCGCCATCAGGGACAAGTGGGCCGCCCTGAACTGGGAAAAGGGTTTCCTCGGCTACCCCACCACGGACGAGTACGCCGTCACCGGCGGACGAGCGGGCACCTTCCAGGGCGGGATCGTCTACTTTTCGCCCGCGACCGGGGCGCACGAGATGAACGGCGCGATCCTCGGCCAGTACCTGCAGCTCGGCGGTCCCGACAGCAGGCTCGGCCTGCCCGTGAGCGACGAATACCCCGTCCCCGAGGGCAGGCGCAGCGACTTCCAGCACGGCTCGATCCTGTGGAACACCGCGACCCGCACCGCGATCGTGCGGCCGTGAAGCCGGCCGTGGACGGGCCGGGCACCCTCGCCACCGCGGGCCTGTCGGCGGCCGAGGCCCGGGAGCGCGCCGAACGGGGGCAGGCCAACACCGTCGTCCGCCGCGGCAGCCGCAGCGCCGTGGACATCGTGCGGGCGAACGTGTTCACCCGCTTCAACGCGATCATCGGCACCCTGTTCGCCATCATCCTGGTGATCGGCCCGCCGCAGGACGCGCTCTTCGGCTTCATCATCCTGGTCAACACCCTGATCGGGATCGTGCAGGAACTGCGGGCCAAGCGCACGCTGGACCGGCTGGCGATCCTGGGCGAGGCGCGGCCGCGCGTGGTGCGCGACGGCGTGGTCACCGACGTTCCCACCGAGTGGATCGTCCTGGACGACGTGATCGACCTCGGCCCCGGCGACCAGCTCGTGGTCGACGGCGTCGTGCTGGCCGGTGCGGGACTGGCGGTGGACGAATCGCTGCTCAGCGGCGAGCCGGACCCGGTGGCCAAGAAGCCGGGCGAGCAGGTCCGGTCCGGCAGCTTCGTGGTCGCGGGCACCGGGCGGTACCGGGCCACGAAGGTGGGCAACGCGGCCTACGCCAACGAACTCGCCGAGCAGGCGAGCCGCTTCGCGCTCACCCGTTCCGAACTGCGCGCGGGGATCGACCGGATCCTCCGCTGGATCACCTGGCTGTTCGTCCCGGCCGCGGCGGTGACGGTCTACGGGCAGCTGAGGGCCCATCAGGGGCCCGTCGAGACGGTGCGGGGCACGGTGGCCGCGCTGGTCCCGCTGGTGCCCGAAGGGCTGGTGCTGCTGACCAGCATCGCGTTCGCGGCCGGGGTGATCCGGCTGGGCCGCCGCCGGTGCCTGGTGCAGGAGCTTCCCGCGCTGGAGGGGCTGGCGCGGGTCGACACGGTCTGCACCGACAAGACCGGCACCCTCACCGAGACCGGGATGCGGGTCGGGCGGGTCTGCCCGGTGGCGTCCGGCACCACCTCCGCCACCCTGTCCGGGCT
>NZ_VJWX01000064.1 GCF_007713715.1 Amycolatopsis rhizosphaerae
GTTGTGTCCCACCTTCGGTGGGCGTTCCTTTCCCGTGAGGGGACCCCTCACAGCAGTCGCTCGGGCCGGGCACCGACCGAGCCGGCCGGAATTTGCCGGGGCCGGGTGGCCTTGACCGTGAGCGGGCGGGTTTTGTATAAACGCTCATACAGAAGGCGTTTCCTCCTCGACGGAAAGCGAGGAACCGCGATGGATTACTGGAGCTCGGCCGTTCCCTCCGCCGAGGAGTGCGTGCTCGGGCCGGTCCTGCGGCGGCAGGCCGAGCAGCGCCCCGACGACGTGCACGTCGTCTTCGGTGACGGCACCAAGTGGACCTTCACCGATGCCTGGCTCGCCGCGAACACCGCGGCCCGCCACCTGGCCGGGCTCGGTGTCCGGCACGGGGACCGCGTGCTGTCCTGGCTGCCGAACGGGCCCGAGGCGGTGCGCGTGTGGTATGGCAGCAACCTGCTCGGCGCCATTTACGTCCCGCTCAACCCCGCCTACCGCGGGCGGCTGCTCGAACACGCCATCCGGCTGTCCGGCGCGCGGGTGATGGTGGTGCACCCCGGCCTCGCCGGACGGCTGTCCGAGATCGACACCGCCCAGCTCGAGCAGGTGATCCCGCTGACCGCACAGGACTGGGCCGATCCCGACGGCACGATCGTGACCCCGGAAAAGCCGGTCCAGCCCTGGGATCCGTACGCGATCATCCTGACCTCGGGCACCACCGGCCCGTCGAAGGGCGTGGTGTGCTCCTACGCGCATCTGGCCGCCACCTCGGGTGCGGCCTTCTCGGAGGTGTTCGATGCCGGGGACCGCTACCTGCTGACCCTGCCGCTGTTCCACGCCGGCGGCACGATCGGCACCTACGCCGCCCTGCTGCTGGGCGGCTCGGTGGCGGTGGTGGACCGGTTCGACACCGCCCGGTTCTGGGACATGGTGCGGGCCACCGAATCCACCCATGTCACGCTGCTCGGCGTGATGGCCACCTTCCTGGCGAAGCAACCGCATTCGCCCCGCGACCGCGACCATCCACTTCGGACCGTGTTCATGGTGCCGCTGAGCAATGACTCGCGGGAGTTCTCCCGCCGTTTCGGGGTCAGGGTCGTCGCGCTGTTCAACATGACCGAAACCTCGGTGCCGATCATCTCCGAACCCGATCCGGCCACCCCGGGCACCTGCGGCCGGGTGCGCCGGGGCGTGCAGGCCCGGCTGGTCGACGAGTACGACCGGGAGGTGCCCGACGGGCAGGCGGGCGAGCTGGTCCTGCGGACCGACCGGCCGTGGGCGATGAACTCCGGCTACTGGAACATGCCCGAGGCCACCGCGAGGGCCTGGCGCAACGGGTGGTTCCACACCGGCGACGCGTTCCGCCGCAGCCCCGGCGGCGAGTACTTCTTCGTGGACCGGGTGAAGGACGCGATCCGCCGCCGGGGCGAGAACATCTCCTCCTTCGAGGTGGAGGCGGAGATCACCGCGCACCCCGCGGTCCGCGAGGCGGCGGTGGTGGCCGTGCCGAGCCCGCACGGTGAGGACGACGTGCTCGCCATCGTCTCCCCCGTGGACGGGCGGGAGATCGATCCGGCCGAACTGGTGCGGTTCCTGGGGGAGCGGATGGCCTACTTCATGGTGCCGCGCTACATCCGCGTTCTGGACGACCTTCCCAAGACGCCCACCGCCAAGATCGAAAAGCACCGCCTGCGGTCCGCCGGGATCACCGGGGACACCTGGGACCGCGAGGCCGCGGGAATCCGGCTCAAACAGGAACGGATCACCGGGATCTGACCAGCGGACGGAGCTCGACCGGCTGCCCGTCCTTGGGATAGGGCAGCGAGGTGAAGTCGATCCGGTCGCGGTAGTCCGCCGGGACGTGCCATTCGAAGCGCCGCAACAGGTGGTGCAGCACGATCTTGATCTCGGCGCCGGAGAAGTGCATGCCGAGGCATTTGTGCACCCCGCCGCCGAAGGGCTCCCACGCCAGCCGGTGGACGCGGTCCTCCCGGCGGTGCGGTGCGAACCGCTCGGGGTCGAAGCGTTCCGGGTCGGGCCAGTACTCGGCCATGTGGTGGGTGAAGTGCGGGGTGATCGCCACCAGCGTGCCCGACGGCAGGAAGTGGCCCAGCACTTCGGTGTCCTTGACCGTCTTGCGGGCCAGGGTGGGCACCGGGGACACCAGCCGCATGGACTCCTTCATCACCAGATCCAGCGAGGTCAGCTCGTCGAGCTGCTTCAGCGTCGGGCTTTCCGTGCCCAGCGCGGCCGACTCCTCCCGGCACCGCCGCTGCCATTCCGGGTACTGCCCGAGGTAGCGCATCATCGTCGAGATCGTGATCGTCGAGGTGTCGTGGGCCGCCATGAGCAGGAACACCATGTGGTTGATCACGTCGTCGTCGCCGAACCGCTCGCCGTCCTCGGATTCGACCCGGCACAGTACGGAGAACATGTCGTCGCCGTCGCTGTCCCGGCGGGCGGGCAGGTACTCGCGCAGGAACGCTTCCAGCAACCGTCTGCCCGCCAGGCCCTTCCGCCACCGGGTGCCCGGCAGCGGCAGCCGCACGATCGAGGTGGCCGCCTGCACGCAGTCGATGAACGCTCTGTTGATCCGCCGCATCCTGGCCGGGCCGCTGCCTTCGGCGCCGCCCATGAAGATGCCGGTGGCCAACTCGAGCGTGAGCTCCTTGATCGCCGGGTAGGCATGGAAGCCCGGGCCGGGCCGCCAGCGCGCCAGCCCCGCGTCGACCGCCGGGTGCAGGGCGGCGGCGTAGCGGGCGAGCCGCTCGTTGGTGAAGGCCTGCTGCATGATCCGGCGGTGCAGCAGGTGCTCGTCGAAGTCGAGCAGCATCAGGCCCCGGTCGAAGAACGGGCCGATCAGGTAGCGCCAGCCCTCGCCGTTGGAGAACGCCTTGTCGCGGTTGATCAGCGCGATCTCGCAGGCGTCGGGCCCCAGCAGGGAGACGAAGCGGGAGCCGAAGGAGCCGAACCACGAGACGGGGCCGTAGCGGTCGTACCGCTCGCGCCACAACGCGACCGGATCCCGCATGTAGCGGTGGGTGTAGCCGATGAACGGCAGCCCGGGATCGCCCGGGATCGGACGGAGTGTGCTGTTCCTCGGCGCCGTTGCCAGGACCTTGCCCACGAGGGCCTCCAAATCTGACAGACCATCCAGTCAAAGTATGCCCAGAATCGATCAGACAGGGCCGTCTGTCAAGATGTGCGGTATGGGAGCCACGAGTCGTCCGTACCGGGGGGTCAGCGCCAGCGACCGCAAGGCCGAGCGCCGCGCCCGGCTGCTCGAAGCCGGACTGGAGCTGCTGGGCACCGAGGGGTTCGAGCGGACGACCATGACCGCGGTGTGCTCGGCCGCCAAGCTCACCGAGCGGTACTTCTACGAAAGCTTCGGCGGTCGGGAGGAACTGCTGCTGGCGGTGATCGACCAGATCGCCGCCGAGGTGCGCGACGCCGTGCTCGGCGCGCTTCGCGAAGCCGAGGGCGAGGTGGCGGACAAGGCGAGGGCCGCGATCCGCGCCTTCGTGACCCTGCTGACCGCCGATCCGCGCAAGGGCCGCGTGGCGATCATCGAATCCTCCGCCTCCGCGCCGCTGCGCCTGCGCCGCCACGAACTGCTGGCGAACTTCGCCGCACTGGTCGTGACCCAGGCCGAGGCGCTGCACGGGCGGGCCGCCCTGCCGCAGCCCCGGGCGGAGATCAACGCGCTGCTGTTCGTCGGCGGACTGGCCGAGGTGCTGACCGGCTGGCTCACCGGCAGGCTGGCGACCACGCCGGAGGAGCTCGTGGACGCGGCCACCCACCAGTTCGTCACCGCCATGCACCGCTGAGCCCGCGTCCACAGTGGACCAGCGGCGCGGGCAAGGGGCGGTGAGCCGGTCAGCGGGCGCGGCGTTTGCGCGGCTTCGCGGGCGAGGCGCCTTCCAGCAGCAGGTCGGTGATGTCGGCCAGCCGGTCGGGAAGCTCTTCGAAGCGGAGGTAACCGGTGCCCGCCAGCACGAAGCCGCCGACGGTGGCCATGGTCAGCGCCTTCGCGGCGGTGTCCGGCATGGGGCCGATCGCCTCGGTCAGGCGGTCGACCAGCTCCGTGCCGATCTGGTCCCGTAGGCGGCGCACCTCGGCGTCGTCGGCCAGCAGTGCCGTGGTGCACGCGCGGCTGAGTTCCGGTTCGTCGGCGAACAGCTGCGTGATACCGCGGATCACCGCGACGAGACGCGCCGAGGCCGTTTCCCCCGGTACGGGATCCGGGATTGGTACCGCCTGCAGCTTCCACCACAGGATGGAGCTGACCAGGTGCTCCTTGGACGAGAAATACGTGTAGGCGGTCGCGGGGGAGACGTCCGCACGGCGCGCGACGGAGCGCACCGTCAGCTCGTGGTACTCCACGGCCCGGACCTCTTCGACGGCGGCGGACAGCAGGCGTTGCACCGTGCCGGCGCGGCGCCCGTCCACGATGCGGCGAACGGGCTCCATCACAGTGCGGCGGGCCCGCTGCCGTACGTGCCGGTCCGATTCGGGGGAAGGGGCATGCCTGCCCGCACCGTGGTGTCAGCCATGCCCCGCATCGTAGCCCCAGGTCAGAACCCGGTGCCGATCACGTGGCCGGGGCTCTGCCCGGGCACCGCGGGCTCAGCGGACTTCTTCGGCCTCGCCGAAGCTCATCCGCAGCAGGCCGATCGTGCTGCTGAACAAGGGCCGTTTGGGCAGGCCGATGCTGCGCAGTTCCTCGGCGGCCGGGTGCGGTCCGAGGGTGAGCGCCGCCCCGCCGGGGCGCGCCCGCACGTCCGACGGGTTCATGCTCCACTGCGTGCGTCGCAGCACCCCGTCGCGGTGCGTGTAGGCGTCGATCGCGGCGGCGGTGCTGCCCGCCGGCACGCGCAGTCCGGGGCGGACGCGCAGACCGGCGACCAGGTTGTCCCCGTCGCGCACGGTGCACTGCGCGTGGCCGCCGCCGAAGCCGAGGTCGATTTCGGCCAGCTCCTTGGGAAATCCCCAGATCTTGCGGCCCGCCTCCATGGTGAAGCCGCCGTTCACCGGCAGCCAGTGGATGAACACGCCGTAGCCGCCGCGGTCCGGTGGCCGGATCAGGTAGGCCACCGCGAACTCGTGGTAGGGGCCGAGGTCGCCGTCGACGTACCGCACGAAGGCCAGTGAGCAGATCGCCCTGCCGGGCAGGGGCTCGAACACCCGCAGTCCGGTGTAGGACAGCACCGAGCGGACGGCGGCGGCGCGCACGAGGAACATCGCCGAGGCGGCGGTGGCGGTCCGGATCTCGACCGGGAGTGCGACCCGCTCGCCCTGAATCACGAAATCAGGCATATCTTAGTAGAACATGTTCTTGTAACATTCGCGATGGTCTTCTGGCCTGTCGTACCAATAAGGTTCGAAAGGTCGAGAACAGGTTCCTCTGTGAGTGGAGGCAGTGATGGGCGTCGAAGGCTGGGGAATCCTCGTCACCGGTGGCGGAGGCGGGATCGGCCTCGGCGTGGCGAAGCTGTTCGCGTCCGCCGGAGCGCACGTGACCGTGTGCGGCCGCACCGAGGAGAAGCTCGCCGAGGCGGTGAAGGTGCTCGGCGAAACCGCCGCCCCCGGTGCTCGCACGGGCTACGTCGTCGCCGACGTCACCGATGAGGACGCCGTCGCCGCGGCCGTCGAGCAGACGGTCCGGCGGGCGGGCGGCAGGCTGGACGGGGTCGTCGCCTGCGCGGGCGGGTCCGGCTGGGTCGGTCCGCTCACCCGGATCCCGCTCGAGGCGTGGCGTGCCTCGGTGGACACCAACCTCACCGGCACCCTGATCGCGCTCAAACACGCGGCCCCGGTGATGGCCGCGGCGGGCCGCGGGTCCTTTGTGGCCGTTTCCTCGATCGCGGCTGACGTGACACACCGCTGGTTCGGCGCCTACGGGGTGTCCAAGGCGGGCGTGGACCACCTGTGCCGCCTGGCCGCCGACGAACTCGGCCCCAGCAACGTACGCGTCAACTGCATCCGGCCCGGGCTGATCCGCACCGGCATGGTCGCCGTGATCACCGACTCGGAGAACGAGATCCTCGACGACTACCGCGCGTGCACCCCGCTGCCCCGCATCGGCGAGCCCGAGGACGTGGCGCTGCTGGCCCGGTTCCTCATCGGCGAGGAGTCGGCCTGGATCACCGGTCAGGTGATCAATGTGGACGGTGGGCACGGGCTGCGCCGCGGCCCCGACTTCACCCCCTGGCTGCGGCCGGTCTACGGCGAGGCCGGCCTGCGGGGCATCCTCTCCCAGGACTGAACGGTCATTCCGGGATGTGCGGGGTGCCGTCCCGCATCGGCGGGAACACGAACTTCGCCGCTCCCGTGCTGCGCGTCAGCTTCGTGATGTCGGCTTCGGGCAGCACCTCGGTGTCGTCGTCGATGGTGACCTCCCACCGGCAGTGCGGCACCCGCCCGGCGGGCACCCGCGGCGGCCGGTGCACTGGCCGGATCCGCGCCTTCGGATTCACCGCCTGTGCGGTGACGTCGAAGGTGCCGTCCTCGATGGTGTGGCACATGCCGCGCACCGCGCGCTCGCCGAACTTCTCCACGTCCAGCAGCGCGCCGCACGAGGCGAGCTCGAAGTACCCCTTGTTCTCGTCCGCCACCTCGTAGCGGACGTCCATGTAGTGCTGGGCGAAGCCCGGGTCGAGCTGGAGCTGTTTGAAGATCGCGGGGACCCCGTTCCCCTCGATCTTCATGATCCGGCGGATGCGCTCGGTGTAGACCGGGCTCGCGCCCTTCCACTCGTCGATCGCGATCTGTTCGACCGCCTCCTGCCCGTACCGCAGGCCGATGGCCGCCATGCACGAGCGGTCCAGCAACTGGGCGATCAGGGCGAACTCGCGCACCAGCCGGACCAGTGCCTCCTTGGACAGGTCCTCGAACCGGAAATCCGGGTCGAACTCGCCGGAGTAGTCCTCGCGCTCGGTCATGTCCTACCTCCCGTCGGCCTGGCGCGCCCGCTGCGCGATCGCCTTTTCCACGGTCGTGTTCAGCCTGCTGCCCAGTGGCCAGCCGACGTAGTGCGTGAGGAAGAGCGCGATCTCGCGCAGCTGTTCCTCGTCGAGCTCTTCGTTGTGCAGTGCCGCGTTCACCTGGATCGCGGCGATGTCGTCCAGGCCCTGCGCGGCGATCACGCCGAGCAGCAGTAGCCGCCGGTCCCGCAGGGAGAGCCCCGGGCGGGTCCAGATGTCGGCGAACAGGTGCTCCGCGGTGATCCGCAGGTAGTCGCCGGGGACGTCCGGCGCCGCCCAGCCGTAGACCTGTTTCATCATGTCCAGGCCCTGTTGCCGTTTGCCGTTCACGGTGCCTCTCCTTCCACAGTGGACCAGCCGGGCCCGACGCCGAGGCCCGCGGCGAAACCGTCCAGCGCCAGCCGTGCCAGCGGCAGGTCCACCCCGAGTTCGGCGGCGAGCCGAAGGGCCAGGCCGAGGTCCTTCTCCCCGAGGTCGCGGACGTGCGACAGGATGCCGAACCAGGGGTCGTCCGGCGCCACCGCCGCCGTGGTCGGCCGGAGCATGATCGCGCCCGGGCCGCCGGTGACGGCGTCGGAATGCCGCACCACCTTGCCGAGCTCGACCAGGTCGATGCCGGCGGCTTCGGCCAGCCGTTGCGCCTCGGCCGCGGCGGTGAAGGCGACGAAGTGCAGCAGATTGCGCGCGAGCTTCGCGCGGGTGCCCGCGCCGGGCGGTCCGGCGTGCATCGCCAGACTCGACCAGTACCCGAAAACCTCTTGGCAGCGCTGGAAAGCGGACTCGGAGGCACCTACGAGCACGGCGAGGCTGCCCTGATGCGCACCGATCGCGCCACCGCTGACCGGAGCGTCCACGACCTCGATACCCGCCGGGGCGAGTTCGCGCGCCAGGCGGGTGGCGGTGGATTCGGCGATGGTGGAGTGGATCGCCACCACCGTCCCCGGCGCGGCCGATCCGGCCACCCCCTCCGGCCCGCACAGCACCTCGATGACCTGCGCGTCGTCCCGGACCATCACCGAGATCACCTCGGCGGAGGCGGCCACCTCCCGTGCGCTGCCCGCCGCCCGTGCGCCCGCTGCCACCAGCGGGGTGGCCGCCTCGGGCCGGGCGTCGTGCACGACGAGCCCGCCGGGCCAGTCCAGCAGGCGGCGCGCCATCGGTGCCCCCATCTGTCCGAGCCCGACGAAACCGACTGGTTTGGAACTGGACATATGTCCAGACTTTAGTTCGCCGCAGTGGCAAGCGCAAGGTTCGGGCGTTGTGAAAAGCCCGAGCGTGAGACCTCGACCGTGAGGATGGGTGGGAAGAGGAGTGGTTGGAGGGCAAGGGTTTCTTGCCCGAGTTCACTGGTTGGAGTATCGTCTGGACATGTGTCTAGTTTCGCGAGTGTCGAAGCGGCGCGCCGCAGGCTCACGCAACGCCAGGCCCGGATGGTGCGGCGGCTCACCGATGCGGCGGTGGCGGAGCTGCGCGCCGTCGGCTATGCCGATCTGACCGTCCGCAACGTGGCGGCTCGCGCCGGAGTGGTGCCGGCCACCGGCATGGGCTCCGTGTCCTGCCGGGAAGTCGCCGACCGTCTCGCCACCACGGCCGCGTTCATCATGAAGGGGGCCTCATGACCGAAAGCCTGTCCGCAGCGGTTTCCTTCAACCCCTACGACTACGACTTCCACGAAGATCCGTACCCGGCCTATGCCCGTCTTCGCGAACAAGCGCCGTTGTACCGCAACGAAGAGCTCGATTTCTGGGCGCTGTCGCGCTACGACGACGTGACCGCCGGGTTCCGCGACCACAAGCGACTGTCCAGTGCGAACGGTGTCTCGCTCGACCCGGCGGCGTACGGGCCGCACGCCCATCGGACGATGTCCTTCCTCGCCATGGACGATCCGCGGCACCAGCGGATGCGTTCGCTGGTTTCCCGCGGCTTCACGCCACGCCGGATCAGCGAGCTCGAAGGGCGGATCACGGAACTGACCCGGCAGCACCTCTCGGCGGCGTTGGAGCGACGCGAGTTCGACTTCGTCCGCGAGGTCGCGGGAAGGCTGCCGATGGACGTGATCTCCGAACTGCTCGGGGTGCCTGCCGCCGACCGCGACCGGCTGCGCCTGCTGGCCGACACCGTGATGCACCGCGAGGACGGGGTGCTGGACGTGCCGCAGTCCGCGATCGAAGCCTCCATCGAGCTCGTGCGGTACTACGTCGCGATGCTCGAGGACCGGCGTGCCCGCCGCACCGGCGATCTGTGTTCGGCGCTGTTGGACGCCGAAATCGACGGTGACCGCCTGGGTCAGGATGAGATCGTCGCCTTCCTGTTCCTGATGGTGGTGGCGGGCAACGAAACCACCACCAAACTGCTCGGCAACGCGGTGTACTGGGCCTGGCGGAATCCGGACGAGCTGGCGAAGGTGCTCGGCGATCCGGGCCTCGTACCGGACTGGATCGAGGAGACCCTGCGTTACGACACCTCCAGCCAGATCATCGCGCGCACGGCCGCCACGGACCTGGACTACCACGGGCAGACGGTGCCCAGCGGAGCCAGAGTGCTGCTGCTGGTCGGCTCGGCCAACCGGGACGAACGGATCTTCCCGGAGGCGGGCACCTTCGCGATCGGGCGCCCGCGGGAGCAGCAGGTCGCCAGTTTCGGCGGTGGCATCCACTTCTGCCTGGGCGCGCACCTGGCGCGGATGGAGGCGCGGATCGCGCTCACCGAACTGCTCTCCCGGATCTCCGCCTACGAGATCGAACCCGCCGGTGTGCGGCGGGTGCATTCGACGAACGTCCGCGGCTTCGCCGCGCTGCCGATGCGAGTGGAGACACGCTGACATGCCCCGTTTCGAACCCCACCCGCGACGCCGTCCGTCCGTGATCGCCGGGGCCTCCTCCGGCATCGGCGCGGCCACCGCCGCCGCCCTCGCCGAGTCCGGACACCCGGTCGCCCTCGGGGCACGGCGGGTGGAGGAATGCGAGAAGGTCGCCGACCGCATCCGGGCCGGCGGCGGCGAAGCGTTCGTGCACCGGCTCGACGTGTCCGATCCGGACTCGGTCAAACAGTTCGCCGCCGCGGCCACCGAGGCACTCGGTCCGGTCGAAATCCTCGTTTCCGGAGCGGGAGATCTGGAGTCCTCCCTCGTCCACGAGATGGATGCCGAGCGGTTTTCGGCCCAGGTGCAGGTGCATCTGGTCGGCGCGCACCGCCTGGTGTCGGAACTCGTGCCGGACATGGTGCGCCGCAGGCGAGGCGACATCGTGTTCATCGGCTCCGACGTGGTGCGCGCGCCCCGGCCGCGAATGGGCGCCTATGTGCCGTCGAAGGCCGGGGTCGAGGCCATGGCACGGGCACTGCAGATGGAACTGGAGGGCACCGGGGTCAGGGCGTCGATCGTGCGTCCCGGCCCGACGCTCACCGGGATGGGCATGAGCTGGGATCCCGGGGTCGTCGGACCGCTGCTGCAGGACTGGTCGAAGTGGGGTTTCGCCCGCCACCCCTACTTCCTGCGCCCCTCGGACATCGCCGCCGCCGTCCACAACGCGGTTTCCGTGCCCCGGGGTGTCCACATCGCACTCGTCGAGGTGCAACCCGAGGCGCCGCTGAAGAAGGAGCAAGATGACGCTTCGTGAGCCGCCCCTGGTCTCCGGCGGGCGGGAAGAGCACGGCCATCTCGAAGAGCTCCGGCACGACCCGATCGGGCTGATGCGCCGCGTCCGCGAGGAATGCGGGAACGTCGGAGCGTTCCGGCTCGCGGACCGGTCCGTGGTGCTGCTTTCGGGGGCCGAGGCCAACGAGTTCTTCTTCCGGGCCGCGGACTCCGAACTCGACCAGGCCGAGGCCTACCCGTTCATGAAACCGGTCTTCGGCACCGGCGTGGTGTTCGACGCGAGCCCGGAGCGCCGCAAGGAGATGCTGCACAACCAGGCACTCCGCGGTGAGCACATGAAGGGGCACGCCACCACCATCCCGGCCGAGGTGAGCAGGATGGTCGCGAACTGGAAGGACGAGGGCGAGATCGACCTCCTCGACTTCTTCGCCGAGCTGACCATCTACACCTCTTCCGCCTGCCTGATCGGGCAGCGGTTCCGGGAGGAACTCGACGGGCGGTTCGCCGCGCTCTACCACGACCTGGAGCGGGGCACCGACGCGCTCGCCTACGTCGACCCGTATGCCCCCATCGAGAGTTTCCGCCGCCGGGACGAGGCGAGGGCCGGGCTGGTACGGCTCGTGCAGGAGATCATGGACAGGCGGGCCGCCGCGCCGCCGCCGGACAAGGCGCGGCGGGACATGCTGGACGTGCTCATGTCCGTCAAGGACGAGCACGGTGCGCTGCGGTTCTCCGCCGACGAGATCACCGGCATGTTCATTTCGATGATGTTCGCCGGGCACCACACCAGTTCGGGCACCGCGGCGTGGACGCTGATCGAGCTGCTGCGCCATCCCGGGATGATGCGCGCGGTGGTGTCCGAACTGGACGAGCTCTACGCCGACGGATCGGAGGTCGGCTTCCGCGCATTGCGGCAGATCCCGCTGCTGGAGTCCGCCATCAAGGAGGCCCTTCGCCTGCACCCGCCACTGATCCTGCTGTTGCGGGTCGCGAAGGAGGATCTTCAGGTCGGCGGTTGCCGGATCGCCAAAGGCCGGCTGGTCGGCGCGACGCCGGCGATCTCGAACCGGATCCCGGAGGACTTCCCCGATCCGGACGCCTTCGATCCGTACCGCTATGCGGAACCACGCCAGGAGGATCTCGTCAACCGGTGGACCTGGATCCCGTTCGGTGCCGGACGGCACCGCTGCGTCGGCGCGAACTTCGCCATGGTTCAGCTCAAGGCGATCTTTTCGGTGCTGCTGCGGGAGTTCGAGTTCGAGCCGGCGCAGCCGCCGGAGAGTTACCGCAACGACCACAGCAAGATGGTCGTCCAGCTGGCGCAGCCCTGCCGGGTGTCCTACCGGCGCCGGAGCACGTGATGCGGCTCGAGGCCGACCTGGATCTGTGCCAGGGGCACGCGATGTGTGAGCTGGAGGCGCCGGAGGTGTTCTCGGTGCCCGAGCGGGGAAAGGTGGAGATCCGTGAAGCCGAGCCTTCGGAGCACCTCCGCGCCGACGTGGCCCGCGCGGTGCGCTTCTGTCCGACCCAGGCACTGCGACTGACCGATCACTGAACAGGAGTGGATGCGATGCCGGCCTTTCCCCGTGCGGAGCTGGACCAGATGATCGACCGGTGGCTCAAGGAGAACCAGCGCTGCGAGGAGGCAGGCGACTGGCGTCCACTGGCCGGAATGTACACGGAGGACGCCACCTACGGGTGGAACGTGGGTCCCGGCCAGGACTTCATGGCGGTGGGCCGGGAGGAGATCCGGGACATCGCGCTCGGCCAGGAGATGGCGGGCCTGGCGGGATGGGAGTATCCGTACCAGAAGTTCGTCGTCGACGACCGGGCCGGTGAGGTGATCGGCTTCTGGAGGCAACTGGCCGGTGCCACCCGGCCGGACGGGAGCCGGTACGAGGTCGCCGGAATCGGGGGCAGCTGGTTTCGCTACGGGGGGAACTGGCAGTGGTCCTGGCAGCGGGACTTCTTCGATTTCGGCAACGTTTCCGCGCTGTACCTGGAAATGATCACGGACAACGCGCTGTCGGAGGGGATGCGGGAGCGCATCCGGCGTGCCACTTCGGGACGCCGCCTTCCCGGGTACTTCCGGCGTGGACAGTCGCCGGTGCCGATCTGGTGAGGGGGTGCGGCCGGAATGGTACTGAACATCGCCGACCTGTTCGAGCACACCGTCGATCTCGTGCCCGGCCGGACCGCCGCGATCTGCGGCGAGGTGCGCCGTGGTTACGCGGAGCTGGAGGCGCGGGCGAACCGCCTGGCACACTACCTGGCCGGGCGGGGCGTCGGGCCGGGGAATCACGTCGGCGTGTTCACCCGCAACGCGATCGAGGCGCTGGAAACCATGCTGGCCGCCTACAAACTCCGGGCGGTGGCGATCAACATCAACTACCGCTATGTCCGTGCCGAATTGCGGTACCTGTTCGACAACGCCGATCTGGTCGCACTCGTGCACGAACGCCGCTTCGCGCCTCTGGTGGCCGAGGTGCTGCCCGAGGTACCCGGGCTCGGACACGTGCTGGTGGTCGAAAACGGCACCGAAAACGGCACCGAAGACGGCACCGAAGACGGCACCGAAGACGACTACACGGTCTACGGCGGCATCGCGTACGAGGAGGCACTGGCTTCCGCCTCGCCGGAGCGTGATTTCCCGGAGCGGAGCCCGGACGACCGGTATGTGCTCTACACGGGCGGCACGACCGGATATCCGAAGGGCGTCGTATGGCGTCACGGGGACGTCTGGCGGGTGCTGGGCGGTGGCATGGACTTCCACACCGGGGTGGAGCTGGACGAGTGGCAGCAGGCGCGCCAGGGGGCCGAGAGTGCGCCCACGACGTGGTTCCCGATCCCGCCGCTGATCCACGGCGCGGCGCAGTGGGCCGCGCTGGCCGCGCTCTTCGGCGGGAACACGGTGCTGCTCACAGCGAAGTTCGACGCGGCGAACGTGTGGCGCCTGATCGAACGGCACCGGGCCGCGGTCGCGGTGATCACCGGGGACGCGATGGGCCGTCCGATGATCGAAGCCCTGCGGGCGGGCGACTACGACACCTCCTCGCTGGTGGCGCTCGCCAGCAGCGCGGCCCTGTTCTCGCCCAGTGTCAAGCGGCAGTTCCTGGACGCGCTGCCGAACACGGTGGTCACCGATTCGATCGGTTCCTCGGAAACCGGTTTCGGCGGGATCGGGATCGTGGGCCGTGATACGGAGTACGCCGGGGGACCGCGCGTACCGCCGGGGCGCGAGGTGCTGGTGATCGACGAGGCGGGCAGGCCGGTGGTGCCGGGTTCGGGGGTGATCGGCAGGTTCGCCCGGGGCGGCCACGTCCCGCTCGGCTACTACAAGGATCCGGAGAAGACGGCCGCACTGTTCGTCGAGGTCGACGGTGCCCGGTACGTGACCCCGGGCGATTTCGCGCGGGTCGAGGCGGACGGCACGATCACCCTGCTGGGGCGCGGAAACACGTGCATCAACACGGGGGGCGAAAAGGTGTTTCCCGAGGAGGTGGAGGGCACGCTGAAGGCACACCCCGGGGTGTTCGACGCGATCGTGGTCGGGGTGCCGGACGAGCGGCTGGGGCAGCGGGTGGCCGCCGTGGTGCAGGCCCGGCCGGGCTGGAAGCCGGATCTGCCGGAGCTGAACCGGCGGTTGCGGCAGTCCCTGGCGGGCTACAAGGTGCCGCGCAGTCTGTGGCTGGCGGAAAAGGTCGAACGGACCCCGAGCGGAAAACCGGACTACCGGTGGGCTCAGCGGTACACGCGGGAGCGATCGGCCTTCGCGCACGCCGACTGAAACTCGTTCTTTCGCGGCAGGGCGCAACGCCCTTGTGGCGGGTTGACGCGCAAGCAGAACACGTTCTACTTTTGGTCTGCGACCACTTTCGACAGTCCAGGCACGAATCCGAGGCGATCCCTTTAGGGGGTAGAGAATCGATGGGCGTGATCGAGGGAGGAAGCCGTGACGGCAGAGCGTGAGTCCCGGATCAGCCTGGTCGACGGCGCGTTCTACGCCGGCGATCCCTATCCGGCCTTCGCCTGGATGCGGCGGAACGAACCGGTCTACCGGGACCCGGAGCCGGGAGTATGGGGGGTGACCCGCTATCACGACGTGAAGGCGGTGTCGACCAACCCGGAGGTCTTCTCCAGCGCGGGCGGGATCCGGCCCGATCACCCCGCGATGCCTTACATGATCGATATGGACGATCCCGAGCACCGCAGGCGACGGCGGCTGGTCGGCGCGGGCTTCCTGCCGAAGGCGGTCGCGGCACGGGAAGACGCGGTCGGCGGCATCTGCGACTTTCTCATCGACCGCGTCTGCGAGCGAGGAGCCTGCGATTTCGTGGCCGATCTCGCCGCCCCGCTGCCCCTGTTCGTGATCGGCGACATGCTCGGTGTCGAACCGGGAGACCGCGATGATCTGCTGCGGTGGTCCGACGACATGGTGCGCGCGCTCGGCTCTCCCGAACCGGACGCGATGACCGCGGCCGCCACGGCCTTCGTCGAGTACAGCGCCTACATCACCGAGCGCGTCGCGCGGCGGAGGCGTGACCGCGACGAGAGCGACCTCATCGGGATCCTGGCCAATGCGGAGTTCGACGGTGACCGGCTCACCGACGACTCGCTGGTCATGGAGACCCTGCTGATCCTCATCGGCGGTGACGAGACCACCCGGCACGTGATCAGCGGCGGGATGGAGGCCCTGCTCACCCGGCCGGAACAGGTGGCGCGCCTGCGGGCCGACCTCGGCCTGCTGCCCACCGCGATCGACGAGATGCTGCGCTGGGTCTCGCCGATCAAGAACATGGCCCGCACCGCCACGGTGGACACCCGGATCGGAGACACCCCGATCCTGGCGGGGGAGAAGGTGCTCCTGCTCTACCCATCGGCGAACCGGGACGAAACCGTCTTCGACCGGCCGGAGGAGTTCGACATCACCCGGCGGCCCAACGACCACGTCGCCTTCGGTTTCGGCGCGCACTTCTGCCTCGGCAGCAGGCTCGCCCGGCTCGAACTGCGGGAGATGTTCACCCGGCTGCTCACGCGCCTGCCCGACCTCCGGCTGGCCGGGGACGCTCCCGACCCGCTGCCCCGCCGTGCGGCCAACTTCGTTTCCGGCATCGAGGGCATGCCGGTGGAGTTCACCCCGCAACCGGCCAGGGCCCTCGCCTGACCGGCGGTGACGGGCACGGCGACGTGCCCGTCACACCTCGCCCAGTGCCTCCCGCACCGCGGCGGTGTCCAAATAGAACGGATGTATCTCGGCGATGAGACCGTCCCGCACGGTCATCAACTGCATGACCGAGGTGTCCAGCGTCCGCCCGGTGCAGCGTGCCCGCAGCCGCCCCCGGTTGTACACCACCACCGAGGGCGCCTCGGTGACGAACCGGTGCTCGAAGAACTCCAATGATTCCCAGGCCTTGCCGAAGGCGAACATGAACTGCTCGATGCCTTCGTGACCACGCCATTGTCCACCGTACGGGAGGCTTTCGGCCTGGTACATCACGACATCTTCGGCCAGACACGAGGCCATCCCGTCGAAGGAGGCCTTTCCGAAACCGCCCGCCGCCACGTAGGCGGTCTCCTCGGCATAGAACTTCTTCAGTGTTGTTTCGATGCTCACCTGGCAATGATGGGGGCTGTCCGCACTCGCGCGCTGGCGGCAATCGGACGCCTGCTTCGATCGCAGCGGGCGGCGAAAACCGGTGGCAGGCCGGGCGCGCCTGCGGGCAGGCTGGGCGGATGCCCGATCCGCTGTTCGCCGATGCCGATCTCGCCGCACTCTACGACCTGTTCTCCCCGTGGGAGACCAGGGACGATCTCGCCTTCTACCTCGCATTGATGTCCCCCCGGGACGCCGTGCTCGATGTCGGCTGCGGCACCGGCCTGCTCCTGCACAAGGCCAGGGAAGCCGGGCACACGGGCCGGTTGTGCGGGCTGGACCCGGCCGCCGGAATGCTCGCGCAGGCACGACGGCGGTCGGACGTCGAGTGGGTCGAGGGGGAGCTGTCCCGCCCCCGCTGGGGCAGCGAGTTCGATCTGGTGGTGATGACCGGGCACGCCTTCCAGGTGCTGTTGACCGACGAAGAGCTCCGGTGCGGCCTCTCGACGATCGCCCGGGCGCTGACCCAAGGCGGGCGGTTCGCCTTCGAAACCCGCAATCCCGGGGCTCGTCCCTGGGAGCGCTGGGTGCCGGACAACGTGCTGGAGGCCGACGACGGTGCGGGCGGCGTCGTGCGCATGTGGAACGAGGTGGAAACCCCGGTCACCGGGAACACCGTCTCGTTCACCACGACGTTCACCGGCTCCCACTGGGACCGGCCACGATTCAGCCGGACCACGCTGCGGTTCGTCACCCCCGGGGAAGTGACGGACTTCCTCGCCGAAGCAGGCCTCGTCGTCGAGCGGCAGTTCGGGGACTTCTCCGGCGGGCCGCTCACCGCCACCAGCCCCGAGATCATCACCGTCGCCCGCCGCGCCGAATAGCCGCCAGGAATGGGCAAACTCGCCACAGCGTGGGCCCATCCGGGTCCGCCGCCCGCACCGTCGCGCCCGCCATTTCAGGCGGACTTTTTGATCACCTCGAACAGGCTCGCCCACCCCTCCTTCGCGCGGCCCGAGGCGCGCGCCCGGTCGTAGTGTTCCTTCACCGCACCGGGGAGAGCGAGATCGATCCCGGCATCCCGGCTGGCGCCGAGGATATGGTCGGCGGTCGCGCCCATCATCGCCACCGACGCCTTGTCGCCCGGGTAGTGGCCCCGGTCGATCGCTTGGGCGGCTTCGGCCAGATAGGACGACAGGGTGTCGAAATTGTCCGCGGCATAGGGCCGGAACTCCTCGGCGGTGACCCCGGCCGAGGCGAGCAGGGCGGTCGCGTGCAGGTAGGCGGACAGCGAGGTCAGGAAGATGTCGAGCTGGGCCTGGTAGAAAAGCTGGGCCAGCGCCGGATCCGTGCCGCGGTAGTCGGGTTTGCCCAGCAGGCGCAGGACCGGCTCGCGGGTTTCGAAAAGATCGCGTGGTCCGCTGTAGAAGACGTACGCGGCGTCGGTGCCCACCAGCGGGGCGGGCACCATGACCCCGCCCACGAGCAGCCGGGCGCCGCGTTCCGCCAGCCAGTCCGCGGCTTCCCGGCTGCGGTGCGGTGTGTCGGAGCTGAGGTTGACGATCATCCGCCCGGCGAGTTCGGCGCCGTCCAGGATGTCGTACATCGCCTGGTAGTCGGTGAGGCTGAGGATGACGAGCCCACTGGCGGAGAGTGCTTCTTCCACCGACTCGGCGCGGTGAGCACCTTCGGCCACGAGCGGCTCCGCGCGGCTCGCCGTGCGGTTCCACACTGTCGTGTGAATCCCGTGGGCGAGGAAGGTGCGCACCATGGCCTGGCCCATCGGGCCGAGGCCGAGCACGGTCACGTGAGTTTCTGGAGACATGTCCTGTTTTCCTTGCTGTCATAGGGATGTCGTGCTGTTGGCCGGCGTCGTCCGGCCGCCGCGATCCACGGTGCCGGAGCCCGCGCACGATTCGCTGGGGGTGTGCGCACGCCGGAAATGTCGGTGCCCGGGGCTACCGTCGTTTTCGTGCGATTCGAAGTACTGGGGGAGCTCGCCGTCCGTGACGCGCAGGGCCGTGTCGTCCGTGTTCCCGAACTCAAAGTCCGTGCCCTGCTCGCGGATCTCCTGTTGCAGGCGGGCCGTCCGCTGTCGGCCGACCGGCTGACCGAGGATTTGTGGGGTGCGCATCCGCCCGGCAATCCGGTCAACACCCTGCAGACGAAGGTGTCGCAGCTGCGCCGCGCCTTCGAGACGGCCGAGCCGGGCGGTCGCGAGCTGGTGGTCCATCGCCAGGGCGGTTACCTGCTGCGCGCCGGTCCCGAATCGATCGACGCGGCGGGCTTCCGTGCCCTCACCGCCGAAGCCCGCTCCGCCACCGATCCCGGTGCGAAGGCGGCCCTGCTGAGCGAGGCGCTGGGTCTGTGGCGCGGGCCCGCGCTGCCGGAGTTCGCCGACGAACCGTTCGCGGCGCCGGAGGTGAGCCGGCTGGAGGAGGAGCGGCTGGCCGCGAGCGAGGAGTGGGCCGAGGCCCGGCTCGCGCTGGGGGAGATCGCGGGCCTTCCGGCCGAACTGGGGGAACTCGTGACCAGGTACCCGCTGCGGGAGCACCTGCGTGCCCTGTACCTGAAGGCGCTCTATCGCTCCGGCAGGCAGACCGAGGCACTCCAGAGCTACACGGAGATCCGGCGGCTGCTGGCCGACGAGCTGGGGCTGGCGCCCGGTCCCGAGCTGACCGCGGTGCACCGGGCGATCCTGGTGCAGGATCCCGCACTGGCCGGACCCGCGGCCCAATCGCCGGGGACGAATCTGCCCGCGTCCCTCACCGAGTTGCTGGGCCGAACCGAAGAGGTGCGCGGGGTGCGGGCCGCGCTCGCGGTGTCCCGGCTGGTCACCCTCACCGGCCCGGGAGGGGTGGGCAAGACGAGGCTCGCGGTGGAATCGGCGAGGCAGGCGCTGGCCGGGTTCGCCGACGGCGCGTGGTTCGTCGAGTTCGGTCCGGGCCAGGACGAATGGGTGGCCGAAGCGGTGGCCTCCATCGTCGGTGTCCGGGCGGATCGAGGGGCTGCCGCACTGGCTGCGGCTCTGCGCGGCAAGGCGATGCTGCTCGTCCTGGACAACTGCGAACAGGTGGCCGGGCCCGTGGCGGAACTGGCCGCGCGGGTGCTGGCCGCGGCGCCCGCGGTGCGCGTCCTCGTCACCAGCCGGGAGCCGCTCGGCCTGCCGGGAGAACTGGTCCGGACCGTTGCGCCGTTGCCCGTACCGGAGGACGAGGGATCGGCCGGGATCGCCCGTTCCCCGGCCGTGCGGCTGTTCACCGCCCGTGCCGCCGAGGCGGCGCCGGGGTTCGTCCTCGACGAGGCCGCGTCCCCCGTGGTCGCGGCACTCTGCCGCCGCCTGGACGGTATCCCGCTGGCGCTCGAACTGGCCGCCACGCGGGTCCGCTCCCTCGGCGTGCACGAACTGCTGAGGCGTCTGGACGACAGGTTCCGCCTGCTGACCGGCGGCCGCCGCGGGCCCGCGCGGCAGCGGACGCTGCGCGCGACCATCGACTGGAGCTGGGATCTGCTGACCGAGCCGGAACGCGTGGTGCTGCGCAGGCTGGCCGCGCACACCGACGGCTGCACACTGGAGTCCGCCGAAGCGGTGTGTGCGGGAGACGACGTAGGGGCCGCGGAGGTGTTCGACCTACTGGCGCGGCTGGTGGACCGTTCGCTCGTCACCGTGGCCGAACCGGCGCCCGGTGCGGGCGTGCTGCGCTACCGCCTGCTCGAATCGGTGTCCGCCTACGGGCGGGACCGGCTCGCCGAGTCGGGCGAGACGGAGCGCGTGCGGCGCAAGCACCGCGACTACCACCTTGGTCTGGTGTCCAGAGCCGCGGAAGGGTTGCGCGGCCACGAGCAGCGGCACTGGCTGCGACGGCTGGACGCCGAGACCGGCAACCTGCGGGCGGTCCTCGACGGCGTGGTTCGGCACGGCGAGGCCGCCGTCGCGTTACGGCTGGCCGATGGCCTGGCGTGGTACTGGTTCCTCCGCGGCCGCCTCGGCGAAGCGCACCGGTGGCTCACCAGGGCGCTCGCGCTCGACGGGGAGGCCCGGCCGGAGGCCCGCGCACGGGTGGCGGCCTGGCAAGCCGGTTTCGCCGCCCTGCTCGGCGACGAAACCGACGTGGGGGAGCAGGCTCGGCGGGCGCTCAAGCTGTTCGACGACGTCGACGACCCGGTGGGACTGGCCACCGCACAGTGGTTCCTCGGCTTCGCGCTGATCGGATCCGGCGATCTTTCCGCCCTGGCCGAGCTGACGGACCGGGCGCTGGCGGGGTTTCGTGCCCTCGGCGATCGCTGGGGAACCGCCGCCGCGCTCACCGAGTGCGCGGTCCAGGCCCGGCCGCGGGGTGAGCTGGCCCGGGCCCGGCGGGACGCGGAACGCGGCCTCGCGTTGTTCCGGGAACTCGGCGACGACTGGGGCAGGCTCAAGGCATTCGACGTGCTCAGTTCGCTGGCCGCCATAGCGGGGGAGTACGACCAGGCCGGGCGGTGGTACCGGGAGCAGCTCAAGCTGGCGGAGAACCTCGGACTGCGGATCGAAGAGTCCTACGCGCTGTCGGGGCTGGGCCGGATCGCGCTGCTCGACGGTGACCACACGGCTTCGGAGGAATTCCACCGGCGCGCGTTGCGCGTGGCCACCGAGCAGTCGCACAAGCGGGGGATGCAGTTCGCCGAGACGGGGCTGGGCCTGGTGGCGCGGAGGCAGGGCAGGTTCGCCGACGCCGAAGCACATCTGCTGCCGTGGGTCGGCTGGTGCCGGGAGCGGCAGGGCGATCTGGGCGTCGCGCTGCTCATGGCCGAACTCGGGTTCGCCGCCGAACAGCGCGGCGACGCGGAAACCGCTCTCCGTCGTCATCGGGCGGGGCTCGCCGCCGCCATGGCGGCGGGCGATCCGCGAGCGGTCGCGCTGGCGCTGGAAGGCCTCGCGGGCGCCGAGGTGCTGCGGAACCGGGCGGAGTTCGCCGTCCGTCTCCTCGGCGCGGCGGCGGCGGCACGGAGGGCATTGGGTGCCCCGCTTCCGGAGGCCGAGCGCGGTGACGTCGAGCGCATCACCACCGCGGCGGTCGCGCGGTTGGGCGAAGCCGGTTTCGCGGAGCGGTTCTCGCTGGGCGGCGAGGAGGGGCCCGAAGCCGCTCTGACGGTGTGCGGCCACTTACCGGCATGAAGGGAAAACGTCGTCGAGGGAGGAAAATCCTTGGAGGAAAGGAACAACGCGTCATCACCGACCGGCATGGCGGTGACTGCGGTCATGCGCCCGGGGTGCGCCGGGGAAGTACTCGCCGTCGGTGACTCCTGCCTGCTCGGCGGGCACTTCGTACGGCCCTCCGCCCCGGCCTCCCGCGGACCGTCGGCCCACCCCTTCGGACTAACACAACTGCGGGGATTACCGCTGGTAGTGGCCTTTTCCCGGCGTCAGGCCGATTCGCGGCGCCCTGGTTACCGTGGGAGCACAGGGACGAAAGGCGGTGAGTGCTCCATGGACAGTGCGCGTTCCCGGGAGGTGCCCGGCCGCGTGATGGGCGGCCTGCTGGTGGCCGGTCTCGCGGTCACCGCCTGGGTCACCGGTTGCAGTTCCTCCGGCCAGGACGCCCCGCCGCCGGCCGGGGGCACCAGCCCTGGCC
>NZ_VJWX01000650.1 GCF_007713715.1 Amycolatopsis rhizosphaerae
ACCCGGGCATGCATGCGGCCGATCGCCGCATGCATGCCCGCTCCGTACCCGGGAATAGAGTGAACCCTTGAACCCCGTGCTGACCACTTCCCTGGTGCAGGCCGACAGCTGGATCCAATTCGATGTCCACGGCCTGGGCCAGCAATTTTGGAACAACACCGTCGACGGCCTCGCCCAAGGCGGTATCTACGCGTTGATCGCGCTGGGGTACACCCTCGTCTACGGTGTGCTCAAACTGATCAACTTCGCCCATTCCGAAGTGTTCGTGGTGGGCGCCTTCGCCACCTGGGGCACCTTCTACCTGCTCGGTTTCCGTTCCGGTGCCACGCCGGAGCTGTCGCTGGCGGAGCTCATCCTTTTCCTCGCGATAGCGGGTATCGCCTCGATGGCCGCTTCCGGCGGGGTCGCGGTGCTCCTGGAACGGGTGGCCTACAAGCCGCTGCGGGACCGCAACGCCCCCCGCCTGGTCTTCCTGATCACCGCGATCGGCGCCTCGTTCGCCATCCAGCAGGCGCTGATGCTGATCTTCGGCAAGAACCAGCAGCCGCAGATCCGGCTCCTCCAGCCGCAGAAGATGTTCGAAATCTTCGGTGCCTCGGTAACGAACATCCACATCATCCTGTTCGTCGCGGCCATCCTGCTGTGGTTCGTCGCGGACTACTTCGTCAACCGGACCCGCCTGGGCCGCGGTATCCGCGCGGTGGCGCAGGATCCGGACACGGCCACCCTGATGGGCGTGAACAAGGAACGGGTCATCGTGGTGACGTTCCTGGCCGGCGGTCTGCTAGCCGGCGCGGCGGCGCTGTTCTACATGATGAAGATCCCGCAGGGCGCCGTCTACAACGGCGGTTTCGTGCTCGGCATCAAGGCCTTCACCGCGGCCGTGCTCGGCGGCATCGGCAACCTGCGCGGTGCACTGCTGGGCGGGCTGGTGCTCGGCCTGGTGGAGAACTACGGCCAGTCCCTGTTCGGCGGGGAATGGAAGGACGTCGTCGCCTTCGTGGTGCTGGTCGTCGTGCTGATGTTCCGGCCGACGGGCCTGCTCGGCGAGTCGTTAGGGAAGGCGCGAGTATGACCAACCTTCGTGAATGGTGGAGCAATCTCTCCCGTCCCGCGCAGTGGGCGGTGCTGATCCCGGTCGCGCTGCTGATCTACGCGCTGCCGGTGCTCAACCCGCCGTTGATCACCACTGCTCCTGGCACCGACTTCCCGACCGCGATGTTCGACGTCGCGCGCTTCGCGCTGGTCGCGATCGGCCTGAACGTGGTGGTCGGCCAGGCCGGTCTGCTCGACCTGGGCTATGTCGGCTTCTTCGCCGTCGGCGCGTACGTGACGGCGCTGTTCACCAGCCCGAACTCCTCGCTGCACAGGCTGCCGTTCCTGTGGACGCTGCCGCTGGCGATGGCGGTCACGATGATCTTCGGCATCATCCTGGGCACGCCGACGCTGCGCCTGCGCGGCGACTACCTCGCCATCGTCACCCTGGGCTTCGGTGAGATCATCCGGCTGCTGGCCGACAACGTCACCCCGCTGCGCGGCCAGTCCGGTTTCGAACGGGTCGGCACCAACGCGGCAGGCCAGCCGTTCTTCGAAAACGCGACCCAGTGGTACTGGTTCACGGTCACCGTCATCATCGCGGTGCTGCTGCTGGTCGGGAACCTGGAACGGTCCCGCGTCGGGCGCGCCTGGGTGGCCATCCGCGAGGACGAGGACGTCGCCGAGATCATGGGCGTGGCCACCTACAAGTTCAAGATCTGGGCGTTCGTCATCGGCGCCGCGATCGGCGGGCTGTCCGGAGGCATCTACGCGGGCACCTACGCGTTCGTCAACAACCAGTCCTTCGACGTGGTCACCTCGATGCTGTTCCTCGCCGCCGTGGTCCTCGGTGGCGCGGGCAACAAGGCCGGCGTGATGCTCGGCGCGGCCGTGGTGTCCTACTTGCCGGCGCGGTTCTCGCAGATCGCCGAGTGGAAGTACCTGATCTTCGGCGTCGCGCTGATCATCCTGATGATCTTCCGCCCGCAGGGCCTGCTCGGCGCCCGCCAGCACCTGCTGGCCAAGGGGCGCATGGCCTACCGGCGCCTGCTCGGGCGCGGTGACCAGGTCAGCGGAGAGAGCGCCCTCGCGCCTGAGCCGACGGGGGTCCAGGAATGACCGAGCTCAACGAGGAAGGCGGCCTCGTCGCCGAGGTCGCGCACATGACCCCGGAGCAGCGTGCCGAGCACGAGGCCGAGGTCGCCGAGGCGGTCGCGCCCGATCGCGAGATCGAGGTCGAGGTCGGCGAGACGCTGCTGGAGATGCGGGACGTGACCCTGCGCTTCGGCGGTTTGACCGCGCTGGACGGGGTTTCCTTCGGCATCCGCCGCGGTGAGATCCTCGGGCTGATCGGGCCCAACGGCGCCGGGAAGACCACCTGCTTCAACGCGATGACCGGCGTGTACCGGCCCACCTCCGGGCAGGTGCTGCTGGAGGGCAAGCCGCTGGCCAAGGCCCCCCGGCACAAGATCACCCAGCTCGGGGTGGCGCGGACCTTCCAGAACATCCGTCTGTTCGACGAGATGACGGCGCTGGAGAACGTGGTCGTGGGCGCGGACGCCCGGCACAGGACGAGCGTCATGGGCGCCCTCCTGCGCCTGCCGCGGCACCACCACGAGGAACGCCAGGCGGTGGAGCGCGCGATGGCGCTGCTGGAGTTCGTGGGCATCGCCGACCGGGCCGCGGACAAGGCGAAGAACCTGCCCTACGGCTACCAGCGGCGTCTGGAGATCGCGCGGGCGCTGGCCACCGAGCCGAAACTGCTGTGCCTGGACGAGCCCGCCGCCGGTTTCAACCCGGCGGAAAAGGAAGAGCTCATGGCGCTGATCCGCAAGATCCGCGCCGACGGCTACACGGTGCTGCTGATCGAACATGACATGAAACTGGTCATGGGGGTCACCGACCGCATCGTGGTGCTGGAGTTCGGGAAGAAGATCGCCGACGGGCTGCCCGCCGAGATCCGGGAGAACCCCGCGGTGATCGCGGCCTACTTGGGAGTGCCTGACGATGACGCTGCTTGAGCTTGCCGGGGTTTCCGTGCACTACGGCCGGATCCAGGCGGTGTCGGAGCTGTCGATCACGGTCGAGGAGGGCGAGATCGTCGCCCTGATCGGCGCCAACGGTGCCGGGAAGTCGACCACGATGCGGGCGATCTCGGGCATCCGGCCGGTCTCGGCGGGCCGGATCGTCTTCGCCGGCGAGGACATCACGCGTCTGCGGGGCGATCTGCGGGTGGTGCGGGGCATCTCCCAGGTGCCGGAGGGCCGCGGGGTGTTCCCGGGCATGACGGTCGCGGAGAACCTCGACATGGGCGCCTACGCCCGTAAGGACCGCAAGAACCTGCAGGAGGACCTGGACCGGGTCTTCGAGCTGTTCCCGCGCCTGCTGGAACGCCGCACGCA
>NZ_VJWX01000651.1 GCF_007713715.1 Amycolatopsis rhizosphaerae
TCCCTTCACAGCCGTATCGACCAGGGCTCCGGCAAAGTCCGGTCCGCTCGGCGCTGCCCGGCGAGTCCCACGCTCGTGCGCCTGTACCCCACCCTCCGGCGCGTGTGTCCCACGCTCGCGCGGTGTTGGGCGCCGTGAGGGGACCCCTCACGGCCAACCCGCAACCCGGTCACCCACTTCAGACAGAGACAGGGCCTAAGCCTGCGCGGCCAGCTCTTCGGCGGCGCGCAGGACGTCGCGGTAGCGGACATACAGGGCGGCCAGGCCGAACCGGAGCACGTCCGGCGGCCGGAAGTCGCCGATCACGCCGCGCTCGGTCAGCAGGCCCATCACGCGCCCGGCATCCGGCCAAAGCACCGAGATCTGGTTCCCGCGCTCGTGGTCACGAGGCGTCACGACCTCGGCACCGGGCACCAGCCCGTCGAGGCAGCGCAGGAAGAAGTCGCCCAGCGCGAGGCCCTTCTCGCGCACCTGCTCGATCGTCACGTCGTCCCAGACGTCCAGTGCCGCGTCCAGGGCCAGCATGGACAGGATGTCCGGGGTGCCGGTGCGGGCCCGGCTGACACCGGGCGCCACCGCGTACTCCTCGGCCATCCCGAACGGGTCGGCGTGGCCTGCCCAGCCGGTCAGCGGCTGGTCCAACCGGTCCTGGTAGCGGGCCGGAACGTAGAAGAAGGACGGGGCACCGGGGCCGCCGTTGAGGAATTTGTAGGTACAGCCGACGGCCAGGTCCACCTCGGCCGCGTCGAGCCCCACGGGCATGGCGCCGACGCTGTGACACAGATCCCATACGGCGAGCGCGCCGGCCGCGTGCAGCGCGGCCGTGATGCCCGGCAGGTCGTGCCGCCGTCCCGTCCGGTAGTCGACGTGGTTGACCACCGCGACCGCGGTCCGCTCGGTCACCGCCCCGGCCATCTCCGACGGCGCCGCGCGCCGCACCGCGTGGCCGGTGAGCCGCGCCGCGCTGTCGACGATGTATCCGTCGCTGGGGAAGGTCCCGGCGTCGAGCAGGATTTCGGTCCGGCCGGGGTTCAGGCGCACCGCCGCCACCACGGCCTTGAACACGTTCACGCTCGTCGCGTCGCCGACCACGACCTGGCCGGGCGCCGCGCCGATCAGCGGGGCGATCCGGTCGCCGACGCGTTCCGGTGCGTTCCACCAGCCTTCGTTCCAGGAGCGGATCAACCGGCCGCCCCACTGCTTCCGGATGACCTCCTCGAGGCGGGTGGCTACCGTGCGTGGCGGAGCGCCGAGCGAATTGCCGTCCAGATAGGACAGTCCGGGATCCAGGTCGAACTCGGCTCGCTTGCCGCTCAAGGGGTCCCGGGCGTCGAGCTCGGCCGCCTCCGTCGCGAACGACATCGCACTTCCCTTCCTCGACCGGACTACCGCCCTGTGTCGCCAGTCACATAGAGTAGGCCCGGTCGGGCGGGACAGTCGCTCCAGGAGGCCAATGATGACCCACCAGCAGTCCGTCGCAGCCCTGGCCGAAGGCCAGACCGTCGTCAAGCTACTGCGGCGCAACGCCGCCGAATACGGGGACCTGCCTGCGCTGACCTCGCTGGACGCGGCGGGCGAGCCCACCCTGACCTGGGCCGAGCTTCGGAACGAGATCGCGGCCGTCGCGCGCGGGCTCGCGGACCTCGGCCTCGGCGCCCGCGACCGGATGCTGATCATGGCGCCCAGCTGTCCCGAGCACCTCATCGCGGACCTCGCCGCGGCGCACCTCGCCGCCATCTCCTGCACCGCCTACGCGACGCTCAGCCCCGACCAGATCCGCTACGTCGCGAGGCACAGCGCCGCGCCGGTGGTGGTGCTGCACGGCGCGAGCGAACTGAAGCGCTGGGAGCAGGTCCTCGACGACCTGCCCGCGCTGCGCCGCATCGTGGTGATCGACGCCGACGCGATGCCCGAGGGCGACGACCGGTTCGTCAGCCTCGCCGACCTGCGCCGCCGCGGGGCCGAACTGCACGAGGCCGACCCCACCGTCTTCGAGCGCGCGGTGGACGACGTCCGGCCGGACGACCCGCTGTCGATGATCTACACCTCGGGCACCACCGGCGAGCCCAAGGGCGTGGTGCTGTCGCACCACAACGTCATCCACGAGGCGTACGCGGTGCTCACCGAGCACGACGCGCCGCTGCACCCGAGCAACATCGCCTACCTGCCGCTGGCCCACATCGCCGAACGTGAGATCTCGATCTACATGCCGATCGTCTACGCCGGGCACGTGCACACGCTCGCCGACCCGGCCGGGATCGCCGGCGCGCTCGGCCGGGTCCACCCCCAGGGCTTCTTCGGGGTGCCCCGCGTGTGGGAGAAGATGGTCGCCGGGCTGAAGAACATGCTGGCGACCGTGCCAGAAGAACGGCGCACCATCCTGCTCGAAGCCAACGAACTGCTGCAGCAGGGCTACAAGTTGCGCGATGCGGGCGAGGAGGTCCCCGCCGAGCTGGCCGAGCGGATCGCCGAGACCGACCGCAGCGTGCTCGCCCCGATCCGGGCGCTGCTCGGCCTGGACCGGCTGGCCTTCTGCTCCAGCGGGGCCGCCGCGCTGCCGGTGGAGGTGCTGTACTTCATGGCCGGGCTCGGCGTCGAAATCCACGAGGTGTGGGGTCTGTCGGAGACCTCGGGGGCGGTGACCACGAACAGCGCGGCGGCGTTCCACGCCGGCACCGTCGGGCGGCCGGTCGCCGACACGGAGGTCAAGGTCGCCGAGGACGGGGAACTGCTGGTCCGGGGTCCGTTGCTGTTCCTCGGCTACCTGCAGGAGGACGGCTCGATCAAACCGGCGACCGACGACGAGGGCTGGTACGCCACCGGCGACATCGGCGAGATCGACGCCGACGGGTTCGTCCGGATCACCGACCGGAAGAAGGAGCTGATCATCACCTCGGGCGGCAAGAACATCGCGCCGACCCGGATCGAAGGCCTGCTCAAGGAGCACCCGCTGATCGGACAGGCGATCGCGATCGGCAACGACCGCCCGTACGTGAGCGCGCTGATCGTGCTGGACGACGAGATCCTGCCCGGCTGGGCGGCGGCGAGGGGCATCGAAGGCGGTGACGTGGCGATGCTCGCGTCCCACCCGGCGGTACGGGCGGAGATCGAAGCCGCCGTCGAAGCCGCGAACAGCCGCCTGGCGCGGGTCGAGCAGGTCAAGCGCTACCAGGTGATCACGCGGCCGTGGACCCCGGAGTCCGGCGAGGTCACCCCCACGCTCAAGCTCAAGCGCCGCGTCATCCACAGCCGCTACGACGCCGAGATCTCCGCCCTCTACCCCACCTCGTGAGAGCCGTGAAGACATCCCTGGGTTTTGGTTGTCAAGCGGCGGTTTGCTGGTGTTGGTGGTGTGTCCAGGCGGTGGTTTCGTTGTAGGGGGTGTGGGTTTTGAGGCATCCGTGGAGGATGCCGACGAGTC
>NZ_VJWX01000652.1 GCF_007713715.1 Amycolatopsis rhizosphaerae
GTGTACGGGCGGGTGGTCAACACCGCCTCGGAGGCGTTCCTGTTCGGTTCGGCTGGCCAGCCCAACTACGCCGCGGCCAAGGCCGGGATCGCCGCCCTCACCGTGGCGACCGCGCGGGGATGCGCGCGCTACGGTGTGCGTGCCAACGCGATCTGCCCCCGCGCGCGGACCGCGATGACCAAGGAGGTGTTCGGCGAAGCGCCCGAGGGTGCCGCCGACCCGCTCTCGGTCGACCACGTCGCCCCGTTCGTCGCCTACCTGGCCTCGCCGGAGGCCGACGCGATCAACGGTCAGGTGTTCGTGGTGCACGGCGGACGCATCGCGCTGGTGCGCCCGCCTTCGGTCGAACGGATCTGGAGCCTGGCCGAGCTCCCCGACGTAACCGGCTTCTTCGCCCACCGCGAGTCCGGGCAGATGTTCGCCAGTCAGGAGTTGTTGTGACCCTTACCGTGCAGCCGCATCGTGAATCCGTCGGCCTCAAGGCCGGACAGCTCTACCTCGACGGCCAGTGGGGACCGGGCAGCGGCGGGGAAACCTGGACCCACCTGCACCCCGCCACCGGCGAGGCCGTCGGCGAGTTCGCGGTGGCCACCGCCTCCGACGTCGACGCCGCCGTCGCCGCCGCCCGCAAGGCCTTCGAATCGGGCACCTGGTCCAACGCCAGGGCGGGGGTGCGCATCAAACTGCTGCACCGCTATGCCGGGCTGCTGCGCGAGCACGCCGAGGAACTGCGTGCGCTGCAGGCGCTGGACAACTCGGTGCCGCTGTCGTTCAGCGGCAGCATCTACGCGACCTCGGTGGAGGTGGCGGCCGACGTCTTCGACCACCACGCGGGCTGGGTGGACAAGCTCGGCGGCCAGACCCTGCCGCCGTACCAGGGCGGCGACCACCTCGCGATGACCTTCCGCGAGCCGATCGGGGTGGTGGCGGCGATCCTGCCGTGGAACGCGCCGTTCCTGCTGTTCGCGCAGAAGGTCGCGCCCGCGCTGGCCGCGGGCTGCACGGTGGTGCTCAAGCCCTCCGAGTACTGCACCTTCACCGTGCTGCGCATGGTGGAACTGCTGATCGAGGCCGGGCTGCCCGAGGGCACGCTCAACGTGGTGACCGGCCCGGGTGATCCCGTGGGCGAAGCATTGATCACGCATCCCGACGTGGACAAGGTCAGCTTCACCGGCAGCCGCGGGGTCGGCAGGCGGATCATCGAAGCGTCCGCGGGCACCCTCAAGCGCGTCTCGCTCGAACTGGGCGGCAAGAGCCCGGCACTCGTCTTCGCCGACGCCCCCAACCTCGGGCTCGCCGCGGCGACCGTGGTCGGCGCGGTGACCATGGGCCTGTCGGGCCAGGCCTGCGTGGCCAACACCCGCGCACTCGTACAGCGTGAGGTCTACGACGAGTTCCTCGCCGCGGCGCAGGGCATGGCGGCCGCCATCACCTACGGCGACCCGTTCGACCCGGGCGTGCTCGCCAGCCCGCTGATCAACCCGCGGCAGCTGGAGCGGGTGCTCGGCTACATCGAAAAGGGCAAGGAAGAGGGCGCCCGGCTGGTGACCGGCGGCGAACGGCTCGGCGGCGACCTCACCGCGGGGAACTTCGTCGGCCCGACCATCTTCGCCGACGTGGACAACGACTCGACGCTGGCGAGGGAAGAGATCTTCGGCCCGGTGCTCGCGGTCGTGCCCTTCACCGACGAGGAAGAGGCCGTCCGGCTGGCCAACGACACCGAATACGGGCTCGGAGCGAGCGTTTTCAGCGCCGACGCCCAGCGGGCCTTCCGTGTCTCGCGCAAGCTGCGGGCGGGCACGATCGGGATCAACGGCTTCCAGGTCGAACCGCATCTGCCCTTCGGCGGGTTCAAGCAGTCCGGCCTCGGCCGGGAGGGCGGCGAATCCTCGATCGAGGCCTTCACCGAACTCAAGTCCGTGTACCTGCCGTTGACCGACGAGATGATGTGACCATGGGCAGGCTCGACGGGAAGGTCGCGCTGATCACCGGCGCGGCCCGCGGCCAGGGGGCCGCGGCGGCGAGGAAGTTCGTCGCCGAAGGCGCGAAGGTGATGGTCGCCGACATCATCGACGACGAGGGAAAGCGGCTCGCCGACGAGATCGGCGCGCTCTACCAGCACCTCGACGTCTCGCAGGAGGCCGACTGGGCCGCCGCGGTCGAGCGGGTGCTGGCCGAGTACGGGCAGCTGACGGTGCTGGTGAACAATGCCGGCATCCTGCATTTCTCCGAACTGGGGAAGACCACGCTGGCCGATTACGAGCGCGTGATCGGGGTGAACCAGATCGGTGCGTTTCTCGGGATGCGTTCGGTCGTTGAACCCATGTCCGAAGCGGGCGTCGGTTCGATCATCAATTTGTCCTCTGTGGAGGGACTGGCCGGAATGCCGTACCTCATCGCCTACACCGCGAGCAAGTTCGCCATCCGCGGGATGACGAAGGTGGCGGCGCTGGAGCTCGGCGGCAAGGGCATCCGGGTCAATTCGGTCCATCCGGGCATGATCGAAACGGCCATGGTGTCCACGGCGGCGGGCGGTGCGCACGTCGACCTGTCGCCCGCGGGCAAGAAGGTGGCGCTCGGCCGCGTCGGACAGCCGGAGGAAATCGCGAACCTCGTGGTTTTCCTTGCCAGCGACGAAAGTTCCTACTCCACGGGGGCGGAGTTCGTCGCGGACGGCGGTGCCACCGCCACGCACGCGCTGAAGATCTGACGCGTACCGGGGCGGCCACCGGCGTGATCATGTGAACACCGCTAACGGAATGCGGCGGCACATGGTGAGTAAGACTCAAGGCAACGAGGCTAGGGTCTGCGGAGGTGTGATGGGTTCACGCAGTGGCACGTTCTCGGTTCCGGGTACCGCCGCGCTGACTCAGGTCGGTCGCCTGTCCACGCTCGGCTGGGAAGTCCTGCGCGCGATCCCGCGGCGGCCGTTCCAGTTCCGGGAATGGATCCAGCAGTGCTGGTTCTTCGCCAGCGTGACCATCCTGCCGACCGCGCTGGTGGCCATTCCGTTCGGGGCGGTGATCGCGCTGCAACTCGGCTCGCTCACCGGGCAGATCGGGGCCCAGTCGTTCACCGGTGCGGCGAGCGCGCTGGCGATCGTGCAGCAGGCTTCACCGCTGATCACCGCGCTGCTGGTGGCGGGCGCGGGCGGCAGCGCCGTCTGCGCCGACATCGGTGCCCGCAAGATCCGCGAAGAGATCGACGCGATGGAGGTGCTGGGCGTCAGCCCGGTCCAGCGGCTCATCGTGCCGAGGGTGCTGGCCGCGATGGTGGTGTCGATCCTGCTCAACGGCCTGGTCAGCGTGGTCGGGGTGCTGGGCGGCTATTTCTTCAACGTGGTCATGCAGGGCGGCACGCCCGGTGCGTACCTGGCCAGTTTCAACGCGCTGGCACAGCTGCCGGACCTCTACATC
>NZ_VJWX01000653.1 GCF_007713715.1 Amycolatopsis rhizosphaerae
CGTCCTGGGAACGGGCTTGACAGTGGGACACTGGTGGGGTGGGAAGGCCATTCGGGGTGTACGTGCACGTGCCGTTCTGTGCGACCAGATGCGGTTACTGCGATTTCAACACCTACACGGCGGGCGAGCTGGGTTCGGCCGCGTCACCGTCGTCCTGGCTGGAAGCACTGCGGCGTGAGCTGGACTTCGGCGCCGCCCAGCCGGGTGCCAGGCCTGCCGGGACGGTGTTCGTGGGCGGGGGTACCCCCTCGCTGCTGGGCGCGGACGGACTCGCCGCCGTGCTGGACGCGATCCGGGGCTCCTTCGGAATCGCCCCGGGCGCCGAGGTGACCACGGAATCCAATCCCGAGTCCACTTCCCGGGAATTCTTCGCCGGTATCCGGGAAGCGGGCTACACGCGCATCTCGCTGGGCATGCAGTCCGCCGCGCGCCACGTGCTCCGGGTCCTCGACCGCGTGCACACGCCCGGACGCCCCGTGGCGGCGGCGATCGAGGCACGCGAGGCCGGGTTCGAGCACGTGAACCTGGACCTCATCTACGGCACACCGGGGGAGCGGACCGAGGACCTGCGGGCCTCCCTCGACGCCGTGCTCCAGGCCGGGGTCGACCACGTGTCCGCGTACTCGCTGATCGTCGAGGACGGCACCGCGCTGGCGCGCCGGGTGCGCCGCGGTGAGCTGCCCGCCCCGGACGAGGACGTGCTCGCCGCCTACTACGAGCTGATCGACCGGACCCTCACCGCCGCCGGCCTGGGCTGGTACGAGGTGTCGAACTGGGCGGCCTCCCCCCAGGCCCGCTGCCGCCACAACCTGGGCTACTGGCAGGGCGGTGACTGGTGGGGGGCGGGTCCCGGCGCCCACAGCCATCTCGACGGCGTGCGCTGGTGGAACGTGAAGCACCCGGCCCGGTACGCCGCGCTGCTGGCCGAGGGGAAGTCGCCGGAGGCGGGCCGGGAGGTGCTCACCGACGCGGACCGGTACCTGGAGCGGATCATGCTCGAACTGCGGCTGGCGGAGGGGCTGCCGCTGACCGCGCTGGAGCCCGGGGGACTGGCCGAGGCACGCGCCGCGGTGTCCGAAGGGCTGCTCACCCCGGAGGCACTGGAGCAGGGCCGGGCCGTGCTCACCGACCGCGGCCGCCTGCTCGCCGACGCCGTCGTCCGCAGGCTCGCCGCCTAACGGGAGCTGCCCCGCGCGGGCTATACACGACGAGTCCCACGCTGGTGCGCTTGTGTCCCACGCTGGCGCGCGTGAGTTCCACGCTGGCGCGCGTGAGTTGCCCGCTCAGGCGGGTGAGCGTGGGACACAAGCGCCGGAAGGTGGGACACAAGCGCCGGAAGGTGGGACACAAGCGCCGGAAGGTGGGACACAAGCGCCGGAAGGTGGGACACAAGCGCACGAGGGTAGGACTCGGCGCAGGGGCCGACATTGCCGGGCCCTGGTCGATACCACTGTGAAGGGACCCTTCACGGCAGCCGCGTAAAGGCTCGGGAGAGGTCTGGGCCACTTCTGCGGCGGGACTGCAACCGATCGCGTGGGTGCGGGCATTAGGCGGATGTGCACTTCGAGGAGTTCTCCCGGGAGCAACTGCCCGGGCTGGTGCGGTTCGCGGCCGTGCTCAGCGGGGATCGTGACCTGGCACAGGACATCGTCCAGGACGCCCTCGTCCGGGCACACGCGCGCTGGAAGCGGGTGTCGGAGACCGAAAGACCCGACCTGTACCTGCGCAAGATGGTGGTGAACGGCTACCTTTCGTGGCGCCGCCGCTGGTACCAGCGGTCCGTGCGGGTGGTGGAGGACACCAGCCGGTTCGACGAAGGGCAGGTCGCCGATCCGGCCACCCGCATCGCCGACCACGAGCAGCTCGCCGCCTTGCTGGCTGGGCTGAGCCGTCCGCAGCAGGCGGCCATCGTGCTCCGCTTCTACGAAGACCGCGACGACGGCGAGATCGCCGAGGTGCTCGGGTGCGCCCTGGGCACCGTCCGGAGCCATATTTCGCGTGGCCTGTCCATCCTGCGGGCTCGCATGAAGAACGAACTGGAGGTGGCCTGAGCAGTGGACGGGACGGACGAACTGCGGGAAGCCCTGCGCATCCGTGAAGTGCTGGCCCCCGACCCCGAAGAGGTGCTCGCCGGCACCGGGCGCCGGATCCGGCGGCGGCGCGCGCGGCGGCGCGCCCTGGGCGCGGCCACCCTGGTGGCGGTGACCACGGTGGGCCTGGCCGCGGGCCTTTCCTGGCTGCGCCAGGACGACGGGCAGCCGACCCTGCCGGTCGCCTCGCCGGGCGCCGGTGAAGTGGTGGTCCCGACGCTGCCGTTCAGCCTCCCCGAGCCGGGGTACGAGATCGTGGGCTGGACGATCGGTGCTCGCGAGACGAGTGCCATGTACCGCAGCAGCATGCGGCGGGGGGAGGTGTTCCGGATCGTCGTCGAGGATCACGACCCGAACCCGCTACTGCCGCTCACGAGGATGACCGGCTACGACTTCCCGGTGAAGGTGCGCCCGCTCGCCGGGGGACAGGGGATCGCGGTGTCGTGGCAGTTCGGCGACGGCCGGTGGGCCGTCCTGGGCGGCAGCGTCGTGAACGACCTCCCCACCCTGATCGGGGTCGCGAAGTCCTTCCGCGCCACGCCGGCCACGCCGGCGGCGATGATCCGGTCGCTGAAGGTGCCGCCCTCGTTGCGGGTGGTCTCGTGGTCCTGGGACCCGAACGATGAGAGGCTGGTCCTGTGCCCGCCCAGGGTGGAACCGGCCGACGCCCAGGGCACGGACGGCCGGTGCGTCTCGGTCGAAGCCGCCCTCACCACCGTGCTCCGGGGCCCGGAGACGGGCGTGCGGCAGAGCTTGAGCACGAGTGCGCAGCCCCCGTCCGGTCCGGCCACGATCACTTCGTCCTCGTCTCGGCCCGCTTCCGCCACCACCCGCCCGGGGGACGCGGCCGGCACGGCGACCGTGGTGGACGGGGTGCCGTTGCGGATCGCCCCGGACGGGCGGAGGGTCACCCGGTCCTTCGGAGAAGAGCGCCGGCTCGTCGTCACTACCGGATCCGGTGATCAGGCGCTGCTCGTGCCGCTGGCCGTCTCCGCCCTCCCGGCCGGGTGAACGGCACGGGTCAGCTCCAGATGGTGACGTAGACCGGGGGCCGGAAGCGGGACGGGGGCACGCCCGCACCGGGGGAGCGCATCACCTGCATCGCCGCGGGGGTGGCCAGGAAGTGCCGCAGGGCAGCGGCGGCGGTGGACTGCCGGTCCTGGGGCAGGGTCGTCACGTGCCAGCACAGGGTCGCCGGGGTGGCGGCGGTGGGCACGACCGCGAGTTCGCGGCGGCGGAGCTGGGGGGCCGCGAGGTGCTCGATCGCGATCGAGACGCCGTGGCCGCCCGCCGCGTCCGACCAGGCGGCGGTCC
>NZ_VJWX01000654.1 GCF_007713715.1 Amycolatopsis rhizosphaerae
CCCGCACACTCACCCAATGGAGCAACACGAAATGACCGTGCACTTCATCGGCGCCGGCCCCGGTGCCGCCGACCTGATCACCGTGCGCGGGCGGGACCTGCTCGCCCGCTGCCCGGTGTGCCTGTACCCGGGCAGCCTCACCCCGCCCGACCTGCTGGCGCACTGCCCGCCGGGGGCCCGGCTGGTCGACACCGCGGACCTCACCCTGGAGGAGATCACCGCCGAGCTGGTCGCGGCGCATCAGGCGGGGCACGAGGTGGCGCGGCTGTGCTCGGGCGACCCGTCGATCTACAGCGCCGTCGCCGAGCAGATGCGCCGCCTCGACGCGGCGGGCGTGCCCTACGACGTGGTGCCCGGTGTCCCGGCCTTCGCGGCGGCGGCCGCCACGCTCGGCCGTGAACTGACCGTGCCGACCGTCGGGCAGAGCCTGGTCATCACGCGCGTGCAGGCGCGTTCCACCGCGATGCCGCCCGGCGAGACCCTGGCGACCTTCGCCGCCAGCGGCACCACGCTCGCCGTGCACCTGGCGATCAACCGCATCGAGCAGGTCGTCTCCGAACTCGTCCCGCACTACGGTGCCGACTGCCCCGCCGCCGTCGTCGCCCGCGCCAGCCAGCCGGAACAGCAGGTGCTGCGCGGCACCCTCGGCGGCCTCGCCGAGCAGGTCCGGACCGCCGGGATCACCCGCGCCGCGGTGATCTTCGTGGGCCCCGTGCTCGCCGCGGAAACCTTCCCGGACAGCTTCCTCTACTCGGCCTCCCGCGCCCGGCACCCCTGACCCCACACGGCGGCGCGGGGTCTTATCCGGCGCGGCCGACGATGGTGCCGGCGCGGTCGACGACCACGACGTCCACCTCGATCGGGGCGCCGGCGAGCACCTCGGCCGCCACCGCGCGGGCGCGCTCGGCGACCAGGTCGCCGAGGGGCACCCCGGCGGCCTGGGCCAGTTCCAGGGCGTGCAGTGCCGTGTTCGCCGACGCGATCGAGGAGGCGAGCGGCTCCGGGACGAGCGAGGCCAGCAGGCGCAGGTCCACTTGCGACCGTTGCGAATGCAGGTCGAGATGCCCCGCCGCGAGCTTCGAGAACTTCGCGAACCCGCCGCCGAGGGTCAGCCGGGGCACCGGATGCCGCTTCAGGTACTTCAGCACCGCCCCGGCGAAGTCGCCCATGTCGAGCAGGGCGGTTTCCGGCAGTCCGTACAGCTCGGCGACGACGTGTTCCGAGGTGCTGCCGGTCGCGCCCGCGACGTGCCGGTGGCCGAGTGCGCGCGCCACGTCCACCCCGCGCCGGATGCTGTCGATCCACGCCGAACACGAATACGGCACGACCACGCCCGTGGTGCCCAGGATGGACAGTCCGCCGACGATCCCGAGCCGCGGGTTCCAGGTCTGCCGGGCGATCTCCTCGCCGTCCGGAATGGAGATCTCCACCACGACGTCACCGGTGCCGCCGTGCTCAGCGGCGACCCGCCGCACCGCCTCGGTCATCAGCCGCCGCGGCACCGGGTTGATCGCGGGCTCCCCGACGGCCAGTGGCAGGCCCGGCAGCGTCACCGTGCCCACGCCCTCACCGGCCCGGAAGGTGACCCCGCTGCCGGGTTCGCCCGGCGACACGGTGGCGAGGACGAGCGCGCCGTGCGTGACGTCGGGATCGTCCCCGGCGTCCTTGATCACCCCGGCGGTCGCCCTGCCCGGTTCGAGGCGTTCCGTCGCCAGCGCGAAGCTCGGGCGGCGGTCCTTGGGGAGCAGCACCTCGACGGGATCGGGGAACTCCCCGGTGAGCAGCGCCGTGTACGCGGCCGTCGTCGCCGCCGTCGCACATGCCCCCGTCGTCCACCCGTACCGCACAACGAGCGAGTATGGCCGGTGTGCGAACCGTTCTCGTGCTCGGAGGTACCGCGGAGGCCCGCGCGCTGGCCGCCGGGCTGCTCGAGCGTGGCGTTTTTGTGGTGTCTTCGCTGGCCGGACGCGTGGCGAACCCGAAACTGCCGGCCGGTGAGGTCCGGATCGGCGGCTTCGGCGGCCCGGACGGGCTCGCCGCATGGCTCACCGGCCACGACGTCGCGGCCGTGGTCGACGCCACCCATCCCTTCGCCGAGCGGATCGGCGCCTCGGCGGCCGCCGCCACGCGGACGGCGGGCGTGCCGCTGCTGCGGCTCCAGCGCCCCGGCTGGCGGCAGGGACCGGGCGACGACTGGCACTGGGTGGATTCGCTGGACGAGGCCGCGACCCTGGTCGAAGGGCTGGGCGAGCGCGTGTTCCTCACCAGCGGACGGCAGGGCCTGTCCGCCTTCGCCCGCTGCACCCGGCAGTGGTTCCTCGCGCGCTGCGTCGACCCACCCGCCCCTCCGCTGCCCCCGAAGATCGAGATCCTGCTCGACCGTGGCCCTTATCACGTGGCCGGGGAGAGCGCACTGATCCGCGATCACCGGATCGACGTACTGGTCACCAAGGACAGCGGCGGCACGATGACCACCGCGAAACTGGTCGCGGCGCGCGAATGCGGCATACCGGTGGTGGTGGTCCGCAGGCCGCGGCGGCCCGACACGCCCACCGTGGAGGACGTGCCTTCGGCTCTGGAATGGGTATCGGCGATGCTGGGCGCATGACCGATGCCTTCTACGACGTCCTCATGCGGCGCCGGGACGTGCGCGCCGAGTTCACCGGCGCCCCCATCCCCGGCGACGTCCTGAACCGCGTGCTGACCGCCGCGCACGCCGCGCCGAGCGTCGGCCTGACCCAGCCGTGGGACTTCGTGCTGGTCTCGGACCACGACACCCGCTCCGCCTTCCGTGAGCACGTGCTGGCCGAGCGGGAGGTGTTCGCCCGGTCGCTGGCGGACGAGCGGAACGAAACCTTCGCCCGCATCAAGATCGAAGGCATTCTCGAGTCGAGCCTCGGCATCGTCGTCACCTACGACCCGGAGCGCGGCTCACCCGCCGTGCTCGGCAGGCACGCCATCGCCGACGCCGGGCTGTACTCGGTCTGCCTGGCCATCCAGAACCTGTGGCTGGCGGCGACCGCGGAGGACCTGGGCGTGGGCTGGGTGAGCTTCTACCGCGAGGAGTTCCTGGCCCGGCTCGTCGGCCTGCCCGAAGGTGTCCGCCCGGTCGCCTGGCTGTGCGTCGGCCCGGTGACCCGGCTGCAGGAGACCCCGGATCTGGAGCGCCACGGCTGGCGCCGCCGCCGTCCCCTGTCCGCGGCGACCCATCTCGAACGCTTCGGCGAACTGAACACCGCTTCGAGGTGACCCGCACGGCGGTGCCGTGGCGGTGCCGTGCGGAGGCTCACAGCGCGCGGCTCCGCCGCTTGGGCGCGCGAACTAGCAGCCGTGCATAATCCGTGACCGAAAGACCCCACCCAGCCCCGACTCACCCACGGGA
>NZ_VJWX01000655.1 GCF_007713715.1 Amycolatopsis rhizosphaerae
GGCGACGCCGGTCCCGCGCCACCTCCAGGAAAACCTCCCGTGTCCCCGCAGCCAACCCCAGCGCATCCGCCAGCAACTCGGCCGATCGCTGCTGCGCCGCCTGCGCGCGGCCCCGCTCCAGATCCCGCAACGCACGGACGCTCACGCCCGAGGCCCGAGCCAGCTCCACCTGCGACAACCCCGCCGCGCGCCGGTGCTCGAACAACAACTTCCCGAAGGCCGAGGGCCCGCCCTCCTGCTCGTCCGTCGCCGTCCCACCTCGCTCGCACACAATCCCATTCAACCCGCAGGTTGTGCGGTGCGGAACGCTGCCCCTCGGCCCGATCCGACCACCATCGGAAATCCGGTATATCCGTTTCATTCCGTTCACCCGCATCGCGGAAACCGCGGCGATCACAGGGCGAAAAACAGTAGTTCCAGTTCCACACCTTCGAGAGAGTGCCGGGAAACACGTACTCGACCGGCGGCGACGAAGCCGGTCCCGCCCGGTGAAGAGATCTCCCACAGTGATGCGCGGACGAGCGGGTGCGGCTGCCGGTAGGACTCGTGCGAATCGACCTCGGCCAGAGTGATCCCACCCTTGTACGACCGGTAGACCTCGACCGCCCGGCCGGTGCGGAACACCCGTGTCTCGCCGACTTCCTGCTCTTGGTCCGGATCACCGCCGCCTTCGATCTCCGCACTGTCGATCGGTGACCACAACGGCCAGGTGCCCGCATGGATGAGGGCCGCGTAGACGGCGCTCGGCTTCGCCCGTGAATTCGCCTTCACGATATAGCTGTAGGGCACGGTTCTCCCCCCCCCGTTCAGAAGAAATCGATGCTGAATATGGGCTCAGGGAATGGCGGGCCGGTCCCGCAGCCGCCGAAAGGCGCCCCTGATCTCGGACACCAGCAGATCGGGTTGTTCCAGGCCGGGGAAGTGTCCGCCGTGGTACCGTGCCCCTGGCCGCCCGCACCAAAACCCAGGGCCTGGTCGACGTTTCCATCGCCATCGCCGGTGCCACCGGCGGCCTCGCCTCCGGAATCGTGACCGTCGCAACCAGCTACCCGGTCCTGGCCCTGGCCTGCGGAATCCTCGCGCTGGCCATCCTGCCCGCCGTCGCGGTCACTGCCCGCAGCCGTTGATGGCGGCGCCCCCCGAGGCGGCGGGTTGTCGTGTCACCTGTCCGGCGCCTTCGGCGGGTGGATACTGGACCCGGGTGTTGCGTCACCACGAAGGTGCCCGGCAGGGCGAAGGAAGTGGGGAGACGGCGATGGTGTCGCTCCGTGGGGATGCGCTGGTGCTGTTCGGGGCTTCCGGCGACCTCGCCCGCCGGAAGTTGCTGCCCAGCGTGTACCGGCTTGCGTGCCGCGGCCGGTTGAAGGGCATCCGGGTGGTGGGGACCGCGGCGCGGGTCTGGACTGCCGACCGGTTCCGCGACCGGATCCGTTCGGCGGCGGAAGCCGCCGGCGAGACGGTGGATGACGCCGTACTCGGTGAGCTTGCCGGACGGGTCGGCTACGTGCCGGGTGACTACCGGGATCCGGAGCTGTACCACCGGCTGGCGGTGTCCCTGGAAGGGTGCCGGGCACCGGTGTTCTACCTGGCGATCCCGCCGGATCTGTTCGAGAACGTGGTGACGGGGTTGCGCTCGGCGGGGTTGCACCGGGGAGGCCGGGTGGTCGTGGAGAAACCCTTCGGCCGGGATCTGGGCACCGCGCGGCACCTCAACGCCTGCCTGCACGAGGTGTTCGCCGAGGCGGACATCTTCCGGATCGATCATTTCCTCGGCAAGGAACCGGTGCAGAACGTGCTGGTCACGCGCTTCGCCAACACGGTCCTGGAGCCGCTCTGGAACCGCAACTACGTGGCCCAGGTGCAGTTGACCATGGCGGAGTCGTTCGGGGTGGAGGGGCGGGGCGCGTTCTACGACCGGGTCGGGACCGTGCGGGACGTGGTGCAGAACCACCTGCTGCAGTTGGTGGCCCTGCTGGCGATGGAGCCGCCGGTGTCGGCCGATCCCGGCGCGCTGCGGGACGAGAAGGTCAAGGTGCTCACCGCGACCCGTGCCGTGGATCCCGGGCACCTGGTGCGCGGCCAGTATGTGGGTTACCGGGACGAAGCCGGGGTGGCGGACGACTCGCGCACGGAGACCTTCGCCGCACTGCGGCTGGAGATCGACTCCTGGCGGTGGGCGGGAGTGCCGTTCTGCCTGCGGTCCGGCAAGTCACTGCCGTGCACGGTCACCGAGGCGATCGTGGAATTCCGTGAGCCACCCCGCTTGTTGTTCGCCGAAGCCGATCCGGCCCGGCCGGGCCCCAACCAGCTGCGGTTCCGGGTCACGCCCGACGGCCGGATCACCCTGCACCTGCAGGCCAAGGTGCCGGGCAGCCGTCTGGTCAGCGAACCGGTGGCGCTGACCATGTCGGAGGCCGAGACGCTGGGCGAAGGCCCTGCCGCCTACGAGCAGTTGCTCGACGACGCGTTGGACGGCGACCCTTCCCGGTTCGCCCGGCAGGACGCCGTGGAGCAGGCGTGGCGGATCGTCGAGCCCGCCCTGGCCGTGTCACAACCGCCGCTGCCCTACCCGCGTGGCTCCTGGGGGCCGGACCAGGCGAACGCCGTGGTCCGGCGTCATGGTGGCTGGCGCTGTTGTCAGCCGGGCACGTGATCGCCTCGCCCCGCGGGCGGGTGTGGCATGGGCTCAGAGCACGATCCGGGTGGGGTGTTCCAGCAGCACTGCCAGATCGGCGAGGAACCGGGCGCCGCCGGCGCCGTCGAGGACGCGGTGGTCGATCGAAAGCGTCAGCGTCATCGTGGCGGCGACCGTGAGCCGGCCGTCGCGGACGACGGGGCCGGGGGCGGCGGCGCCGACAGCCAGGATGGCGGCCTCGGGCGGGTTGATCACGGCGGTGAACTGGTCGATGCCGTACATGCCGAGATTGCTGATGGTGAAGGTGCCGCCGGTGATCTCGTCCACCGACACCCGCCCGTTGCGGGCGCGGTCGGCGAGGTCGCGGGCCTCGCGGCTGATCTGGGACAGGGTCCTGCGGTCGGCGTCATGGATGACCGGGACGATCAGCCCGTCGTCCACCGCGACCGCGATACCGACGTGCACGCGGTGGTGGCGCAGCAGCCGCGTGCCTGCCCAGGAGGAATTGACCTCCGGATGCGCGGTGAGGGCCCGCGCGCAGGCCTTGACCAGCAGGTCGGTGATGCTGACCCGGATTCCGGCGTCCGCGAGGTCGCGGTTGACCTGGACGCGGAAGGCCAGTAGCGCGTCGGCGTCCACGGTGCGGGTGAGAAAGAAGTGCGGTGCCTGCTGCGCACTGGCGGCGAGGCGTTCCGCGGTGAGTCGCCGCACCCGGGTCAGCGGGATTTCTTCGGTGTCCGGACC
>NZ_VJWX01000656.1 GCF_007713715.1 Amycolatopsis rhizosphaerae
CTCCCACACCGGACGTTGCAACCACCCCTAGAACCCGCGGACCCTTCACGGCCCCGGGCCTGGCTCAGGGCTTGTCGGCGATCTCCTTGGCGTACTTCTCCGTCATGTGGGCCACCGCCGACAGCTGTGCCTGCGCGTGGCCGTCGCGCGAGACGCGGGCCCGCTCCTTGGCGTCCAAAGTGGACCGTGCGTGGCTGGTACCGTGGCCCTGGAAGTGCGGCATCACGTGCTGGGCGATCAGTTCCAGCGACCGCCGCGTGGCCGCCGGGTCGGCCCATTCGTGCGCCATCAGGAGCATGGCGCCGAAACCGCCCGACTGGTCCCACAACCGCTGCACCTGCGCCCGCGCGTCCTCCGGGGTGCCGATCGCGCCGACTCCCGCGTTGTTGATGTGGTCGATCATCTCCCGCACGTTCCCGCCGGAGACCGCCATCTGCGGGAAGGCCGCGACCTTCTGGAAGTACCGGAACCACTCTTCGATGCCGTACTCCACCTCGCGGTAGGCCTGCTCGCGAGTCTGCGCGATGTGCATCAGCCCCACCAGGCGCCAGCCGGAGCGATCCGGCACCGGCCGCCCGTAGTGGGCGGCGCGCTCCTCGACCACGCCCCAGTGGTGGGCCAGCGCATCGAACCCCTCCTTGGTCAGGGTCGCGCCGATGGACAGCAGGCCGGTGCCGTGCCGTCCGGCGAGCCGCGGGCCGGTGGGCGAGGCGACCGCCGCGACCGCGATGTCGAAGCACGGTTCGCTGTAGGGGCGCAGCTGCAACCGGGCGTCGACGAGCCGGTGGGTGGCGGTGTGCGCGGTCACCGTCTCCCCCGCCAGCAACCGCATCACGATGTCGAAGTTGACGTCGAGCAGTTCCCGCGTGTCGGTGGGGGTCAGGCCGATCATCGCGGAGTCCGTGGGCAGCGAACCCGGGCCAACGCCGAGCATGGTCCGCCCGCGGGTGAGGTGATCCAGCAGGACCATCCGGTCGGCCACCCAGAGCGGATTGTGGTAGGCCAGCGAGGTCACGCCGGTGCCCAGCCGGATGTGCCGGGTCCGTTCCGCCGCCGCGGCGAGGAAGATCTCGGGAGCGGCGATGATCTCGCTGCCCGCCGAATGGTGCTCGCCGACCCACACCTCGTCGTAGCCGAGGCGGTCCAGGTGTTCGATCAGTTCCAGATCACGCTGCAGGGCCAGGGTCGGGTTCTCGCCCGCGGGGTGGAAGGGGGCCAGAAAGGCGCCGAATCGCAACCGGCTCAAGAGCTCTCCTCCTCGTCATCGAGTGAATCGCACCGCCGTCCCCGACTCTGGCACAGATCGCCGCCGGACCGATAGGACCCGGCGCGGGACACGAGTTGCCGAACGTGGCACGGCCAGTTCCCTGGCCGAGTCCACACCACTCATGTCCGGGGACACCACCCGAATCCCCTCGCCCGTTCCTTCCGGTAACCCGTTTTCCCATCGTCGAAGGCATCGCGGTCGACTCCACAGCGCCCGAGCGTGGGACACCAGCGCCGGGAGGCGGGACTCGCCGCAACCCTAGATCGCGTCGGCGCCGCGCTCCCCGGTGCGGACCCGCACCACGGTGTCCACCGGGGTGACCCACACCTTGCCGTCGCCGATGCGGCCGGTCCGGCAGGCCTGCACCACGGCGTCGAGCGCCTTTTCCACCAGCGCGTCGTCGAGCAGCACCTCGACCCGCACCTTCGCCACGAAGTCCACCTGGTATTCCGCACCCCGGTAGACCTCGACATGGCCCTTCTGACGGCCGTACCCGCGCGCCTCGGTCACCGTCATGCCCAGCACGGCCAGCCGTTCCATGGCTTCCCGGATGTCGTCGACGACGAACGGGCGCACGACGGCGGTCAGCAGCTTCAAGGCCGCCCTCCTTCCACGAAACCGGCCGCCGTCGCTCGGCGGCTGGGGTGCACAGCCAGGTCGTAGGCGCTTTCGGCGTGCTCCGCCTCGTCGATCCCGTCGAGTTCGGCCTCGCGGCCGATCCGCAGGCCGAGTGTGCGGTGCAGCACCCAGGCGATCACGAACGTCACCACGAGGGAGTAAACCAGTGCCGCGAAGGTGGCCACAGCCTGCCGCCACAACTGGTCGAAACCGCCCCCGTAGAACAGTCCGTCCGCGCCGGAGGGATTGGCCGAGGTGCTGGCGAAGAGGCCGATCAGCAGCATGCCGGTGAACCCGCCGATGCCGTGCACGGCCAGCACGTCCAGCGAGTCGTCCAGGCGCAGCTTGTACTTCAGGCCGATGGCCAGCGAGCACACCACGCCCGCGATGACACCGATCGCCGCGGCACCGAGCGGTTCCACGTAGGCACAGCCCGGGGTGATGCCGACCAGGCCGGCGACCGCGCCCGAAGCGGCGCCCAGCGTGGTGGGTTTGCCGTCGCGCACCTGCTCGACGACGAGCCAGCCGATCACCGCGGTCGCGGCCGCGATCGTGGTGTTGAGGAACGAGGTGGCCGCCACGGAGGAGGCACCGAGCGCCGAACCGGCGTTGAACCCGAACCAGCCGAACCAGAGCAGGCCCGCGCCGAACATGACGAACGGCAGGTTGTGCGGGCGCACGGCCTGCCGGGGCCAGCCCTGCCGCGCGCCGAAGACGAAGGCGAGCGCCACCGCGGCCGCCCCCGAGTTGACCTCGACCGCGGTGCCGCCCGCGAAGTCCAGTGCGTGCAGCTTGTTCACCAGCCAGCCGCCGGTGGTGCCGGGCCCGGTGAAGGCGTCGAAGGCGAACACCCAGTGCGCCAGCGGGAGGTACACCAGGGTCACCCAGACCACGACGAACAGCAGCCACGGCCAGAACCGGGCGCGCTCGGCCACCGCGCCGACCAGCAGGGCCACCGTGATCACGGCGAACATCAACTGGAAACCGGCGAAGGCCAGCAGCGGCACCTTGTGCCCCTCCGGTCCCACCGTGGCCCCGGCCAGCCCGTGCAGGCCGGACAGCTTGAGGTTGCCGATGAGGCCGCCGAAGGCGTCGTTGCCGAAGGACAGCGAATACCCGTACAGCAGCCAAACCAGGCCGACCGCGGCCAGGCAGACGAAGGTCAGCATCATCACGTTCAGCACGCTCCGCGACCGCACCATGCCGCCGTAGAACAGCGCCAGGCCCGGCGTCATGAGCATCACCAGCGCGGCGGAGCCCAGCAGCCACGCCGTATCCCCGGTGTTGATCACCTGCAACCTCCTCGAGTTACCGGCATGTTGCCTCCGAGGGACGGCTGATCGGGCCCTCTAGTGGGCGCTATCACGAGGAGGGGAACAGGACGTAACTTGGTGGAAACAATGGCCCGCGGACCATCCGGTCATCGCCTCGCAAAACGGGCACCGTGAGTGTTGGCCGTGAAGGGTCCCTTCACAGTCGATTCGACTGTGAAG
>NZ_VJWX01000657.1 GCF_007713715.1 Amycolatopsis rhizosphaerae
CTGGGGGACTCGCCGGCGGCCTCGCGCCAGCGAGTGCCGCGGCGGGACGAGCCCAGCAGCGCGTTGAGGGCGACGGTGCGCAGGGCGGTGTCGTCGGTGCGTTCGAGCACGCCGCGCCAGGCCATCGCGGCGTCGGCCTCGGCGGCCGCGACGACGCTCTTCGCCGAGGCGGCGTCGGTGACCGGCTTCGGCGTGAGGTAGGCGGGCTCGGCGCCGTCCGGGGTGGCGCCCGCCGCCGTCAGCATGCGCACGCAGGCGTCCCGCCTGCGGCGGTGCTCCGCGGCGCCGTCGTTGAGGCCCGCCTCGTAGTTGGCGGACAGGAACGCGCTCACCAGCGAATAGATCCACACCGCCGCGTGCTCGGCGTCGAGTGCCTGCTGCAGCGGCGCGACCGCCTCGGCCGGGACCGGGGAGGCCGTCGGCGTGACCTGTCCCGGGTCCGTTCCCGGCCCGAGCACGTCGCCCAGTTGCTGGAGCCCCGCACAGCCCGCCGCCACCGCGGCGGCCAGCCCCGCTCGGTACCGGGGCAGCCCGGCGACCACCTTCTCCGCCTGTTCCCGCGCGACGGCGAGCCGCTGCTTGAGCCCGGCCATCCCGGTTTCGGCGGGGACGAGCACCTGGACGGCGCTCTTGGGCCGGTTGAGCCGGTCCACCTCGGTCTGCAGGGCCTGGGCGTGTGCGGTGCGCGCGGACGCCACCTGCCGCGCCAGTTCGGCCTGGCCGCCGCTGCCGGAGGCCAGCGCCTGTGCGGCGGCGGCGTCGGCGCGGGCCTGCTCGGCCAGCGGGGCGAGCGGATCCGGCTCGTCGGAATAACCGGTCTGGCAGGCGGCGAGCGGGACGGCGAGTGCGGCCAGTGCGCTCATCCGCAGGACGTCGCGGCGGGTACGGGGGCTCACGTCAGGCCATACTGCCAGGCGGGGGAGTGACCACGGGCGGTGACGGGGGCCAACAAGATAAGCTTGAACCTCATCAGAAGAACCAGAGCAAACAGGAGAGCGCCAAGGTGGCAGGAGAACTCGCCGGGCGGCTCGAGCCCATCGTGGCCGAGGCGGTCGCCGGCGCGGGTTTCGACCTCGACGCGCTCGACGTCCAGCAGGCGGGGCGCCGCAAGCTGGTCAAGGTCGTCGTCGACGCCGACGACGGCGTCGGACTCGACGAGGTGGCTGAGATCAGCCGGGCGGTGTCGGCGGTGCTGGACCGGCACGAACACCTCATCGCCGGTGCCTACACCCTCGAAGTGACGTCGCCTGGGGTGGACCGTCCGCTGACCAGGCAGCGGCACTGGCGGCGGTCGAAGTTCCGCCTGGTGCGCATCACCCCGCACGAGGGGGCGGGATTCGTCGGCCGGATAGGTTATGCGGGCCCCGACGCGGTGCGGGTGCTCGTGGCCGGGCGGATTCGCGAGGTCCGCTACGCCGACGTCGCGAAGGCCGTGATCGAGATCGAGTTCAAGCAACCGCCGGCGGAGGACCTGAAGCTGCTGGAAGACGATCTGCAGAACCTGGGAAACACTGTCTCGGAGCCGGCAGAACCCGGGACGAAGGAGGAGCCGAAGTGAACGTGGATATCGCCGCGCTACGGGCGATCGAGCGGGACAAGGACATCCCCTTCGAAACGGTGATCGAGGCCATCGAGACGGCCTTGCTCACCGCCTACAAGCACACCGAGGGCCACCAGCCGCACGCCAAGATCGACATCGACCGCAAGTCCGGGTACGTCCGGGTGCTGGCCTACAAGCTGGACGAGAACGGCGAAGTCGCCGAGGAGTGGGACGACACCCCCGAAGGCTTCGGCCGGATCGCGGCCACCACCGCCCGCCAGGTCATCCTGCAGCGCCTGCGCGACGCGGAGCACGAGAAGACCTACGGCGAGTTCTCCGCCAAGGAGGGCGAGATCATCGCCGGCGTGATCCAGCGCGACGTGCGGGCCAACGCGCGCGGCATGGTCGTGGTGCAGGTCGGCGACACCGAGGGCGTGCTGCCCCCGGGCGAGCAGGTGCCGGGGGAGTCCTACGAGCACGGCAGCCGGATTAAGGCCTTCGTGGTGGGCGTCTCGCGCGGCAGCCGCGGCCCGCAGATCACGCTCTCGCGCACGCACCCGAACCTGGTGCGCAGGCTGTTCGCGCTCGAGGTGCCGGAAATCGCCGACGGCACGGTCGAAATCGCCGCGGTGGCCCGCGAGGCGGGCCACCGGTCCAAGATCGCGGTCCGGTCCACGGTGCCCGGGGTCAACGCCAAGGGCGCCTGCATCGGCCCGGTCGGCGCTCGCGTGCGCAACGTGATGAGCGAACTGGCCGGGGAGAAGATCGACATCATCGACTACTCCGAGGACCCGGCGCGCTTCGTCGGGAATGCCCTCTCGCCCGCGAAGGTTGTATCCGTGCAGGTGGTCGACGAGCGGACGAAGACGGCACGGGTGGTCGTGCCGGACTTCCAGCTGTCACTGGCCATCGGCAAGGAAGGCCAGAACGCCCGGCTCGCCGCGCGGCTGACCGGCTGGCGTATCGACATCCGCAGCGATGCGGCGAGCGTCGAGCCGGACGAGACGCAGCGTGCGGCAACAACCGGTTCGTCTGAGTGACAGGCCAGGGGCTAAACTCGGAGATGGTTCGAAGCCCGCATCCGGGTGGCGCATGCGCTGGGCACCGGGAGGTACCGGTCCGGACGTGTGTGGGATGCCGGAGGCGGGCTTCGGTCGGTGAGCTGATGAGAGTGGTCGCGGAGGACGGGCGACTGGTCGTCGACGAGCGTCGGCGGCTGCCCGGCCGGGGTGCGTGGTTGCACCCCGAGCCGGACTGCCTGGCCAAGGCGGAGCGCCGGCGAGCGTTTCCCAGGGCGTTACGCGCCTCTGGGACACTCGACGGTGCGGCCCTGCGGCGGCACCTCGAGCGGTGCGCCGAAGGAACTACGGGCGGGGGACCATCCCCGGCCCGAACGGAATGAAGGAAGCAGGTCGACCCGTCATGAGTCAGCCGTGAAGCTGAAGCCATGAACGCGCGACGATAGGACGAGGTCAGCGGGTCCTTACCGCCTGGCTGGCCTCATCAGTTGAGGAGAGCAGTGGCAGGCAAGGCCCGCGTACACGAGCTCGCGAAAGAGCTCGGTGTTACGAGTAAAGAAGTTCTCGCCAAGCTCAAGGAGCAGGGTGAGTTCGTGAAATCCGCGTCGTCGACCGTCGAGGCCCCCGTGGCCCGCCGGTTGCGCGACGCGTTCACCGCCAAGGAAGGCCGCTCCGGCGGGCGTTCCGGCGGTCGCAAGCCGGCACCGTCGGGCAACGGGCACGGCGCCGTTCCGGCGCCCCCGAGGGCCCCGGAGCAGGCTGCACAGGAGCGCCCGCGCCCGGCCGCGGTGCCCGGCGCCAAGCCCGGCCCGCGCC
>NZ_VJWX01000658.1 GCF_007713715.1 Amycolatopsis rhizosphaerae
GGGCATGTTGTTGGGATGTTGCTAGTGGCCTGGGGCTGAGGTGATCTCCTCGCGGCGCGGGTTCATCCCTGCCGGGCCGGGTGGTGCCGGTCAAGGGTTTGCCGGAGGCCGCGAAGCGCCCTTGACCGGCACCACCCGGTCTGGCTGCCCTCGGGCGCGCCGTGAGGAGATCACCGGACGTGCTTTACCTCTGATCTCCGAAGCGGTGCCGGGTCCAGGGCAGCGCCCTGGCCGCCGGAGGCAGGTGTCCGGCGGGCGTCGGCTACAGGCGCGGCTACCGTCCCGACGTCTGCCAGCGCCGGTGCACGAACCTCTGCCTAGTCATACTGATGGTGGAACTCCGGGACGCCCACTGTTGCGTCCGGATCCTCGAAGGGCCAAAACGGGGCACCCTCCGGTGCTCGCGCTCGGGAGACCGAGATCCCGTGGAGGCACGCCTCGCACCAGAAAAGCACGTAGCAGATCCGACTTGCTGGGTCGCCAATGTAACGCACACGAAGTCGATCCTGGCTGCAGTTGGGGCACCGCAGCGCCGCGGCATCGCCAGCTCGGAGTTGCACCTCAGCCAGCGTTCGCATCCAAATCGCTCGGTCAGTCATGTCGTGACTGTGCCATCTGGCGGATGGGATGAGCGGGCCGGAGTGGCTGGCGGGATTCGCAGCCGTGACAGCAGGGCAGGAGCTGCAGGACTTGCGGCTGACTCGACGGGTCTGAGTGGGTGCGAGATCGGCTCGCCGGGGCCGCCGGCCGGAGCGGAGCGGCAGGCCGAGCGGCCCAACGGCGGCGGCGCGCTCGCGCGCCGCCCTTGATCCCATAGAGCCAAATTCGGCAAGGAATGACGCCGAACCCGTGATACCCGCTTTAGGGCGTGAGGTTTGCGATTACCTCCGGCTGCTTGGCCGACCTACGGCACGACGACCCGCCCCTTGCCCCGCCGCCGGAGCACTCTTTGATCAGCGTTGTTTGCCTGCTTCGCAGGCGTCATGTTGCACGAATCTGGTATGCCCGGGCGGACGTGTCACTCGTCTGGCAACGCCTCAATGACCGGATCATTGGTGTACCACCAGATAGGTGGCCACCCTGGCGTAGGCGGCGCATAGCCAATATGATTTACAATCTTCCAACCATCATCCGTTCGCCTCACGAGGAAGCTCATCGCGTTCGGTAGCGCAGTCGCACTCATCACAAAATACGCACCGCTATTTCCCATCGGCACCAGGATGACTAAATCGATATCACGTGCAATACGGCGGCGACGCCCAGCGAATCCATAATCATCGATTTTGATATCTTTCCACGCGGTGACAAACTGCGCGGATTCCGTGGCAACAAAATCGTTCCATATTGAGTTATTATGACGTTCGCCAAGCATGACTTGAGCCAACTTTTCAAGCACTTCGACATCGTTGCCAAAATGGCTACGATTGTTCCATAGCCACGCATGCACTCGACATAGAATCCAGTTTTCCTCTGCTAGCGAAATGGCAAGTTGATAGTGTCCAGATTGGAGCATTCGCACAAACTTAAAGACGGTGTCCACCTGGCCCCCCGGCGCAGCGCGGTCGTCAAGGCTGCCAGAGGCAGCCATAGCTACCGTGGTAGCTATGCGTTCACCCGCAGTGTCAGTAGGTGCAAGCACTGCCCCTGGAGGCAGGTGCTCAACTTCATTGGGCGGCAACTGTCGATTCGTAAGGTTACCCACAATGCTAATGAGCATCAGAATGGATACCAGGCCCGGGAAAATCGAATACCAGACGAATCCGTTCCGGTCGAGCCAATATGTCCAGATGGCAAATCCGAGCGCTAGTACTCCCGCAAAGACCACGGACCCCTTCGGAATCGGAGCTTTTGGAGTGCCGAGTTTTACTCCAGACAGTCGCGCAACATCTAGCGCTATTCTCCCCTGAAGCCAACCAGAGGCAAGAGTGTGCTCCTGAAGAATTTGATGTTTTTCAATCTCTCTAACGAGTTCAAGATTGTCTTTAATTTCATTCCGCAACCTTCTTCGGCGACTACCGAATCCGATTAGCGTAAGGATAGGTACAACTACCGTCGTAACAATCTTTGCGAGGTTTTCCGGATCCCACATTCATGCAATCGTACAGGTTGAACGCAGAACAACGTTTCCTGGCACGTGTCTGCACTCGGTTGTTATGACACAGATGCTTGGCGACCACCCTGCCAACGCCGGTGTCTGCTCAGCCCTAGCCGTACTGGAGCCCGCCTGCCTGACGAGGGCATGTTCTTCTTTCTTCGCGGCGGGGTCGTCCGGCCTGTTCGAACCGCTGTGGGGAACCGGCACCAGTCGCACGCTCGTGTCTGAGATTCGGCAGGGAGATCACCGGATCAGCGGCCTTGTGCTGGGCTTCGGAACGTTGTGCGTGGCGTCTATGCCGGTGGCTCAATACAGTGGCCGGGTGGATCTTGTGCAGTGGGCGACAGACGTAGCGGGCAGCAAGCTCTCTGCTCCCCTGCCTCGTCGCTGGGCGCATGTGCAGGGTGTGGGGCGCCGGGCGGGTGAGGCGGCGGCCTTGTTCGGGGCTGATGGGGAGTTACTGGTAGCGGCTGGTGTCCTCCATGACGTCGGCTATGCGCCGGAGCTGGTGGACACCGGCTTCCACGCGATCGACGGCGCCCGGTTCCTGCGTAGCGTCGGTGCTCCTGAACGGCTGGTGCATCTCGTCGCGCATCACTCGTGTGCGGTGGTGGAGGCGGGGTTGCGTGGGGTGTCGGCGAAACTGGCGGAGTTCGAGGATGAGAAGTCGCCGGTGCGTGACGCGCTGTGGTGGGCTGACCTGACCACGACACCGGACGGTGGGCCGACGACGATCGAGCAGCGGGCGGCGGAGATCAGCGAGCGTTACGGCCCGGAGCACGTGGTGCCGCGGTTCATCCGCCAGGCGTGGCCAGAGCTGCTGGGCGCGGTCGAGCGGACGGGCGCGGCGTTGAAGGCTAGCCGGTCGCGCCGGGGTTGAGTCCGCCGATGACGCCGTTGAGGTAGTCGACGACGCGGGCTCTGATCCGCGGGTGCATGGTCAGGTTGAGCACCTCGTCCGGGGCGGCGAATTTGAGTTCTCGGGATTCGTCGCTGATGCGCAGGGTGCCGCCGACGAGGTCGCAGGCGATGCAGACGGAGAACTCTTGGCGTACTTCGCCGTCGCTGTAGGCGAAGACGTGTTTCGGGTCGGAGTAGACGGCGATGACGTGGCGGGGTTGGACGTGCAGGCCGGTTTCTTCGTAGACCTCGCGGGTGACGGTGTCGGCGATGGATTCGCCGAAGTCCATGCCGCCTCCGGGTAGTGCCCAGAGGTCGTTGTCGGTGCGGCGGTGGACGAGGATGTGCCCGTCTGCGTTGGTGACGATG
>NZ_VJWX01000659.1 GCF_007713715.1 Amycolatopsis rhizosphaerae
GAAGAAGACCGGTCCTGACCGTATCTGGTGTCGTCCCGCCCCCTCTGGTTGAAGGAGGGAGCCCCGGATAATGCCGGTAGCGAGTAAGGGTGACCTACGGAGAGCGGGGCGAATGCGGTGACGGGAGTGCACACCACGGAGGTCGACCCTCCCTGGGAGGGGCTGCGCGGTCCGGAGCTGTTCGCCGTCTGCCTGCAGGCGGCACGCGAGGGCAACCGGCAGGCGCTCAACCGCCTGGTGAGCGAGCTGACCCCGCTGGTGTGGAACGTCGCGCGCGGGCACGGGCTGGACGCCCACACCGCGGAGGACGTGGTGCAGACCGTGTGGCTCGCCCTGTTCAGTCACCTCGACCAGCTCCGCGAGCCAAGGGCTTTGGCGGGCTGGCTGGTCACCACGGCCCGGCACGAGGCCCAGCGGGCGAACGGGCGGAAGGCGCCACCGGTGCCGTTGACCGACGAGATGGCCGAGTCCGTGCCCAGCACCTTGCCCGCACCCGAGGCGGAAGTGCTGCGCTCCGAACGGGATCGCCGCATCTGGCAGGCGTTCGGCAGGTTGCCGCACCGCTGCCAGGAGCTGTTGCGACTGACCGTGCTCGCCGGACGCGCCGAATACCGGCTCGTCGCCGAGGCGCTCCAGATGCCACGGGGCAGTATCGGGCCGAACCGCGGCCGCTGCCTGAAGACGATGCGCGAGATGCTGGACTTCGAAGGGGGCAGCGCATGAACGAAAGATCGGTACCGGGTGGTGGTGTTCATCCGGACGACGAGGCGCTGCTCGCCGATCTGGACCGGATCATCGCGACGGTCGATCCAGCCCCGCCGGGGCTGGTCGAGCGGGTGCAGTTCGCACTGGAGCTGGAGAACCTCGACGTCGAGGTGGCGCGCTGGGAGCGGGCGGACCAGCTCGCCGGCGTGCGCAGCAGCGTGGACCAGGGCACGATCACCTTCACCGTCAGCGATCTCACCGTGATGATCAATCTGACCAGGACCGGGCGCTGCCACCGGATCGACGGCTGGCTGGTGCCCGCCGGGGAACACGGGGTCGAGGTCAGGGTGGCCGGTCACGAAAGCCGCCGCACCCTGGCCGACGACGGCGGGCGTTTCGTCCTGGAGGACGTACCGAGGGGCACCACGCAGATCGTGATCTCGGTCGGCGGTGCGGACAGCAAGCGAACGGTGGTGACGCCCGCGGTCGTGCTGTAACCGCTTTCTTCAAACCCGCTACACCCGCTCTGCCGTCGTGTGCTCAGATAGGGCGTGTGGCAGGGCATCCTTTTCGCGTCGACCGGGCGGTGGCCGCGGCCGATGCGCTCTATCAGCGTGCCCGCACCGAGGCGGTCGATCACGGTCCGGCTCGTGCCCTGCGCCTGTTCAGACAGGCCCTGAAGCGCCTCGACCAGGCGCCCGCCGAGCGGGCGGACTGGCTGACGCTGCGGGCCAAGGTGCTGCTCAGCCTGGCTTCCGCGGAGGCCGAGATCACCTCGCTGGAGGCCGGTCTCGCCCAACTGGCGGAGGCGAAGGCCGTGGTCGGCCGGTTGCCGGAGGGGCAGGATCGCGATTACACGGGCGACGTCGTCGAGATCCAGCGTGCCGTGCTGCTGTTCCGTGGCGGACGGCTACGCGAGTCGCTGGTCCTGCTCGACGAGGCCCTGCCAAGGCTGCCGATGGACACCGACGAACGACGGCAGCGGTACGCCGTCGCGCTGATGAACCGGTCATACGTGCACCTGCGGCTCAGCGATCCGGAGGCCGCGCTGGCCGATCTGAACCGCTGCCTGGAACTGGCCGAGTCCCACGGTTACCGGCGGCTGGAAGCCAAGGCGCGCCACAACCTCGGTGACCGTGCCCTGCTCGTCGGCGACATCCCCGAAGCCCTGCGCCACTACGAGGAAGCGGCCCGGCTGTTCGTCTCCGTGGGCCCGGGTTCGCTCCCGCTGGTCCGGCTCGACCAGGCCCGTGCCCTGCTCGCCGCCGGGCTGGCCGAGGAGGCCGCGCGGCATCTGGACGAGGCCCTGCCGCAGCTGCACGAGAACCGCCTGATCCAGGACGTGGCCGAGGCGGAGGTGGCCAGGGCCGCGGCCGCGATCCTGGAAGGCGACTTCGCCCTCGCTCGCGAGTTCGCCGGCGCCGCCCGGCGCCGATTCCAGCGGCGTGGCAACGAAAGGTGGGCCGAGGTCGCGGCACTGGCCAATTCGCGGGCGGACGCGATGGCGGCCCTCGGCGACCGGCGGACGCCGCCCAAGCGGTTGCCGCTGGAGCTGTCCGGGCACGCGGAGCGCCTCGCCGCGCTGGGACTGCGGGACGAGGCGGCACTGGCCCGGCTGCTGGCGGTCCGGCTCCAATTGCGGCGCGGTGCGGTCGGGGAGGCGGAAGCGCTGCTGGCGTGCGTGCCGAAACCACGGCAGACCACCCCGGTCGACCACTTGATGCTGCTGCGCCTGTGCCGGGCGGAACTCGCGCTGGCCACCGGGAAACCGCGGTCCGCGCTGGCGCAGGCCCGGGCGGGACTGGCGGAGCTGAGCCAGGTGCGCGATCGCATGGGCGGGCTGGACCTGGTGTGCGGCACCGCCGTGCACGGTGAGGAACTGGGCCGCCTCGCGCTGGGGCTCGTCCTGGGCCGGGCGCGCGGCCATGCCGGTGCCCGGCGGCTGTTCGTCTGGCAGGAGCGCACGCGGGCCCAGGTCTACCGGTACGAGCCGCTGCCCGCGATCGCGGATCCGGTGCTGGCCCGCCTGATCAACGAGATGCGGCACGTGCAGCGGACCGCCCAGAAGAACCGGCTCGCCGGGGAACCGGTGGGAGAGCTGGAGCAGCGCTACAGCCAGTTGCAGCGCGAAGCCACCCGGCTCGGCTGGTACACGAGTCCGTGGGGCCGTCCTCGGCCCGTGTCGTCGCCCGAGGAGGTCGCGGCCAGGCTGGGCGGCCGGGTGCTGGTGAGCCTCATCGCGCACGGGGACCGGATCTCGGCGGTGGTCGTCCGGGACGGCCGGTTCCGGGTGGTGCCGCTGGGGCCGCTCGCGGAGACCGTGGAGATCACCCGGCAACTGCATGCGGACCTCAACGTGCTCGCGCCGGACCACCTGCCCGCGCCGCTGGCCGCCGCGGTGACCGCGTCGGCGGAGAAACGGGCGAACCTGGTCGACGGGTTGCTGGTGCGGCCACTGGCGGAGGCGATCGGGGACCGGGAACTGGTGATCGTGCCGATCGGCCCGCTCTACGCGCTGCCGTGGGGTGCGCTGCCTTCGCTGCGGGGGCGCGCGATCTCCGTCGCCCCGTCGGCCACGGCCTGGCTGACGGCGGCCGAACAGGGGCACCAGGAACC
>NZ_VJWX01000065.1 GCF_007713715.1 Amycolatopsis rhizosphaerae
CGCCGGTGCTGCGCTTGATGGCCTCGTGGCGGCGGATGAGCACGTCGAGGACCACGCCGTCGATCTTGTTGTCGGCGCCGTAGTAGGTGACGGCGCGGACCTTGGGGGCGAGTTGCCCGAATCGGTCGACCCGGCCTTCGCGTTGCTCGTGGCGGGTGGGGTTCCAGGCGAGGTCGTAGTGCACGATGGCGGTGAAGCCTTCTTGCAGGTTGACGCCTTCGGACAGGCAGTCGGTGGCGATCAGGATTCGGATGCCGTCGTGCGCGGTGAGGTCCTTCACTCGGCTCTCGCGTTCTTCGGGCGGCAGGGTGCCGGTGACCGACTCCACCCGTGCGGTGGGGTATTTCTTCGCCAGCGCTGCGCGCAGGTGCTCGGCGACGTACTCGGCGGTCGGGATGTAGCGGCAGAACACGATGGGATGGAAGCCGTCGCTGATGAGCGTGCCGAGGATAGCGAGGAGGCGCTTGAGTTTCGCGTCGTTCTTCGTGCCGCGCAGCGCACGGGCTTCGTCGGCGAATGCGCGCAGCCGGCGGCGGGCTGTGGTGTCGGGGTCCTGGGTGGTGGAGGTGTCCGCGCCGAGCCCGGTGTCGTCACCTTCGGCCGACTCGTCGAGTTCGACGTCGAAGACCTGTGGGGACGCGAGTGCGTCCGCGGCCTCGGCGGTGTCGGCGTCGATGAGCTCGGATCGGTTGCGTAGCGTCTGCTCGGCAGCGGCCGGGCTTGACGCGATCGAGCGCAGCAGCGCGATCGCTGACCACCACCGGACCCGTCGGTGGAACGTGTTGAGGGTCGGGTCGGCCACCTGTTCCCGGGCGAACGAGAGCACGCGGTCGAGCAATCGCCGGTACTCGGGCGTGAGTTTGTAGGACTCCTCGGCATGCTCGCGAGTCGGGAAGGGGGTGTCCTCGGACAGGTAGGCGCGGATATCTGCTCGTTGCCGCTGGATGAGGTACCGCGCGAGGAGCCTGCGGTCCTCTTCACGGCCCGGGCCGGAGAGGTCAGGGGGCAACGTGGCGAGCCGGTTGTCGAGCAGGCCGATCAGCGCTTGCCAGGCGCCGTCGTCGCCATTGTGCGGGGTGGCGGTGAGTAGCAGCAGATGGCGGGTGGGATCGTCGGCGAGCCGGCGCAGCAAGGTGAAGCGCTGATGTGCCTGGGACGAGCCCGCGGTCGACGGGGCGATGCAGGTGTGGGCCTCGTCGACGATGACGAGTTCTGGGCACTGCAACGCGAACTCGTCACGGCGGCTGCGTTGTTTGATGTAGTCGGTGGAGATGATCAGATGCGGGTAGTGCTCGTAGACGGTCGATCCGAACGGCACCGAGCGAGCGAGCCGGTTTGCCGTCGAGGGCAGCAATAGCTCGGCAGTGATCCCGAATTTGCCACGCAGCTCTGCCTGCCACTGCGGAGCGAGCTGGGGCGAGCAGAGCACGGCCAGGCGCTGCGCTTCGCCGCTGGCGAGCAGTTCCGCGGCGATGAGCCCTGCTTCCACTGTCTTGCCGATGCCCACGCCGTCCGCGATCAGCAGGCGGGTGGTTTCTTGCGCGGTCGCCATCATGAGCGGCACCAGCTGGTAGTTGCGTGGGCTGACCGCCAGTTGCGCGAACGACCGGAACGGGCCGGTGGTGTCGCGGAAAGACAATCGCAGTGCATCGCGCAGCAGCCGGGCCCGTGCCGCGTCGCCCCGGTCCTCGACGCTTGGGGCTTCGAACGTCGACGCGGTGGGCTTGTCGATGTCCGGGAGCAGTAGGGCGGTTTCATCGTCGCGGCCGCCGAGGGGGCGCACCAGAAGTGTGCCGGCGGGGGACGCGGGGAGCACCAACCACTCGCGACCCCGCGCTGTCACCAATGTGCCGGGGTTGAATTCTGTGCTGGTCATGAGCCTGCCCGGCCCATACCGAAGACACTCGGGTGAGACTGCACGATGTCGCGCCACCTTGGCTGGTCGCCGCACTGCGGGCTCCGTCCGTCCTCGTGATGGAACCTCAGCACCAGCCAGCCTGCCTCGTCCTCAAGCCGAGCCTGCGCGGCTCGGTCCTTGTCTGTTTGGTGATCATGATCGTGCACGGGGCCGTCGATGAAGATGGCCACGTCGACGCCGTCGGTGTGGTAGGTGAAATCCGGCCTGACGTAGAAACCTTCGACGGTCTGCTGTGCCTCGTCGGGCAGCCGATAGCCGTGCTCGTCGAGCAGGCGCAGGAAGCGCTGCTCAAGCTCGTTGCTGGATCTGGTAAGCCGGGCCAGGAGCTCGGAGCGATCCTCACCGGCACCACCGACCTGCAGCGTGGACTCGGACAGTTGTTGAAGCAAGCCGATGACGCAATGCCGGTCCAGCGCCTGGTGATCCCACTGATTACCGTAGGACAGCAGACAGTCGTAGCAGGCCTGGGCACACGGCTCGGTGGCGTACTCGGCCTTGCCGAGGTCTTCCCCGGTGTCCGGGTCGTAATGCAGCAGTGCGATCGCCCGCCGCGCCACGCGGCGCATCGGCCCGTCCTCGATGGCCAGCCGGCGCAGCACGCCCGCGCCGCCCTCGGCGGCTTCGTACATCAACAGCACCGACCAGGCGTGTGGGTCGTTGTGGTCGCGCCCTCGCCCGGGCATCGGTTCGACGGCCAGTTCGTCGCTCTCCAGTTGAAACTCCGTCTCGACCGCACGCTTGAGCGCATACATTGCCGCCATCCGCTGATCGATCGGAACATGCGAGGCGAGCTTGATCAGCAGGGCATTACGATGATCTTGTACGTAGGGCACCACCCGCTGGATGCGGTCATCTGGGACCTCGCCAGGAGGAGCGTCGGCTGTGCGAGCCCATTTTCCTTCGACGGTGTCGAGCAGGTAGCCGAGGTCGTTCTTGTCCTTGCGGCGGCGCAGGCCCACGTTCATCCGGCGGATCAGCGCCGTATCGCCGTAACTCAACTCGGCCAGCACCTCGCCTTCGGCGCCGAGCAGGGTGCTGGTCTGCTTGCTGCTGCGCTCGCCGTGCGGCTCGAAGCGGATCGCGGTCGTGATCTCATGTCCCGCTCGTTGGCGTTCCTCCTCGTCGGCGCTGATCCGATCCCGCCGGCGAGTCTTGACCGCCAGCAGTCGCATGAGCGAGGTCATCGTGAGCAGGTCGGTCGAATCGCAATGCTCGCACTTCCCGTGGCCAGTCGGGCCGTTGCCGTCGTTGAGGTAGCCACAGGCGTTGCAACGCTGGATCTCGGTGAGGTGGACACCGGTGCCGTCCTCCCGCGCGGGGAGGCTCACCCGGTTCACCTCGTAGCGGGCACCCTCGTGGTAGATGAAAGCGCCGGGCCCGAATTCGCTGATCGCCAGGAAACGGGGGCGCTGCACGTAGTCACCCTGTCCGTTGCGGGTCCGGCGCTCGGCCGGTATGAACGCCGCCAGTGGCAGCCGCGGGAACGAATACCCTGGAAGGAATCCTTCGGATGCGAAGTAGCGGTAGGGGTAGAAGTCACCTTGGTTGACGTCGTCGACCTCGCCGCGTAGCAGGTCCAGCGCCGCTCGAGCCTCGGCGATCTGACCCCGTGCCCGGCGTTTGGCGGGTTCGGAGGCGCCGATCGTTTTCAGCACTGTGTTCGCGCCGTCGAGCTCTTGGAGCGCTTCCTGGTACAGCCCACGCCACCGGTCCAGCGCCCGTTGGAACCTGGTAGGAGCCCCGCTGACCGTTTCTCCGATCCAGCCCTCGCGCCACCACAGCGCCGACGTGACCTCGGAGGTCGCCAAAAGCACCGTACGTACGGCTGCAGCGGCCCGCGACGCCGCCGGGTTACTGGAGATCTTGGAAATCACCTCCTCACGCAGCGGCTGGCCTGGCAAGTCGACATCGAGCAGCTCGACCATGCTGGGACCGAGGTCCAACCCGGTTTCCACCAGCCAAAGGGCGTGGGCGTGCGCCCGCACCAGGTCCTGGTTGCCCAGCTCCAGTCGAGGCGGCGCGACCGCCCCGGCCACCATGTCCTGGCTGCGCTGGAAGTAGTAGTTGTCGTGGGCGTTGCCGGTCGCGCAGTAGGTCAGCACGACCGCGGGCTGCCCGGACCGCCCGGCGCGCCCCGAACGCTGCGCGTAGTTCGCTGGCGTCGGCGGAACGTTGCGCATGCCGACAACGTTGAGGCTCTTGATGTCGACCCCGAGTTCCATCGTCGGCGAGCAGTACAGGACGGGCAACGCGGCGTTGCTGAACAGCCGCTCGCGTTCCTGGCGCTTCTCCGGGGCGACCTGCGCGGTGTGTTCACGCGCCTCCAGCCCCGCCAGCCCGCCAGCCGTTTCCGCGTAGAAGCGACGGAAGTACGGATTGACCCGGCCTTCCGCCGCGTGGCCACGCATCGGATCCGGAGCGCGGTGTTGCCCGTCGCCGGCGCGCCACTCAATCATGCCGGCCTGAATGCGGTAGCCGACGCGGCGGTGGCGTTCCTCGATTTTGGTGAGCAGACCGACCTTGGCCATGGTCTTCAGCAGGGTGGCGATGACGGCGTCGGCGTCGGCGACCTTCAACTGAGATGGGTGCAGGGGAAATCGGTTGGGGCGACGGAGCCATCGCCCATACAGGCCGAGACCGGACAGGTAGAGATCACGGCCCACCCCCGAGAGTGCCTTCGGTCGGGGGCCGGGGTAGCAGGTCGCGGCGTAGACACCCTGCTCGTCGGTCAGTGCCCACGGGGCGCGCAGCCATTCCTGGCTGGCGCGTCGGATGGCCTCGTACCGCTCCTCGGTCAGGTACTCCGACTCGATGCAGATGTTGCGACGCATCTCGTCGAGTAGAGCCTGCATGATCAGCCGCCGGGTCTCCGGCTCGGCGCCCGCCAGCGGCTCACCAGCCTCTACCCATTTGGCGTCATCCGCGGCGAGGCGGTCCAGGCTGGCGTAGTCGAGCCGGAGCTGGCCGGTCTGCTCAAGGTTGGGCATGGTGATCCGCCAGCCCCGGCGCAGATCCGCCCAGACCCGGTAGGACACCGACTCCCGCAGCGCCTTGATGACCTTCTGCTCCGCGCCATACTCCACCTCCGGGTTCTTGGCGAAGTCCGCGATCTTTAGGTTGAGCGCCTCAATCACCCGACTGCCCAGATCCTCGTCGGTCAGCGGCTCGTCGGGATAACGTTCTCGCTGGTGGACGACGGCGCGGTACAGTGCTGAGCGGATCAGGCCGACCAGCACAAAGTCGTTGAAGTGACCGGCCTGCAGGCTCGCATCCTGCCGATTGTCGGAGAACACCAGGAACTTGCGCGCGTCGTTGTCGAGATCGGAGGCCTCGCGCAAAGTTCGCACCACCGCTTGCGACAGCACGGAAACAGCACTGGCCCGTCCCTCGGTGCCGAGGCTGGCCACCCGCGAAAACTCCGACTGCCCGGTGCTTTCGTAGCTGGTCTTGCACGACGGGCAGAAGTGAAGGGTCTCGAAGAACGCGACGGGCACACCCTCGTCGGTTACCGTGCCGAAGGGGTCGACCCGAAACGGCTGAGGAAGACGAGTTCGCCGTGCCCGGTCCAATTCGCGGCTGTTGCCGGACTCGATCACCCAGTCGTCGGGAACGAGGCCCAGCAACGCGGGCGAGCTCATATCCGGCCAGTCGACGTCGAGGACTATCAGCAGACCGCTGGCCTCCGCCGGCTCACCGATGCCGCCATTCAACGTGCGCGGAGAGAACTTCTCACCACCCTGTTCCCGCTTCACCACGAGGAAGTCCTGCCCGCACTCCCGGCAGAACGCGAGCGGAAACAACGGCTGTCCGGGTGGGTCGATCGGCGCGCTGCGCTGGTAGCGGGTGGTCAGGTACCGCTCGCCAGGCTGCGCGAGGGTGACGTAGGCCGTGTCGCCCTTGCCGATGAACTGGTGGAGCTTGAACGCGAACAGCGTGCGGCCAGTCTCGTCTCGGACCCGAGACCCTGCAAGCAGTGTGTCCCGTAGAGCCTTCGCGCAAATCGCCTGCTCGATGCCTGTCAGTTCTTCAAGCCGCTTCGCGGCCTCCCGAAGCCGCGTCGGCGCCTGGCGGGCGAGGTTGCCCTCATCGTCCTCACGCAGACCGAAGGTCTGTTCGATCCAAATGGCCAGGGCGTCGCGGCGGAGGCCATCGTGAGTCGTCGGGGGCACCGCGGTCACGCGGGCCGCGAGGCGAGCATTGTCGGTGGTGCCGATGGTGGCCCGCTCGAGGGATTCTCCGATGACGTTTCCGGCCGGGATTTCGGTACCAAACAACCGGGTGGCCAACCGGGCCACCTCTGCTCGCTGCTCTGCTCGGCTCCCCGGCCCAGCCAACGTGGCGCTCGTCCCGATGCATTGGAGCTGGTCGACGCGCACGGCGCTGCGAAGCCGGCGGACCAGCATCGCGACGTCAGCGCCCTGACGCCCGCGATAGGTATGTAGCTCGTCCAGTACCAGGAAGGAGAGGTTCTCCGCACTTGCGATCAGGCCCTCGCGCTCTCTCGGACGGGTGAGCATGAGTTCGAGCATCATGTAGTTGGTGAGCAGGATGTCCGGTGGGTTGGCAAGGATCGCATCCCGCTCGGCGCGCTTCTCCTGGCCGGTGTAGCGCGCGAAGCTGACCCTGGGTTGGGTCTTACCCAGGAACTTCTCCAGCTCACCACGCTGGCTGTTGGCCAGCGCGTTCATCGGGTACACGACGATTGCGCGGACCCCCCGGCCCGAGCCTTCACGCAACACGCGATCCACGATCGGCACGATGTAGGACAGTGATTTGCCCGACCCAGTACCCGTGGTCAACACATAGGATTCGCGACGCGAGGCCACTCTGATCGCGTCGGCCTGGTGCCTGTGGAAGGCAAGCTCCCGGCCTAGCGGGTCCTCTTCGTTCCGATGTCGGAAGATTTCACGGCAGGCCGGATGCAGCTGGCCGGGCCCGACCAGATCGCTCACCGAACCGCCGGGCTGGAACGCCGGGTTAAGCGCCAGCCACGGCTCCGGCCAAAGCAGCCCGTTCTCGACCTCCCGCTCGACCTTCTCGCGGATGTCCGGGTCGTGGATGTTGAGGAAGCCCCGCACGAAGGACTCGTAGTCATCGAGTACATCGCCAAGCACCCCGAACGCGTCCACGAAAGTCCCTCCAATGTTACCCACCGTCTATGGCGGCGTCAGCGACCTTATCGATTGGGACCGTCAATCTGATACAGCTTCGCATTGGCGGTTGATGCAGCCAAAGCATCTTCTTCCGCATCGGCTTCACCCTCCCGGCCGGCTGGACCGAGGTCGCCGTGTACCCGACCACCGCTTCTCCACCTACCGCGACGCCACCCTCCGGCTGCGCCGGATCCGCGCCCTGCTCGACCCGTTCGAACCCCAACGAATCCAGGAGATCTACCGCGACCCGGCCGGGCGCCACGTGCTCAGGGTCGAAATGTCCTCTGGTGACTGAGTCTACGCGGAATGGCCCCTCTCTCTCGAGGTGACGCGGACCCGGACCGACAAGACCGTGCTCGCCGCCGCCGCCGTCGTCGTCGCCCTGCTCGCCATGACCTCCTGGCTGCCACCGCATCACGGACGAAAGGGAGCCGTCGATGTCAGGCCGCGGTTCGGGCAGCAGCGCGGCCTGGATCTGGGCGGATTCATCCCATAGCCGCACCTGCCGCTGACCGCCGCGCCCGCCGTCCTGCCGGTCGCCTCCACTCCAGTGCCGCCTGAAGGTACGAGCGCTACATCTCGACCTGGTTCAGCTGTTCACACCGCGAACTGATCTTCCACCCCTCGCGCCCGGCAGCGCCTGACGCAGCTCGGGGGTGACCCCGGCTGACGCGAACAGGTCCGAAATGCAGCATGCCCGCCACCTCACAGACGCAAGTCCATCGGTGAAGCCGAACTCGCCGTCAGCGGCTCCGGAGAGGAAAGCAGACCATTCGCCGTCGTCGAAGCGAAGCGCGACATCGGTAGCGAGCGACTTGACTAGGGTGTCGGCGCCGATCTTGGTGATGGTGGCGACCCCGTTTGTGCTGGTGGAGCGATCTTCGGTTGCATCGCGGATGAAGGCCGCCCAGGCGTCGTGAGAGAAGGTGATCGTGCCCGCCGTGGGGTGCTTGCTGTGCCGGACGACCACGCCGTCGGCTGCCGGGGCGACCTCGACGCAGTTGCCGGTTGCGGTGCTGTAGCTGCTCTTGCGCCAGGTGGCGGTGGGTGCGGCCGGGGAGTCGGTGTTCATCGCAGATCCTTGATCGCGTCGCGGATGAGGTCCAGTGATTCTCGCGGAGCCAGTGCCTGACTCTGTACCGAGGCCACGGCGTGCAGGTAGCTGCGGATGACCCCGCTGCGTTCGTGCACTGTCCAGGATGTCACTCCGTCCACGTAGACGACTTCGGGATCGGTCTCGTCGGGCCACTGGATGATCACGAACGAGTCGCCGAGCGCGGCGTGGGCGTCCGCGGTGAACGGGACGACCTGCACGGTGACATCGTGTTCGCGGACCACGCGGGTGATGTGCCGCAGTTGCTCCCGCAGTACGGCAGGGCCGCCGATCTGTTGGCGGATGGCGGCTTCGCCGACGATGGCGGTCAGCCGCAGGCCCTCGCTGAGCCGTTTCTGGCATGTGGGGAGATCCCGCGGTGATGATCCGCTCGGCGTAGTCGCGGGTCTGGAGCAGGCCGGGAACGATCTCGCCTTCGTAAGTGCGTATCCACGAGGCGTCGGTTTCCAGTTCGATGAGCATCTGGACGGCTTCGGACAGGATGTCGCCGTAGTCCTGCCACCAGCCCGGTTCATCGGCCTTGCGGCGCAGCGCCTCCAGTTGGGCGGCCGCGTCGGCGGGAATGCCCAGCACGTCCACGGTGCGGGCGAGCACGTTCGCGGACACCTTGGCCTTGCCCGACTCGATCTTCGACCAAGTCGCCTGGTGGATGCCAACCTCGGCGGCCAGATCGGTGCCCGACAGACCGCGTTGCTGTCGGTAGGCGCCCAACTTGCCGCCGAGACGGCGGCTGCGCACGGTCGGCCGCATCGTTTGTCCTCCACTTCCTCGCGTTCCATGATCACAGCCGCCACGGCTGGTGACATGCATGATCACCCGTTCGAACTACTTCCATGTTAGGCATAATGCCTGGCATTATGCCTAACATGGAGCTGTGCCGAAGGGCACACGGTAGCCCTCCTGACGGTCATCGATCGCCAGGCCCAAAGCTCCGGCGGAGCCCGGCCAGACACCCCGACCTGGTCTGGCTCCGCCGGTCCCACCAGCCGACCCCGCACAGGGGCGGCACGGAGAGCGGAGAGCGGTCATGTGGCGAACGCGACGCAAGCCCGACCCTTGGGTGGCAGCGTGCCGGGATATCGCCGGTCGACGACGGGAAATCCTCATTCTGCCCACTGACGACGACCGGGTGGCGTTGGTCTTTCCGCCAGGCGAGGTCGCTGTTCTGGAGCCCTTGCAGGCGGGTCGTCTGCGGGCCGCCGTGCGTGACGCCGCGCTCGCGTTGGGCGACCCCGTCACGCGCGAGGAACATCGGCACGCCGTCGCGATCGTGCAGGTCAGCGAATGAGCCTCGCATCGCGGGTCGTTGTGGTGATCATCGCGGCCATGGTGTTCCTCGTCCGGCTGGGGGTCGCGCTCTACCGTGCGCATGTCGACGGCCGGATAGCCGCCCGCCATGCTCGCCAGGAGCGTCAGCCGTGAACGCGCTGTCCCCGCGAGTCGCCCGTGAACTCGGGCGATGTCTGCGTGCGGAAGGGTTCCGTCCTCTGCCGGACGTGGCCGACGACGGGACTCTGGTGGGCACCCGCCTGTGGCGTGTGCGCGCCGGATACGTGGAATACTTCGCGCTACGTCCCCACGGATTCGCCCACGCCGTCCGCGTCGAAGCCGACTTCGACTATCGACGACCGGCTCAGCATGGCCCCGTGGTCGAGCACCGCCGCGGCCATGCCATCAACGCTCTGAACTGGTTGCTGACCGATACGGAACCGGGTTTCGCGCCCTACCTGTATGACGGCCCCGAGCTTGACAGCCGGGCTTCACCGACCGGGTGGACCTGACAGAGCCGCAGTTCGCGATGCATGGCGCCACTCGGTGCCTCGGAATTCTGCCCAACCCATTTCACCTAAAAAGGAGACCCTCGATGCAGGTCGAAGAACCTCAAGGCAACCCTGCGGTCAATCGATTTGTCCCCGGGAAACTGGATTACCTGTATAACCAGTTCGCCGATCTTCTGGCTGGGAAGGTCGCCTCCGGCGAACTGACCATGCACAGCAAGCTGCCGGGGGAAGCAGATCTGGCCCGACAGTATGGGGTGTCACTGGGGACCGCGCGCAAGGCCACCAGTCTGCTTCGGCAACGCGGGATCGTGACAACGCTGCGAAGCAAAGGCACCTTCGTCGTGGCGCGACCGACCGACTCGACACCCCCGGCCGCAACCTGACCGCCGGATGGCTGTCTCTACCGTCGAAGTCTCCGTAGAGCCGCGGCCTGTGACTGCTCCGTTCGTGTAGCTCGCCAGAAGTAACCGCTATCCCTCATGTGTTGCCCAATAAGCTCATTCCAGTGACGGGATCAACGCAACAAGTGACACACGATCAGGGTGCAGGTGGGAAAGGTACTCAGGGACCGGCAGGACAGTTCAGCAAGCCCTGGGGACGGACGGTGTCCGCAGTGGCAGTGCGCCCAGGCGCCACTCGGCAGGTCGCCTCGCGGTTCCGCTCCGACGACTTACCTGCTGCCGTTCGCGCGGTGTTGACCTGCATCGCTGTTGGCGATCACGTGACCTCGCCTGCGTTCGCCGATGCCTTCCTGGCCACCGTGGATCTGGCCGCGCCAGCGCGGGACGTGGTACTCGGCTCGCTGATGACGGCCGTAATGATGCGCGGCCCCATGGCCAATGACGTGGAGGCGCTCCTGCGAGGCGCGCTCTCCGTCGACAGCCGGACGCCCGCCGAGGTGATCAACGGCGACGACCGACCGGTGCTGATGCTGGCAGGCAGTGGCAAGAAGGGCGTGCGAACCCTGAACGTGTCCACGCCTGCCGCGCTTGTGGCGGCCGCCGCCGGGGCACGTGTGATCAAGGTCGGTTCAGCCGCTACGTCGTCGGCGCTGGGCTCGCGTGACCTGGTGCGCGCCCTCGGCTTGCGTGAACACCGGACGTCCGATGGTGTGCGCGCGGACTTGGCCGCGTCCGGGTTCGCCTTCGTGGCGATCGAGCCGGAGATTCCGGTCCTGGACGAGCTTTACGGCGGTCGGTTCCACACGCCAAACCCGTTCTCCTTCGGGCTGGCTCCGCTGGCGAGCCCGGTACGAGGCGATGTCACGGTGTTCGGCCTGTCCCACCCACGCGTTGACGTGGCGGCGCGCGTGCTGAACGGCTTCGGCATGCCCCACATCGACGTGCTGAGCACACGCCTGCCCAGCGGTCACTACCTGGACGAGATCGGTCCCGCTGGCGAGTTGCGATGGTGTCGAGCGCGAAACGGTGAGGTCGGCCCCGTCGAGACTGAACCGGCCAGCGGTTTGATAACAACCGGTGTGCCTCGCGACCTGCCGACGCCGAGCGGGGCAGAGGAGGCGGTCGAGCGGACTAGCGAGTTGCTGGCTGGCGGTGGTTTGGAGAGCCACCGTGGCCTCGTCGCGCTCAATGCCGCCCACCTGCTCATGATCAGCGGCATCACGACGTCCTTGGTGAACGGCATAGCGGTGGCCGACGACATCTTGCGTAGTGGCGCGGCGCTCGCGAGCATTCCGGTGGCGAGCACAGCGGGCATGAGGGCCTGAGCGCGTGGACCTCGACCCGGACCTGCACTTTCTCACGTGCGGCTACCTCCAGCGGGTCCCGCCGGAGTACTTCGCGGACGCCGACGACTCGGGGATCACATGGCAGCCGGATGTCTACCCGGCGGCGTTGGCGTTGGCCCGCAAGCACGATCGAACGATGATCATCGATTTGGGCTGTGGGCGAGCGGGCAAGCTCGCGGCCCTGCGCGAACAGAACCCGAGCCTCGACATCATCGGCGTCGACTTCGGCCCCAACATCGACTGGTGCCGGGAACACCTGCGGGGCGGGCGGTGGCTGGACGCGGACCTGGAATCGGCGACAACGCTGCCTCTGGTGCCCGAGGTGATTGCCCGGTCGGTCGTGGTCTGTTCCGACGTGCTGGAACATCTGATCGACCCGCGGCCTGCGATGCGGCTGATCTGCTGGCTGCTTGACCACGGCGCGGCGGGCGCGGTGCTGTCCACCCCAGCGCGGGACAAACGCGCCGGAGCCGATCACCTGGGGCCACCGTTCAACCCCTCGCACGTCCGGGAGTGGACGCAAGGCGAGTTCCGGGCTTTCGTGGCGAGCTTCCCGGTGGCGGTCGAGCGGTTCGATCTAACCCGCAGCGACGACGGCGGGGGCGGGCTGACGACGCAACTTGTCGTCGTGATGCGACCTGATGAGGAGCGGTGGTGACGGCGATCCGCGTTCTTCACATCCCCGGCCGAACCCCGTACGCGCGCAAGCTGCGGGACTACGGTGTCCAGATCCTTAACGACACGACCGTGGATGGTCTCGTGGTGCCTCGCGATGCCACGCTGGCCTGGCTGCTGGAGCATCGGCCGTGGGATTGGCTGGACGTGGTGCACCTGCACCATCCGGATTTCGAGCCGATTCCGCGGCTGCGCGCTGTGCTCGCGGAATGCCGCCGCGCCGGTAAGCGGGTGGTGTTCACCGCGCACGATGTGAGGCCGGTCTTTGGAGACCGGGCGGCGCATCACGGCAGGATGCGTGTGCTCGCAGAGAACGGTGTGCCGTTCGTGTGCCTCACGCCTGGCGCTGAGATTGAGGTGCGCAGGCGGTTCCGCGCCCGCACGGTCATGATTCCGCACGGCTACGTGGCCGTGCCGGACATACCTGCGCGTTCCACGCAACGGGATCGCGGTCCCACCCGGTTCCTGATCTATGGCTCGCTGCGGCGCAACCGGGACGTGGAACTGGTGCTGTCCTGCTGGCGCTTTGCCCGTCGGCTGTCGGAGACAACGCTGCATCTGCTTCTGCGGGCGCCGTCGCGCGTGAGCCTGCTTGAAGACGCCGAGGCGTGGGGCGCCATACGTGAGCATTCCGCTGATCTCCGGCTGCGGGTGGATGTTCTGCCGTTCCCATCCGACGCCGAGGTGCAGGAGGCTGTCGCCGGTACTGATTGCCTGCTGTTGCCCTATCGGTGGGCCAGCCACTCCGGGCAGCTCGAACACGCCCTCGACGTCGGTGTGCTGCCTGTGGCGACGCGAACCGGGTACCTGCCGGATCAGGTGTCTCTGCACGACGGGCTGGTCGCCGAGCCTGTGTGGTTCGACTGGTCAGGCGATGCGCCGTTCGATCACGGTGCGCGACTGCTGGAAGCGATGCAGACCGCGCACGCGGCAATCCAGGGCGGTTGGCAATCCCATGATGCCGAGAAGTTCGCCGAGCACCGTCGTCGTGAGCACACGGAGGTCGTGGCCTCCTACCGCGCGCTGTACGAGGGCGGGCGATGACACGGCAGCCGATGGCGTCGCCCTCGGTGTCGGTCGTGGTGATGAACCACAACTACGGCCGATACGTCGGCGAAGCCCTGGCCAGCGCGGTCAACCAGGAACCAGGTGACTACCGCCTGGCCGAGGTCGTCGCCATCGATGACGGCTCCACGGATCACAGCCACGAGGTGTACCGGCGGTTTCCCAGCGTTCGGATCGTCCGCAAGGCGAACGAAGGCTTTGCGGCCACGCTCACCCGAGCCGTCTACGAAGCCTCCGGGGACTGGCTCGCCCCGCTGGACGCCGACGACGCCTTTACACCGGACAAGCTGCGCACGCTGGCCCCACACCTGGCCGACCCGGCGCTGCTGCTGATCCAGCACGGGGAGTACGTCGTCGACGCCGAGGGGCGGCCGTTCGCCGAGGGAACCCATCCCGGCGGGGCCACCAGCACGCTGGTGCTGCGACGCGACGCCGCGCGGGACCTGCTGCCGGTGACCAACGAACTGTTCTTCCATGTGCTGGCCGATCTCGGCCACGGCATCCGCCTGCCTGAACTGCTGACCCGCTATCGGGTGCACGCGGCGAGCATGACCGACCGCCACACGCCGGGCGCCTTCTCCGACTACATGGCCGTTATCTGTGCTGATCTTGCCAACCGCCTCGGCGGGCTGTGCGCCCGCCCGCCGGCCTGGGCGGACGCCGCGCAGCTCGCCGACCTCAGTGCCGTGTACCGGCGCCGGGCGAGCACGTTTCGCGAGGATGCACAGCACCACCGCGAACGCGCCGGACGCGCCACCAGCCAGGAGGGATCTTCCGGGTGACCAACGCCGTGCTGTTCTCCGAGTCCTACTACCGGCAGGTACTGGCCGAGTTCGGCTACACCCCGTTTGACCTGCGACAGTTCGATTTCACCCTGGCCGGGCTGGACGCCACCACCCTCAACGCCCGCTACCTGTGCCACCACCACGGCGACCAGTACCCGCGGGCCTCTCCGCAACGGCGGATCGTCACCACCGGGTTCGGCATGTCCGGTGTGCCGCACCTGGCCACGGTGTCCCACGTCCTCAAGATGATCGAACTCCAGCGCGGTGGCGAGCGCTGCCAGATCGTGCTCGGTGACTTGGACGCCTACAACGGCAAGGCCAGGCCCTATACCGAGGTGCGCGAGCTGGCCGAGCGGTTCCGCGAGTACGCCCTACGACTCGGCTTCGATCAGCACGCCGGGACAGTGCGTTCCCAGGAGGGTTACCTGCCCGCACTGGAGGCGATGTACCTGCTCGGCCGCTACGTCGAGCAGGCCGACTTCGACGCCGCTGAGGAAGACAACCACGGCTACTACGCCAACCGCGGACTCGTTGACGCGACCATGACCTTCCGCCGCGCCCTGTCGCTGTCGCTCATGGCCGCAGACTTCCTCACCCTGGGCCAGAGCCACGACGCTGTGCTGGTGATGCTCGGCGTGGACGAACACCGCTATGTCCGGTTCGCCCAGCAGGCACGTGTGCGCCTGGACGAGCACGTGCCGCTACGCGCCGACTTCGCTCTGAGCGCCGCGTACACCCGCATGGTTCGGGGCTTCGGCGGTCACCCCAAGTTCAGCAAGAGCATCCCCGGCTCGGCCCTGGACGTGACCACCCCGCCGAGTGACGTGTACCGCCTGCTCGCCGCGGAGCCACCCATCCCTGAGGAATCAGCCACCTATCAGCTCATGTGCCAGGTGCCCCGCTATGACGCCAGCACGCTGCTCGAACTGCACGCTCACTGCCGGGAGTCCGATCGGGCCTGGCAGCAGGCCGTTCACGAGTTCGCGGACTACGTGATCGACCTGATCAGCCTGTGGCCGCGCTGACCAGGAGGAATTGACTCGACGCGCCCCGCTACCATCGTTACGTCCACGCTATGTCAAGTCACGTCATGTCACGCGCGCAGCCCGAATCCGGAGAGCTTTGATGACCCGACTGAGCCAGTCCGTTGACCGCGCCACCGCCCTGCTCAGGGACGCGGATCTCGCGGCCGACGCCACCGTGCGGGAACTGCTGACCGAAACCACGCAGCGCCGCAGTCTGGACCTGTCGGACCTGCCACCGGCAGAGCAAGCCGCCCTGATCGCCGCCCGCTCGCAAGAGCTGCAGCCTTCCGCAGACGGGCTGGCCGAGCGGATCATCGAGGCCGGGAAGAAGGGCCGCCGGTTCGTCGCCAAGTTCGGCATCGACCCGACCGGCGCCGAGGTGCACCTGGGTCACTCGGTGCCCATGCTCATCCTCAGCCGCTTCCAGCGGATGGGGCACCAGGTCGTGTTCATCGTCGGAGACATGACCGCCAAGATCGGCGACCCGTCCGGCCGCTCCGACGATCGCCCCGCCCTGACCGACGAGGACATCGCCCGCAACCTCGCCACCTACCGCCAGCAGGTCACCCCGTTCTTCGACTTCGAGCGCGCCCAGTTCCGGCACAACGGCGATTGGCTGCGGCAGATCACCCTGCCGAAGATCATCGAGATCATCTCACAGATCCCGGTGTCGATGCCGCTCCAGCGTGAGGACTTCCGCAAGCGCCTCGACGCCGGTCAGGGCCTGTCGCTGGCCGAGTTGATGTACTCGGTCGTGATGGCGCTGGACTCGGTGGAGACCCACTGTGATCTGGAAGTCGGCGGGATCGACCAGTTCCTCAACATGCAGATGTGTCGCAAGGTCATGGACGTCTGCGGTCAAACGCCCGAACTGGTGGTCGCTACCTCGCTGATCGAGGGCACGGATGGCACCGGGGCCAAGATGAGCAAGTCCAAGGGCAACTACGTGCCTTTGACCGCTCCGTCCGGTGAGATCTTCGGCAAGATCATGTCGGTGCCGGACCGGCTCGTGGAGCCCTACTTCCGGGCGTTGTCGGAGTGGCTGGACCCTGAACTCGCCATCACCAGCGAGCGGGTGGAGGCCGGCACGCTGCACCCGATGGACCTGAAGAAGATCCTCGCCGGGGAGGTCACCGCCGCCATCCACGGCGTCGACGCGGCGATGAAGGCCCGCGAGGAGTTCGTGGCCCGCTTCTCCAAACGCACCTTCGGCGAGGTCGACGACCTGCCCACGATCGCCGACCTGAGCCAGCCGGTGACCGAGGTGGTCAAGACTCTGGGCTTCGCCAAGAGCAACGGCGACATTCGCCGCGTAGCCCAGCAGAACGGCCTTCGCCTGATAGTCGAGTCCGAGGGCAGCCAAGAGCAGGTAACGCTGACCGCCGACGACATCCGCGAACCGCTGGCCGACGTGGTCAAGGCCAAACTCGACGGCCAGACCGGCGACTACTACCTCAAGGTCGGCCGCAAGCTCGCCCGCATCGACATGAACGCCGCCTACGAGACTTTCGCGGCTGCCGAAGCTCTCGACGATCTCCACGCTACGACCACTGCCGATCAGTGGCCGCTCTGACGGCTTCCGCCAGGGCGACGACGAACTGATCGGGTTGTGCGCGCTCTCGTACTCGACCTGTTCGGCACCCTGGTAACCGCGCCCACGCCCGAGGAACGCGCCCACGCGGCATCACGAGTCGCGACCGTGGTCGGCTGCGCCCCTGAGACGGTCGAGAACTACTTCCGCGACACCTGGCGCGTCCGCCACGACGGCACCCTTCCCACGCTGGCCGACCTCGCCGCACACCTGGTCCGTGCCGTCCACAGACCGGGCGCGGCGATCGGGCCAGTTGCGGACGAGTTGCGGACTCTCGGGCAAGCCCGTCTCGTACCCGCACCATCGGTCGTCTACGCACTGAAATCGTTGCGTAGCAAGCAACTGCGACTTGGCATCCTCAGCGACGCCAGCGCTGAGATCGTCGCTGCCTGGCCGACAAGCCCACTCGCCGCGCTGGTCCACACGGCCGTGTTCAGTTGCACCACCGGAGCCGTCAAGCCCGACCAACGGCTCTACCGCCGCATCTGCGCCGAACTGGACGTGTCACCGGACCGAGCGCTCTACGTGGGCGACGGTGGCGGTGACGAGCTACCCGGTGCACTCGCTGCGGGCATGGCCGCTGTCGCGGTTCGCCGCCGTGGCCCCACCCATGCTCTCGCCTTCGGCGACACCGACTGGTCCGGTCCTGTCCTGGACGCAGTGGAGCACGTGCCCGCCTACCTCGCGGAGCGCGCATGAAGGCATGGGAGGTCCGCAACGGCGACCTGGCTCTGCACGATGTCGAATCAGCCCACCCCCGCGAGGGCGAGACCGTGATCGACGTCAGCCACGTCGGGATCTGCGGCAGCGACCTGCCGAAGCTGCTGCGTCCCAACGGCTTTTCCCTCCCGGAGCCGTGGCGGCCGGGCCACGAGATCGTGGGTATCGACCCGACCGGCCGCGCTGTCGCCGTCGACCCGCTCCTACCGTGTGGCGACTGTCCGCGCTGCACAACGGGCGACACCCACCTGTGCACCGGCCTTCGGCGGCTCGGCTGGGACATGCCGGGGGGATTCGCCGGGCAAGTGGTTGTCCCGGCAGAGAACGCGCACCCGGTACCCGACGGTGTTGATCCACTCCACGCCGCCCTCGCAGATCCTGCTGCGGTCGCTATTCACGGCCTGCGTTGCCATCCGGTTGGCGCGCCAGGACGGCTGGCGGTCGTCGGCGCTGGCACGGTCGGCCTGCTCACGGCTCTTTACGCCCATGAGCAGGGCTGGAAAGTCACCATTATACACCGCGACGGTCGCGCCCCCCACGAAGCCGTGGCCAAGGCAGTGCCCGCCGTGTTTCGATCGCCGGCCACGCTGCACCCGCAAGAGACCTTCGACCTAGTGGTTGACGCGGCTACCGGAGCCGATCCAGCGCCGCTCGATCTCGCGCTGCGACTCGTGAGCGATGGCGGCACGATCCTCGTCCAGAACGCCTACCATCCCGGCGTCCGCCTACCGGTCCCGCTGCGTGATCTCTTTCGCCGATCAATCCGCCTGATCGGCTCGTTCTCCTTCTGCCGCAGGCAATGTGACGACTTCACCCTGGCCTTGAACCTACTGCGCAGCGACGCCGCTGAGGTCGCGCACCTTGTCTGCCAAGCTGGAGAACTTCTCAATCTACGCGCGGTGCTCGACCACGGTGCGATGCGCCCCGTCCGACAGGTTCTCACCGTCCGAGCCTTATGACCCACCATCGGTTGTCGCACCGTTCCGACTAGCAGTCGAACAGCCACAACTCGCCGAACTTCCGCCGTCGGACCATGGGGCTGCTGGCAATCCGGCCCACCCGTCGACGCGACCAGAAAACGGGATGATCCGTTCCTGATCCGCGGGGACGATGGCGGCATGCTTGTTGACCACTTCCCACTGCTTGGGCTGCGGCTGACGACACCACGGCTGGAACTGCGTCTGCCTTCGCCTGAGGAACTTGGCGCCCTGGCCGATCTGGCAGCCCGAGGCCTCCATGACTCGGACGTCATGCCGTTCGTCGTGCCCTGGACCGACCAGCCAGCGGCCAAGGTTGCGCTGAGCGTCGTCCAGCACCACTGGCGGCAACTAAGTAGCTGGGCCGTGCACGACTGGTCGCTCAACCTCACGGTGTTCAAGGCCGGTGCCGTGGTCGGACAGCAAAGCATCCGTGCCCGTGACCTGGTTATTACGCGGGAAGTGCAGACGGGCTCCTGGCTCGGGCAGCGCTTCCAGGGGCAGGGAGTCGGCACCGAGATGCGCGCCGCGGTGCTGCACCTCGCGTTCGCCGGACTCGATGCGTTAGAGGCGGTCTCGGCCGCGTTCGAGCACAACGTCGCCTCCCGTGCCGTGTCCCGCAAACTCGGCTACCAACCCGACGGCGTTCAACGCCACGCCGTCGGTGGACGGTTGTCGATCGAGCATCGGCTACGTCTGACCCGGGCCGGCATGGGAGCGGCACCGCACCGTCCCGGTCGCCATTGAGGGGCTTGCCCCGTGCTTACCACCTCTGCTGGGGCTCGACGATCCGTGACTACTCGCGGCCAGATAACTCCTCGCCAACTGGCGGCAAGCGGAGAACTTTGGACCGGTCATCAAGGAAAGTGCGCGACGGCGGGGCAACACTGCCCCGAGGTCGGCGGTACGGCGGGGCTCTATATGTCTTCGGGTCCCCAGCGACGTTGGTAGTCGGGGTAGCGGTTGTAGACCTCGGCGAGGTGGCGGAGAACCGTCCCATAGGCGGTGAGCATGGTGCTGGCGCCTGCGTCGTCAGGAAAGGACCGCACAAGGTCGCGGGCCTCGCGGGCGCGGTTCATGATGCGGACCTTGGCTTCGATGTCTTTGAACGCTTCGGCGCGGCTGGTGTAGCGGCCGGTGGGGTTGGCGCTTTCGTCGTCCAGCCGCACGTCAAGGAAGTCGGCGACCTCGTCGAACAACTGAAGGTCCATACCAGGACGCTACTGGCCGGGCTCGTGGTGGTGACACCTGCAAGCAGGCAGCGCAAAAAGAGGTTCACCCCAATGGAGTATTGCTGACGGGAATAGCGGCGAGCTATCTTCAAGGATCCTAGCTTGTGATGCCTGCTGCGCATGTTCCGCCGAGAGGAGTTTATCGCCAAGCGGCGGTGATCACAAGGTAGGCGTCGCCAGCGGACCGGCCGAGCGGACCCCCGTCGTAGGGGCGCTGGGAGTCGAGAGTCCCGGTGACGCGGAGCGCCACGGCAGGTGCAGGGACGCGCCAGGAGCCCATCGTCAACACGGGCTCCTGGCAGACGCGGTAGAGGGGTTCATGTCCCGGCTATCTAGAGCCGGCCCTCCTCGTGGACCGTCGAGTCCCTGCCAGAGTTCCGGCTGCGCTCTGGATCTTCATGGTCGGCACACTTGCCCCGCTTGATGTGACCTCCGTCTCTCTTTCGTGTTCGTTTGTCGAAAACGGGCCGAAAAACCGGAGTCCTTCAGCACGCGGGGAATCTGAGCTCCGACCATCGGGAGGCCACCGCTTCCACGCCGCCCTGTGACACGCCCACGCCACCACACCTGATGCGGGGCTGTCTGAGTGCGGTCCGCGTTGCTGACTTCCCATGCGCGCCAGCACCAATACATCCCGATACCGTGAGGCTGGAGACGCCATGCCATCGCCCGCCCCCGTCTTCGTTGATCTTTCCGCCGGGTTAGTCCCACTTGCATCCTCATCTGCATCGCCGCCCGCGCCGGACCGGTGTTCGGCGGCGCATTCGCCGGTGGGCTCGTTCCTGTGTCATCCGTCCAGCCCGTGGGCGTGGCTGTCGGACACCCCGGCCTGGTTCTGGCGCATGATCCAAGCCTGGTGGCCCCTGCTGGCGGTCGCGGCCGTGGCGGCGTTGGCGGCGGGTGCGTTGCTGGCCGTCGCGGTGCGTCGTGCCCGTGCCGACGCGGCGCAGCGGGCGTCGTGGGTGGAGATCACGCCGCCCGCGGTGATGCCTGCCGAGGGTGCGCGCAAGCTGTGGCGGGCGTTGGCGGGTTTGCTGTCCCGCGCCCGCCGCGGTGGGCTGGCTCCGCGTCATCTGGCTGTGGAGTTCGTCGCCGACGCCACCGGGATGCGCGCGGGCGTGTGGGTGCCGCCCGCGCTGTCGGCTGCTTCGGTCGCGGAGGCGGTTCAGCGGTGCTGGCCCGGCTCCCGTGCCACCATCACCCGCACCCCGCCCGCCGCGACCGGCGGCGAGTCTGGCGGGCACGCAACGGCCGTGCACGTGTGGCCGCGCGGGGGCGAGTGGGAACCGCTGCTGGATGCCACCCGCGCCATGCGCACGCACCCCGGCGAGGTGGACGGGTTGCACAGCGCGCTGTCCGCGCTGGCCGAACGCGGCGACGGTGAACGCGCGTGCCTGCAACTCATCGTGTCCCCGGCCCGCGCCGCCCGCCGCGGGGGTGCTGGCCGGGGCCGGCCGCTGTGGGCGCGGATCGTGCTCGGCCTCGTGAAGGCCCCGTTCGTGGTGTTCCTCGCGGTGGCCGATGTGCTGTTGGGCCACGGCGCCCCGAAGCGGCCGAGCACGGCGAACAGCAGCGCTGCGGAAGATCCGGTGGTGGCCGCGCACCGCAAGGCGATCGCGGCCAAGCAGGCCCACGGGCCGCACCTGCGGGCGACCCTGCGGCTGGCCGTGTGCTCGCCGGTGTCGCGGAAGTTGCGGCGGCGCACGGTGAACGCGATCGTCAACGGCTACGACCTGGCCGCCCCCGAAGCGAGCCTTCGCATCCGCCCGGCCTATCGCCCGGTGGGGCGGCTTACCCAGCGGCTTCCCGGAGCCCGCCGGGATCGGTTCCTGATCACTCTCGATGAAGCCGCCGCGCTGTGGCATCTGCCGGACGAGCCAGCGCAGTACGGCATCACCGACGCCACCGCCCGCGTTCGCCGTCCCCGCCGTGACCTGCCC
>NZ_VJWX01000660.1 GCF_007713715.1 Amycolatopsis rhizosphaerae
GCGGGGGAGTCGCCCTGGTGGTACTCGTCGCTGCCGTCTCCGGCGGCGCCGCCCACGATGGGCGCGTCCTCACCGAAGTCCACGTCCACCACGTCCGCGACGATCACCGTCACGTTGTCGGTGCCGCCGCCCTTGAGCGCGAGTTCGATCATCCGGTCGGCGCAGGCCTGCGGATCCGGGATCTGGATCGCCTCGGCGAGGGTTTCGTCGCTCACCATCCCGGACAACCCGTCCGAGCAGAGCAGGTACCGGTCGCCTGCGCGGGCTTCGCGCACGGTCAGGCTCGGCTCCACCTCGTGCCCGGTCAGCGCCTTGAGCAGCAGCGAACGTTGCGGGTGGGTGGCAGCCTGGTCGGCGGTGATGCGGCCCTGTTCGAGCAGTTCGTTGACGAAGCTGTCGTCGCGGGTGATCTGGGCGAACTGGCCGTTGCGGTAGAGGTAGGCGCGCGAGTCGCCGACGTGCACCATGCCCATGCGCGCGCCGGAGAACAGCATCGCGGTGAGAGTGGTGCCCATCCCGTCCAGGTCAGGATCGTTCGCGACCAGCTCGGAGATCGCCGCGTTGCCACCCGCCACAGCCCCTCTCAGCTGGGACAGCAGATCATCGCCCGGCTCGTCGTCGTCGAGCGGAGCGAGGGAGGCGATGACGACTTTGCTGGCGACTTCACCGGCGGCGTGGCCGCCCATGCCGTCAGCGAGGGCAAGCAGGCGTGGTCCCGCGTACACCGAGTCCTGGTTGCTGGAACGCACCAGGCCACGGTCGCTGCGGGCCGCGTAACGAAGGACGAGTGTCATGGGCGAAGCTCGATCACCGTCTTACCGATCCGGATGGGGACTCCGAGTGGAACTCGGAGGGGTGCAGTGACCTTAGCCCGGTCAAGGTAGGTCCCGTTGGTGGATCCCAGATCTTCCACGTACCAATCCGTTCCACGAAGGGACAACCGGGCGTGCCGGGTCGACGCGTAGTCGTCGTCCATCACCAGGGTCGAGTCGTCGGCCCGGCCGATCGTGATCGGCCTGCCGTCCAGCGCGATCCGGGTTCCTGCCAGCGCGCCGTGCGTCACGATCAGCTGACGAGGCATCTTGCCCGAACCCTTCGGCCGCTGCTTTTCCTTGTCTCGTCGCAGGCCCGGAAGCGCCACCTTCAGCCCGGAGGCCGCGTAGAGATCCGAGCGCACCACCCGCAACGCGGCCAGCACGAACAGCCAGAGCAGGACGAGAAAGCCCACCCTGGTGAGTTGAACGACCAGCTCTGGCACTTGTTGTGTCAGCTCCCGCCTTCTGTGCTCCCACCCGCGGCACCGGTGCGCGCCACGAGACCCCGCAAGGCCATTTTCCGGGACTCGGGAAACCAGCTTCCCAGCGGCTCGGCCAACCCGGGCAAGCGCCCCTGTTGTGGCCGGGCCGATCAGCCCTGGGTACGGAACACCAGCGACGAGTGGCCCACCCGGATCACGTCACCGTCGGCCAGCTGCCACGTCTGGACCGGGGTGCCGTTGACGGTGGTGCCGTTCGTCGAACCGATGTCCGCGAGCGTGGCGCTCTGCCCGTCCCAGGTGATCTCCAGGTGACGGCGGGAGACGCCGGTGTCCGGAAGCCGGAAGTCGGCGTCCTGTCCGCGGCCGACCACGTTGCCGCCCTGCTTGAGGGAGTAGGTGCGGTTCGAGCCGTCGTCGAGCTGTAGCGTCGCGTTGAGCTGGCGGTTCGCGCCCTGCACGGCCGGCGGCGCGTAGCCCTGCTGCGCGTACGGGTCCGGAGCCTGCTGGGGCGGGTAGCCGGCGGGCGCGGGCGCCCCGTAGCCGGCGGCCTGCTGGCCGCCGTAGCCGCCCTGGTCGTAGCCGCCGGGCTGGGGAGCGCCGTAGCCACCTTGGTCGTAGCCGCCGGGCTGGGGAGCGCCGTAGCCGCCCTGCTCGTACCCACCGGGCTGCTGCTGGCCGCCGTAGCCGCCCTGCTCGTAGCCGCCGGGCTGGGGAGCGCCGTAGCCGCCCTGCTCGTACCCACCGGGCTGCTGCTGGCCGCCGTAGCCGCCCTGCTCGTAGCCGCCCGGCTGCTGGCCGCCGTAGCCGCCCTGGTCATAGCCACCGGGGTGCTGCTGACCGCCATAGCCGCCCTGGTCGTACCCACCGGGCTGCTGGCCATAGCCGCCCTGGTCGTAACCAGGCTGTCCCTGCTGTCCGTAGCCGTACTGGCCGCCATGCTGGCCGTACGGGTCACCCTGGTCGTATTGGCCGTAGCCGGGGGGCTGGCTCATTGCTGGGTCTCCTGCGTTGCTGGGTCGTGCTGGCCGTCCTGGACCCGAGGCGCCACGCGCGCTGACGTCCGGATCGACGGATGAACGGGTCTTGAATTGTCCAGTATGCAGCGCCTCGTTGCGCTCGAGCGAGACTACGACGTCACCATAGGTGTCCCAGCCGTGCTCGGCGAGATGCTGCGCCACTGCTTCCGCGAGCACTCTTGTGACGCGCTCCTCATCACCGGCCATCCGGTCATGGTCGGCCGGCCCCAACGACACGACGTAGTGGTTCGGGGCGAGCAGCCTGCCGCCGGCCAGCTCACGAACATTCTCCTCGCCTTCGCGTTCCAGGGCTTGCGCCACTTCCTGGGTGACGACGTTACCGCCGAACATCCGCGCAAAAGTGTTCCCCACCAGGCTTTCCAGGCGTCGATCGAACCTTTCAACGCGGCCCACCGGGATTCGTTGCCTCCTTTGCGCGTGTGCTTTCGCACCCGATCCTATCGGCATCCGGCCCCCTGGACACGACCCCCGGTGAAACCCCTCCAGACGGCCTGCTACGCTTTCCTGGCTGTCGCGGTTACTCGGGCGAGTGGCGGAATGGCAGACGCGCACGGTTCAGGTCCGTGTGTCCGAAAGGACGTGAGGGTTCAACTCCCTCCTCGCCCACAGATCAAGGCCCTCGTAGCGAATGCTACGGGGGCCTTTTTCCGTGGGCCTTGTCACGTTCTGGGGGCCGAGCCCCCAGAACGCTTTGTCGTTGCGGTGTCAGGGAGTCCAGGGTGCGTTGGCGCCGCAGAGGACGATGCAGGGCTGGGCTCCTGGGATCCGGCCGGCGAGCCAGGCGGCGAACGGCACCGCCGCGGCAGGCTCCACGGCGAGCCGGTACTCGTCCCACAGCCGGTCCCGCGCGGCGATGATTTCCTCCTCGCTGACCAGGATCGAGCGCACCGGGCGGCTCGACAAGACGGCGAAAGGCGCTTCGCCGACCCTGTCGGCTCCGAGCGCGGACGATGCGACGGATGCCACCTCCGCGTCCACCGGACGTCCCGCCTCCAGCGCCCGGTGCAGGCAACAACATTTCTC
>NZ_VJWX01000661.1 GCF_007713715.1 Amycolatopsis rhizosphaerae
GCCGCTGGCGAGCCCTGCGCCACATCACCACCAGCCCACGCAAGATCGGGGACATCACCAAGGCCGCGCTCGTACTCACCCATTTTGAACACGGCCGACTCAGCTGAAAGACGCTGAGATCACTTCAGTGCCTGTCCGGGTCGTGGACATGGCATAGCCCTGATGGGCCGGCGTCGACGGCACATTGCTTACCGGTACGAGCAGTGGCTCGGCAACGCTGCCGTTGAGGCGTTTTGACCACTACGGGCAGGACCGGCCGATTCAGGGCTGCGGTGTCTCCCATCGCCTGGCGTGCTTCGCGGCAGCCGCGGCCCGCCAACTGATCCGCTCGCTCGTTTTCGGGATGGCCGGCGTGCCCTTTCACCCAATGCCACGCGACTTGGTGGGGCGCTATGGCGCTGTCGAGTCGCTGCCACAGGTCGACGTTCTTGACCGGCTTCTTGGCACTGGTTTGCCAGCCATTCACCTTCCACTGGGCCAACCACGAGGTGACACCGTTCTTCACGTAAGAGCTATCAGTGTAGACTTCTACGACCGACGGGCGTGTCAGGCTTTCCAGCGCCCGGATAGGTGCCATGAGTTCCATCCGGTTGTTGGTTGTCATTTCGGGCTCGCTGCCGTACAGGTCCTTCTCGTGGCGACCGTATCTCAGTACGGCGCCCCAGCCGCCCGGCCCCGGGTTCGGTTCACAGGCACCGTCGGTGTAGATCTCCACGACCGGTTCGTTTGTCACCCGCTGAACATAGCGATGTTCGTTGGCTGTGTGAGGTTACTCGTCGGCGGCGTACTCGTCCGCCTCGGGAGGGCGATCAGCAGTGAAGGTGTAGCTCACTGTGCCCGGTGTGCTGGATACCTGTACTTTCTTTGACCTTGCTGTACTCGATCCGGCAATGCTGCCGGCGATCCCGGAACTCACCGCGATCACGATGGCGGAACTGCATCGGGGCGTCGCGATGGCCAAGAACGCGGGCAGCGCGGATCGAAATGCTCGGTGCGGCCATCGTCGAATTCGATCCGCTGCCTTTCGACGCCGAGGGCGCGACACGGGACGGGACCCTGGTCGCGCTGACGCTGGAAGCGAATCGTGATCCAACGCCGCTGGGTCGGTGACAGGCGTGGCCCGTGCAGGCAGATCTGCGCGGATCCCGTTCTTGAGGTGGAAGGTGAAGTTGGGATCGGCGAGAAGGTTCGCATGCCAGTCGGTCGCGGCACCGCCGGCGCCGCTACACAGGTAAGTGGTGCCCGCAGCTCGGTAGAAGAAGATCTCGATGCGGCGTGCTCGGCCGGTGAGGTCGCGATCACGCCAGGGTGGATGATCAGCGCCGGTGACTGGGTCGAGCTGCCGAGTGGGGCCGCCGCGGACGGTGAGCGGCCCCGCTCGCCGAATCACCAGCCGCGTTCGCGCCACTCACCGAGCTTGGGACGCTCGGCACCCAACGTCGTGTCGTCGCCGTGGCCCGGATACACCCAGGTGTCGTCGGGCAGGACGCCGAACACCCGGGTCTCCAGGTCATCGATGAGCGAGGTGAAGTTCTCCACCCCAGCCGTTTTTCCAGGCCCGCCAGGGAACAGGGAGTCGCCGGTGAACAGGTGCGGGTGTCCGTGCGGGTCGCGGTAGAGCAGCGCGATCGAGCCGGGGGTGTGGCCGCGCAGGTGGAGGACCTCCAGCACGCAGTCGCCCACCGCGAGCCGGTCGCCGTGCTCCACCAGGTAGTCCGGCGGCACCGGCAGCGGGCCGGCGTCGAGGGGGTGGGCGGCGGTGTTGGCGCCGTTGGCCCCGGCGACCGCGCCCAGCGCCTGCCAGTGGTCGCCGTGCTGGTGCGTGGTGACGATGGTGCGCAGCGCGGGACGGTCCGGGCCGTGGCCGATCAGGTCGGAGATGCGGTCCGGGTCGTTGGCCGCGTCGATCAGCAGCGCCTCGTTCTGGGCCCGGCACACCAGCAGGTAGGTGTTGTTGTCCATCGGCCCGACGGACAGTTTGGTGATGGTCAGCGCTTCGAGCGTGCGGCGAGCGGCGTCGCCGCCCGGCTCGACATGGCCCGTGTAGTCCTCCACGACGTTCACCTCCCTACCGTAACCGGAGCGTTTCGGACGGTTCCACCCGTTCAGGTTCGTCTCAGCAACACCCCGTAGCCTGGCGGCTCCCGAAAACGATCTTCAGGAAGCCATGTCACAGCCCACTGCGACCTCCGCCTCCCGTTCCCCGCGCCGCATCAGCTGGGATGCCGTCCGGGTGGTCGCGGTGCTGGCCGTGATGCTGGGCCACATCACCCATCAGGGGCCCTACGCCCATCCCGAGCTGAACGGCTACCCGTTCCGGATCACTGCCCAGTTCGGGGCCGCGGCGCTGATGGTCGTCTCCGGGTTCTTCGTCTGCCACACGGTCCGCCGGGGCCGGACCGGCCGCTGGCTGGCCCGCAAGCTCGCCCGGCTGCTGCCTGCGTACCTGGTCGCGGCACTGGTGACCTACTTCGTCATGCGCTACGCCGGCGCGGTGTTCAACCACCAGGGTTTCGGCGATTCCTGGTGGGACTTCCTGTTCGGCCCGACCAGCGACGGCCGGGCCTGGGTGTCGTCTTGGTACGTCCCGGTCGGCTCCGACCTGGTGGTCAACCTGCTCATGCTGCAGGGCTGGAACCAGTCCTTCATCTGGCTCGACGGGTCCTACTGGACCCTGCCGGTGCAGCTGATGGTGTTCACCGGCGCGGCGGTGCTGTGGTCGGCGACCCCGTGGTTCTCCGGCGGCCGTGACCGGCGCGTCCAGGCACTGGCCTGGGCCATGATCGCGGTGCCGCTGGTGCTGCGGTTCTGGGTGATCGGCGTGCACAACCCGCAGCCGTGGGCCTACGCCGTCGTCTTCGGGCTCGGGCTGCACCGCATGCACGCCTTCGCGGCCGGTATCGCGATCTGGCTGTGGGCGCGGGACCGGATGACCGGGGCCCACCTCGCCGTGCTGCTCGCCGCGTCGGTGGCCGCACAGGACCTGCACCTCTACCCCGACCACGTCCAGCTTCCGTCCGACCCGGCCCGCCTGCCCTCCGACCTCGGCTTCGCGCTGATGCTGGTGGCGATCTGCGGGGCCGCCAAGGGGCCGGACTGGAAGTTCCTGCGACCCGTCGCGCCGGTGCTCGGCTGGCTGGCCGGCATTTCCTACGGGGTTTACCTGGTGCATCAGGAACTCGGCTATCTGCTGGCTCGTGTGCTGCTCGGCGCGGGATTCGACGGCTGGCTGCGGCTGCCGCTGGTGGTGGCGGCGGCGGTGCTGGCCGGCTGGCTGCTCACCAGGTTCGTGGAGCGGCCCGCCCACCGCAGGCT
>NZ_VJWX01000662.1 GCF_007713715.1 Amycolatopsis rhizosphaerae
CTCGATCTTCGTCGACCGGAAGGTGATCTCCGGGTACTCGTCCATCTTCAGGAAGTCGTTGCTGCGCAGGTGGGCATCGCGGTCGGCGTTGCGGGTGTCGATGCTGGTGGCCTTGATGGTCACCGTGACGCCCGACCGCTCCGGGTGGTCGCCGTCGATCCTGGCGGTCCCGGTGAACTCGCTGAACGCGCCGCGCACCTTGGTGATCATCGCGTGCCGGGCGACGAAGCCGAGACGGGTGTGGGCGGGGTCCAGCTCGTAGGTGCCGGTCAGCCGGGGGTATTGGGTGGTGGCGGTCATGGGGACCTCCTTGCTGGTTGATGTGTCATCTACTCGGTGGCAACATGGATGATGTGTCAACTATTCCGCGTACACTGTGGATGTGACGACCCAGACCCGGTGGCTCACGGAGCCCGAACAGCGTGCCTGGCGCGGCTACCTCGCGATGCAGGCCCAGCTCACCGCCCGCCTCAACCGGCAACTGCAGGCCGATTCCGAGCTGTCCTACTCCGATTTCGCGGTGCTGGTCGCGCTGACCGACGTGCCCGGCGGGCGAGTCCGGATCTTCGAACTGGCGCGGGAGCTGCAGTGGGAGAAGAGCCGGCTGTCCCACCACCTGGCCCGGATGCAGAAACGGGGGCTCGTCGCCCGCGAGGAGTGCCGGTCCGATGCTCGCGGCGCCTTCGTCGTGCTCACCTCCGCCGGGAGCGAGGCTATCGAAGGCGCCGCGCCGGAGCACGTGGAAACCGTCCGGCGGCTGGTCTTCGACGCCCTGACCCCGGCACAGGTGGAGGCACTGGCCGCCATCTCGGACCGGGTCCTCGAGCGCCTCGCGGCCGACGAACGCTAGGCAGGCGGCTCCACCGCCTGCGGGAACCCGGGCCGGGCGGCGTCAGTCGCCGCGGCCTTCGTTGGCTTCGTGGACGAGCCATTGCGCGATGTCGTGGAGCTTGCGGTTGGCGCGCTGGGAGGTCTGCACCAGCAGGCCGAAAGCCCGGTCGGCGTCGATGTGGTGACGCTCCATCAGGATGCCCTTGGCCATCGAGATGGTGTCGCGGGTGTTGAGCGCGTGCCTGAGCTGTTCCTGCCGCCGGGAGCCGGCGAGCGCCACCGCCGCGTGCGCGGCGAACAGGTCCGTCACCTGTTCCGCGGCGGTGTCGAAGGCATCCGGCGCGGTCGAGAACAGGTTCAGCGCACCCAGGTTGGTCGAGCTGGTGAACAGGCGGATGCCGAGCATGGACCGGATGCCGAGCCCGGCGGCCGCGAGACCGTACTTGGGCCAGCGGGGATCACGGCCGATGTCCCCGGTGCGGTAGATGGTCTCGTCGAACACCGCGTCGAGGCAGGGACCCTCCTGGAGTTCCTGCTGGAGCTCGTCCAAGCGGGCCACGAGTTCACTGGTGGGCGCCACCGAGCGGATCCGGCCCGATTCCAGCAGGCACACCCCGGCGAACTCGGTGCCCGGCACCGTGGCGGCGACCGCGCGCACGATGTGTTCCACGGTGCGCGTGAGGCTGGGTTCGGGCTCGAGGGTGCGCACCACGGAACTCAGGACCTCGGTCAGCGCCATGCCGTCGGGGCCGGGGTGCTCGGCCGGGAGTGCCGTCTGCTCCGTCATGTCCTCCAGTCTTGCCCAACGCGGTGGGTCCCGCCAGGTCGTTCCGGCGGGTCGTTCCAGCGGGGTTTCACCGTCGGCCACCGTGGGTATACCGACAGGCACCGTTCGTCGAGCGGCCGATGGAGGCGCGCGATGGGAAGCGAATTCCCCTGGGGGGAACGTATCGTGTGGCGGCGCCTGGCCGGCCGGGACGAACTCCGGTGGGTCCGGGACGTGGTCTGCGGACTGCTCTCCGACTGCGAGCCGGAGACGGTGGTGAGCGTGCTGATGTTCGTCGACGAACTGTGCGTGGGGGCTTTCGAGCTGGGAGCCGAGCCGGTGACGGTGTGTTTCTTGCGGGCAGGCGATCCGCACTACCTGCGGCTGGACGTCAGCGCCGCCGAACTGCTCACGCCCCACCGTCCCGGCTTCGTGCGCGGCGAGGGGCAGGGCTCCTCGGCCTGGGGCATCATCCGGGAGGGGCACGGCATGACCGCGTGGGCGTATCTGGCCCTGCCCGCGCGCGGCCGTGCGGGCGGGCGCTGGTCGCGGCTGCTCACCGCCGAGCCGCGCGACCCGTCGCTCAACTAGCGGCGTGTCGGCACCCGTGGCGGACAGCGGGGGGCTCAAACGCCCGGCAGGGTCGACTTTCCCTTCAGTGCGGCGAAGTGCTCGCCGAAGATCCGGCGTGCGCGGCGCTGCATCTGGCTGCGCCCGGCCTCGTCCGATCCGGCCAGCAGGCCGGTACCCGCGACGAGTGTGCCCAGTACGTTGATCTCGTACCTAAGGTCGAGTCCCTCGGGCAGTTCGCCGTCCTCGATGGCCTCGGCCAGGTGCCGGGCCACGTGGTCGGCCCATTCCCGGTACCCCTCCAGGAAACTCCCGCCCCGGACCTGCCCGGGGGCCTGCGACCAGAACGCGAGCCACACCTGCCAGCAGCGGAACCGGACCTCGTCGAGCGGCAGCAGGGCGAGCGTGGCGCGTTCGGCCGCGGCCAGTCCGCGACGCCCCTCGATCGCGGCCAGTACCCGTTCGGTGGCGATCGCGCTGTTGTGCCGCAGGACCGCCGCCATCAGTTCGGCCTTGTCCTCGAAGTAGTGCGTCACGGCGCCGGTCGTGACACCGGCTTCGGCGGCCACCGCGCGCAGCGTGGTCGCCGCGGGGCCGTGGAGGGCGACCAGCCGCCACGCGGCCTCCACGAGCTGTTCCCGTGACTGGGGATCGCGTACCCGCCGTGACATCGTGTCCCACCTTTTTCATAACCCTTGTTACGTAACCGATGATACGTAACACTCGTTCTGACGATCGGAGTAGATCGAGAGGGAGCAAGTATGAACCTTGCGGCGGAGTGCGCGGCCGAGGCCGCCCAGCTGACGGTGCCCGGGCTGTTGCGGCGCAACGCGGAGTCGTATCCCGGCGCGGCGGCGCTGACCGCGGGGACGCGGACGCTGGGCTGGGAGGACCTGCGCGAACAGGTCGCCGGGGTGGCCCGTGGGCTTCAGGCCCTCGGACTGGCCCCGGGCGAGCGGCTGCTGATCATGATGGGCGGCCGGTTCGAGCACTGGATCGCCGATCTGGCCGCCGCCCATGTGCAGGCCATTTCGTGCACCGCCTACCACACGCTCAGCCCCGAACAGATCGCCTACGTGGCAAGGCATTCCGCCGCGTCCGTGGTCGTGCTGGAGGGGGCGGGCGAGCT
>NZ_VJWX01000663.1 GCF_007713715.1 Amycolatopsis rhizosphaerae
CCACTCACCCGACATTGCCGGAGCCCTGGCCGATACGACCGTGAGGGGTCCCCTCACGGCAATCCGCAACCCCGGCGGTGTCAGGAGAGGAGGGCGTCGGCGAGGGCGGTGAAGCTGTCGACCTTCAGGTCGGCGGTGATGCCGGCGGCCTGGTCGGCCGCTCGGTGCGGGCCCTTCTCCCGGGGGCGCTCCACGAAGGCGGTCCGCAGGCCGGCCGCCGCGGCGCCTTCGAGATCCCACCCGTGCGCGGCGACCATCAGCACCCGGGAGGGCGCCACGTCGAGCAGGCTCGCGGCCGTCCGGTACACCTTCGCGTCCGGCTTGTACGTCTGGGCCAGTTCCGCCGACAGGATGCAGTCGAAGGGCAGGGCCGCCGCCTTGACCAGGTGGGTCAGCAGTGCGAACCCGCCGTTGGACAGGGCCGCCAGCACGTACCGGGAGCGCAGCCGGGCCAGTCCTTCGGCGACGTCGTTCCACGCGGGCAGCCGGTGCCACGCGTGCACCAGCCGCGCTCGCGCGGCCTCGCCGACGGCATCGGACAGGCCGCGTTCGGCCAGGATGTCGTCCAGCGACTCGCGGTGCAGCGTGTCGAGGTAGGCCCAGTCGCGCTCGTGCTCGCGGACACGGGCCATCGAGGGCAGGTACCGGTCGCGCCAGTCCAGGGCGAACCCGCCGGGATCCGCGTCGATGCCCAGGTCCGCGAAGATCTCGCGCGCCTGTTCGGCGACCCCGGTGTACCAGTCCACTGTCGTGCCGAAGATGTCGAAGGCCAGCACCTCGGTGTCCATCGCCGCCCCGCATTCCGTCAAGATCGCTGGGCCTTCAGTGAAGCAGGTCAGGCCGCGGTCGCGCCAATGCGGACGCCGAGGACCACGGGATCGCCGGCGAACACCGCGCCGCTGAAGTCCGGGCCCGGCGTGACGTCGTCGTAGGGGAAGGCGTAGCCGCGGTTGTCCGGCAGCTTCGCGTGCACGATGCGGGCGTAGTGGTTGGTCACCGCGTTCTGGTAGAAGCGGGCCGGATCCTCGCCGTCCGGTTGGTTCGGATTGTCCAGCAGGGTGGTGCGGTTGAGCGCCGCGGCCAGCCGCGGGACGATCGCCCGCCGCGCGTCGCTGCTGCCCGCCGGAATCGCGAACGGCCCGCTGTCGCAGCTCCACACGTCGGCGGTGGAGGGCTTGGCGAAGCTCTCGCCGTTGCCGAAGACGAGCAGTCCGTCGCGGACCCGCCCGGTGAAACTGCCCAGCGCCGGGTTCTGGCTGTCCACCACCAGGTCCTGGCCGCTGTAGCGCTGCCAGACCTGGTCGAGGTAGCCGTCGAGGTAACCGCTGAACGCCTCCGGCCGGTGGTGGGCGCTGAGCACGCGCAGCACCCGGCCGTCCGGCCCGTTCTGGACGAGCTGCGCCCAGTTCGCCCCCTGGGCCGTCAGCTCGGCGGCGATCGGGGCCACCGAGCCGGAGGGCAGTCCCGCCACGGTCCGGGTGCCGGAGGAGGCGGTGGTCAGCGACAGGCCCAGCGGCAGCCCCGCGAAGTCGACGTAGCTGATGTTGGCGTAGAGCTGGATGTCGTTGAAGGTGAACTCGGCGAAGGACCAGTTCCGGGTGAAGTTGGGGTCGCTGGTGTTGAGGAAGCTGGGGTGCACCAGGGCCGGTCCGGGGTTGAGGAAGAAGTCGAGCGGTTCGCCGGTGCTCACGTAGATCCGCGCGCCCGCCATCTTCGGCACGCTCACCTGGCGTCCGGCGCCGACCGCGAGGGCGCAGTTCTCCGGCAGCGGGGTGAGCGTCGACGCCGGTGAGGCGGGGTAGTACGCCGAGCCGTCCGCCTTGAGCAGGACCAGCCTGCCGTCCGGGGCGGTTCCGGTGACGGTGGCGTAGACCGAGCCCGATCCGGACTCGTTGACCAGGTTCAGGGTGAACGTGTCCGGTGTGGCCGCCTCGGCTCGCAGTGGTCCGGAGAACAGAGCGCTCCCGGTGAGTGCGGCGGAAAGGCCCAGGAACGAGCGACGGGTGAGCACCGGGAATCCCTCCTCGACTAGGGGAAATCCCGAAGCTAGCGACGGTCTCGGCCGGCCGTCAACGGACGAGGGGGGACACCGCCTGAATGGTCTAGTCCATTCTGCGGGTGTGTCCGGAGTGGCGCCGGGCGGCGTGGGGATCACCCGCCGCGCCCGGCGCCACCAGGGGAAGTGCCGTGAGGGGGTCCCTCACGGCAGATACGGCCGTGAGGGGGTCCCTCGCGGCACATCGGCTCTGGGGTGGCCGACGCCTCAGATGATTCCTTCGCGCAGCGCGTAGGCGACGGCATGCGTCCGGTTGCGCAGTCCCAGCCGGGACAGCAGCCCGTGCAGGATGTTCTTCACCGTCCGCTCGGAGTAGGTCATCGCCGCGGCGATCTCCGCGGTGTCGAGACCGTTCGCGAGCAGTCGCAGCACCTCGGTCTCGCGCCGGGACAGTCCGCTCAGCGTCAGGTCGCGGGGCGCGAGGACCTCCTGCTGCAGGCGCGACAGCCCCCGCAGCAACGAACCGAGCTGCTCGGCGGGCAGATCGCCCCGGCCCTGGTGCGCGTCGGCGATCGCCCGCAGCAGGCGCGCGGTGGTCGCCTCCGCCCTGGGCACCAGCACCAGCAGTCCGTGCTCGATGGCCGCCCACAGCTGGGCGGGCCGGGTCTGGTCGGTGATCAGCACCAGACGGGCGTCCGGCGCCTTCTCCGCGATCTCCCGGAGTTCGGGGCCGAGGTCGGCCACCGCCACCACCACGTCGGGGCCGGCCTCGTCCTGCGCGTCCACCAGGTGCAGCCCCGGTTTCTCCCGCAGTTCGCTGACCAGGCCGGCACGGACGAACGGATCGGTGGCCACCAGCGAAACCCGGACGGCCGGACGGCGGACCGGCACGGCGTGCAGCTTCGGCCTGCCATCCTGGGCGGCAGGATCCGCCCACGCACTACGCGAAGACATGCGCACAGCAAACCGAACCTGGCCCCCCAGGACGAGGCGGAACGACCGGCAGCTTTTCGTGGCGGCAGTTCTGCCGGTTGAATGGACGGTGGTGAACGAGGGATGTGTCAACGAAACGGGGTTCGGCGCGCTGCTGCTCAGGCACCGGCAGGCGGCCGGGCTGACCCAGGCCGAGCTGGCGGAGCGGTCGGGCGTGAGCGTCCGTGCGCTGCGCGAGCTGGAACGCGGCCGCGCCCAGGCCGCGCAGCGGCGATCGGCCGAGGCGCTGGCCGACGCCCTCGAACTGGACGGTGAGCAGCGGAAACGCTTTCTCGACTCGGCTCACGAGGGC
>NZ_VJWX01000664.1 GCF_007713715.1 Amycolatopsis rhizosphaerae
GAATGGGGGCCATGCGTACCCCGGCGAAGCAGGACTGGAAGGGCGTCTCGGCCGCCGAACGGCGCGAGCAGCGCCGGAGCAGGCTGCTCGACGCCGCCGCCGAACTCCTCGGCACCGAGGGCGTCACCGCGGTCACCATCCGCGCCACCTGCCGGACGGCGAAGCTGACCGAGCGCTACTTCTACGAGGAGTTCGACGGCCGGGACGCGCTGCTGACCGCCACCTACGATCGCAGCGCCGTGAGGGTCATCGCCGCACTGCGCGAAGCGATCCCACCCGGCATCACCGGCCTGCGCGCGCGGGCCCGCGCCGGCGTGTCCGGGCTGCTGGACTACTTCGCCCGCCACCCGGCCGACGCCCGCATCCTGGTGATCGAGGCGGTCCGGGAGCCGGTCCTGACCCGGCGCGGCACCGAGGCCACCATCCTGCTGATGAGCCTGGTGACGGGCGAGAAGGCCGACCCCGTGGACGAGATCCTCACCGGCACGGTGCTGGGCGCGGGCCTCGGGGTGCTCTTCGCCGCCTGGCTCGACGGCCAGTTGCCGGTGGACCGCGAACGGTTCGTCGAGCACGCCACGTGTCTCATCGAGCACGCGGTGCGTGTCTCCAGTCACCCCGAGGACCAGACCACCGAGGCGTAGGTCACACGGAACTCCTTGCGGCGGCGGGGAAAACGGTCTTCCTCCGCTAGCACAGTCCGCCGCCGCAGGGCAAATTCCGGCCGTCTCGGTCCGCTCTGTGAAACGACATGCCCCGGACCGCCCGCTTGCTGCAGGATGACCGCGCCACCGCGATCCGCGTGGCCCCCATCCCCTTCGGTCCCTGAGAGGTCTCATGTCTTCGCCCAACACCCCTGGTCCGGAAACGGCGCTGCCCGAAAAGCCGGGCCGTGGCAAGGGGTTCTTCCTCGGCATCGCCGCCGTGGTGATCGTCGCCGTCGTCGCGGTGGTACTCGTCGTGGTCAACTCCGGCGGCGGGTCCGCGAACACCGCGGGCCGGACCACCGTCCGCATTGGAGTGACCGACGCGAGCTCCGACTACTGGAAGAGCTTCACGGAACTGGCCGCCGCCGAGGGCATCGACGTGAAGCTGGTCAACTTCAGCGACTACACGCAGGCCGACCCGGCGCTGTCGCAGGGCCAGCTCGACCTCAACCTGTTCCAGCACATCCTGTTCCTGGCCAACTACAACGTGTCCAAAAGCGACACGCTGACCCCCGTCGGCTCGACCTACGTGGTGCCGCTGAGCCTGTATTCGCGCAGGCACGCGGCCCTCGCCGAGATCCCCGCCGGAGGAAGGGTCGCGATCCCCAACGACCCCACCAACCAGGCGCGCGCCCTGCTCGTGCTGCAGTCGGCCAGGCTGATAAGCCTGCGTGGCGGCGGCACCGTGCTGTCGACCCCGGCCGAGATCGACCCCGCCGCCTCGAAGGTGGCGGTGACCCCGGTGGACGCCTCCCAGACGGTGGCCGCGCTGCCCTCGGTGGACGCCGCGATCGTCAACAACAACTTCGCCCTGGACGCCGGTCTCGACCCGTCGAAGGCGCTGTTCAACGACGACCCGAAGAACCCCTCGGCGGAGCCCTACATCAACGCGTTCGTCAGCCGCGCCCAGGACAAGGACAACCCGGTCTACCTCAAGCTCGCCGCGCTCTACCGCGATCCGCGCGTGAGCGGCAAGGTCGAGGCCCAGTCCAAGAACACCGCCGTGCTGGTGGACCGCTCCCAGGCCGATCTGGCGAAGATCCTGTCCCGCCTGGAGGACACCGTCCGGGCCGCCAAGAAATGACCGGGGCGCCGCTCATCGAGTTCCAGCACGTCACCAAGACGTTCACCGGCGGCGGCCGGGCCGTCACCGCCGTCGACGACGTCGACCTGCGCATCGAGGCGGGCCGGATCTTCGGGATCATCGGCTACTCGGGTGCGGGCAAGAGCACCCTGGTGCGGCTGATCAACGCGCTCGAGCCGGTGACCTCCGGCCGGGTGCTGATCGACGGGGTCGACCTCGGCACGCTCAAGGAGCGGCAGTTGCGGCAGGTGCGGGCCGGGATCGGCATGGTCTTCCAGCAGTTCAACCTGCTGGCCTCCCGCACCGTGTTCGGCAACGTCGCCTACCCGCTCAAAATCGCCGGATGGAAGCGCGAGCAGCGCCGCAGCCGCGTGGCGGAACTGCTCGGCTTCGTCGGCATCGCGGACAAGGCGTGGAACTATCCCGACCAGCTCTCCGGCGGGCAGAAGCAGCGGGTGGGCATCGCCCGCGCGCTGGCGACCAACCCGAAGATCCTGCTGGCCGACGAGGCGACCAGCGCACTGGATCCCGACACCACGGGCGAGGTGCTGCGCCTGCTCAAACGGGTCAACACCGAACTCGGGGTGACCATCGTGGTCATCACGCACGAAATGGACGTGGTGCGGGAGATCGCCGACCACGTTGCCGTGCTCGACGGCGGCAAGGTGGTCGAGCACGGCAGCACCTACGACGTGTTCTCCGCGCCGAAGACCGGGACGGCGCAACGGTTCGCCGGCACCCTCCTGCGCGACACCCCGCAAGGCGATGATCTCGACCGCATCCGCGCGCGGCACGGCGGGCGGCTGGTTTCGGCGCGCGTCCGGGACGGCGGGGGCCTCGGCGCCGTGCTCTCCGACGCGCTCGGACGCCACGGAGTCCGGTTCGAAATCGTCTACGGCGGGATCACGGCCCTGTCCGGCCGGTCCTTCGGCGGGCTCACCCTCGAACTGATCGGGGAACCGTCCGCTGTGGACGCCCTGATCGCGGAACTGCGCGACACCACCGAAATCGAGGAGATCCCGGCATGAGCATCGACTGGTCCACCCTGGGCCCGGTGTTCCTCGACGCGATCGGCCAGACCCTGTGGATGGCGATCGCGACGCTGATCATCGGCGGCTTCCTCGGGCTGGTGCTGGGCGTGCTGCTGTACACCACCCGGCCCGGCGGGATCCTGGCCAACCGGTTCGTGTCCACCGCGCTCAACCTCGCGGTGAACATCATCCGGCCGATCCCGTTCATCATCTTCATCACCGCGATCGGGCCGCTGACCATCGCCGTGGTGGGCACCCAGCTCGGCACCGGTGCGGCCACCTTCGCGCTCGTGGTGGCGGCCACCTTCGGCATCTCCCGCATCGTGGAGCAGAACCTGGTGACCATCGATCCCGGGGTGATCGAAGCGGCCCGCGCGATGGGGGCGAGCCCGTGGCGGATCATCGGGAC
>NZ_VJWX01000665.1 GCF_007713715.1 Amycolatopsis rhizosphaerae
GCCGAGCACCACCACCGAGAAGCCGACCTCCAGCACCTCGCAGGAACCGACCTACAAGGACGACACGGGCTTCGGCATCGACCTCGGCGACGGCTACGGCGTGCTGGTCATCGCCTGCGCCGCGGGCCAGCCCACCGGCGTCACCTCCCCGGACTTCGACGTCGTCGACGGTCCGTACCAGGAGGAGCAGGACGGCCGCTACTGGGACTACCTGGTGCAGCTGCACGACGGCAAGCTGTTCGCCGACCAGAAGAACATCTGGGCCGACTGGAAGTGCGGCGGCGAGCAGCCCGGCGGCAGCGCCAGCGGCGGCGGTGCCGCGGTCGCGCCGGTCCCGGGTTCCGGCGACGCCAAGAACTGGCAGAAGAGCAACGGTGGCAAGGCGCAGGTCGCCTACGCGCCCAAGTCCGGTGTCGAGACCGGCTTCGGCGGCACCGCGCAGGGCTGAGCGGATTCCGGCAGATGCACATCCTCTTCCGGCGGGGTGGCCGCGCGCTCGCGGCCACCCTGCTGCTCAGCCTCGCGCTCACCGGGTGCGGCTCCGACGCCAAACCCACCGTGGCTGCCCCGGCCAGCTCGGTCTCGGTGACCAAGCCGTACGACAAGCTTCGCCCCACGCAGGTGAAGATCCCCAAGATCGGGGCCGACTCTTCGCTGATCACCGTGGCGGTGAACAAGGACGGCGAAATCGCGGTGCCTTCGGTCAAGGAGCCGATGCAGGCGGCGTGGTACCGGCTGTCCCCGGTCCCCGGCGAGGTCGGGCCGTCGATCATCCTCGGGCACGTGGACGGCAACAACCAGCCGGGCGTCTTCTTCAAGCTGAAGGACCTGGCCCCCGGTGACGAGATCCTCGTGACCCGCAGCGACGGCAAGGACGTCCGCTTCGTCGTCGACCGCACGACCCAGGTGCCGAAGGACAAGTTCCCGTCCGACGCGGTCTACGGCAACACGGACAAGCCGGAACTGCGGCTGATCACCTGCGGTGGCGTGTTCGACCATGCCGAGCACAGCTACCAGGACAACATCGTGGTCTACGCCAGGCTGGCCTGAGACCGCAGTTCCACGCAGCACTCGCCGGCGTGCGGGCCGAACACGGCCCGCACGCCGGTGGCGTCTCCGAAGCCGGTCAGCAGGGCGTGGTTGAGCCCGCACACCAGTTCGGGTGCCCGCTCGGTCAGCGGGCGGAACGGGCAGTTGTGCAGGCGCAGGCAGCCCGGCTCCGGCCGGTAGGGCTCGAAACCGTGGTCCGCGAGCACCTTCTCCGCCGCCCCGAGGGGGTCCGCGGTCCCGGCACACCGGACGGCCAGCCGGGCGCCGTGGGCCCTGGCCGCCCGCAGCGCGGCGTCACGGGAACACTCCTCTTCGCGTGCGTCGAGCACCGCGTCCAGCAGGACCGCGGTGAGCAGATCGTGGCTGCGGACCGGGATCTCGACCCGCACGTGCAGGTCGGTGCACCGGTACACCTTGGGCCTGCGGCCCACCCGGCGCACGCCGCCGAGCTGCTCGTATCCGGCGCACAACAGCCCCACGCCGACCAGTTTGTCGAGGTGGAAGGCGGCGAGCTTGCGGCTGATCCCGGCGAAGGCGGCGGCCTCGTCCCGGGTCACCGGACGGCGGGCCGCGCGGACGTAGCCGTACATCCTGGCGCGCAGCCCGTCTTCGAGCGCGGCGATCGCCTTGATCGACCGGCTCACATTCGCTGCCACCAGCCCAGAATAACGCCTATAGTCTTTGGTGAAATTGGCGGCTTTCAGAGACGAGGTGCCCGCGGTGTCCCTCAACACGGCATTGCCTGTGGTCCCGGCCCCGGCGGAGATCGATCTCACCGCCGCCGAAGAAGCGGCCGGCCATTTCCTGCGCGCGCTCGGCGTGGACACCGAGGGCGAGAGCCTGCGCGACACCCCGCGCCGGATGGCCAAGGCCTACGCCGACCTGTTCACCCCGCGCCCCTTCGACCTCACCACCTTCCCCAATGACGAGGGCTACGACGAACTGGTGCTCGCCCGGTCGATCCCGCTGCGGTCGGTCTGCGAACACCACCTGCTGCCCTTCACCGGCATCGCCCACGTCGGCTACCTGCCCGGTGAACGCATCCTCGGCCTGTCGAAACTCGCGCGCGTCACCGAGCACTTCGCCCGGCGCCCGCAGGTGCAGGAGCGGCTGACCAAGCAGATCGCGGACTGGCTGGACCAGCGGCTGAGCCCCAAGGGCGTCGGGGTGGTCATCGAAGCCGAACACACCTGCATGACGCTGCGGGGTGTGCAGGCGGCGGGCTCGACCACGGTCACCTCCACCCTGCTGGGCACCCTCCGCAGCGACGCCCGGTCCCGCCAGGAGTTCTTCGCCCTGACCGGTGTCCAGCGCTGACCCATAATCGGGAAGGTGGACTTCGAGTCGGTTTCGGACGAGCTGTACGCCGCCAGGCGCGAGGAATTCACCGCACTCCGGGAAGAACGCGCCCGGCAGGCGCGGGGAGACCGGCAGCTCGTGAAGCGCATCGCGGGCCTGCGCAAACCGACCGTCGCGGCCTGGCTGGTGAACCAGGTCGCCCGCTCCTGCCCCGGCGAGATCGACCGGCTCGCGAAGCTCGGTGAGGCCCTGCGCGACGCGCACCAGCGGCTTGCGGGCGACGAACTGCGCGCGCTGTCCCAGGAACGGCACGAACTCGTCGGCCTGCTCGTGCAGCGGGCGCACTGGCTGGCACGCAAGGCGGGTTACGGGGTCGGTGACACGACCGAACGGCAACTCGGGGAAACCTTCGAAGCGGCGGTTTCGGACTCCCGCGCGGCGCAGGCGGTGCGGGCGGCCAGGCTCAGCACCTCCCTCGCTCCGGGATCCGCCGAGGAGTGGTTCACCGCGGCAGTCGTACCCGCGAAGTCTGTGTCCGCGAAAACCGGCCCCGCGAAGACCGGGCCGAAGCCCGTGTCCGGAAAGACCAGACCGGCCGCGAAGCCCCGCGAGGACGCCGAAAGCAAGCAGCGACGGGCTGTGCGTGACAGGGCGCGTGACAGGGCGCGGGAAAAGGCGCGTACGGAGGCGAAAGAAGCCGAACAGGCGCTGGCACAGGCCGAACGGGCGCTGCGGGAGGCCGAGCGGGACTCGGAGCGGGCCGCCCAACGGGTGGCGGAGCTGGCCGAGCGCCTCGCCGACGCCAAGAAGACCGCGCAGGAGAAGCGGACGGCGGTGACCCTGGCGCGGAAGACGGCAGCGGCGGCGCGGCGC
>NZ_VJWX01000666.1 GCF_007713715.1 Amycolatopsis rhizosphaerae
GTGGATGGCCAGCAGGACGTCGACTGTCGCCACCGACGAGGCGACGGACCCGGAGCACCGCGCCGGGCAGGACCCGTCGGTCAGCCCCCCCACCCTGCTCTGGCGATGGCTGGCCATCGTGCTGGGGCTGGTCGCGGCGGGGTGCGCACTCGCCTACCCGTTCCTGCCGGTGGTGCAGGACACGGCCGAGATCACCTGGCCGGTGGGCAGTGACACCCGGCCGGTGAACGCCCCCCTCACCGGGTACTGGGCGCAGGACCTCGAGATCACGCTGCCGTGCGGCACGATCCAGGCGCTCAGCGCCCGGCAGCCGGGCGGCGCGCTGCTGTTCTCGAGCATTCCCCCCGCCCGCACCGGCGGCGGCGCGGGCGTGCAGCTGCGGATCGAACAGGGCGTGCTCAGCGCCTTCAACCGGGGTCAGCAGGTCGCCCGGCAGCCGCTTCCCACGGCGGGGTGCGACGTGCAGTTCTCCTCCACCGGCAAGCACACCACGCTGAAGGTGGGGAACACCCCGGTGTACGACGCCGGCGGCGACGTGCGGCCCCGGGTCGTCGGCATCTACACCGACATCACCTCGGCCAAGGACCCCATCGCCCGGCTGGCCGTGTCGATCACCCCGGACACCCGGTACCAGTCCTCGCCGACCGGCCTCAAGGTCGCCATCGGCGTGTTCGGCGTGCTGTCGCTGCTCGGCTGCCTCATCGCGGTGAACCGGCTCGACGCCGGGGGCGCGCGCCGCGCCCCGCGCTGGGCGCCGGTCGGCTGGTGGAAGCTGACCGGCCGCGACCTGACCGTGTTCGGCGTGCTGGGCCTGTGGGTGTTCATCGGGCCGGGCACCTCCGACGACGGCTACATCTTCACCATGGCCAGGGTCGCCGACCAGGTCGGCTACCTGACCAACTACCACCGCTGGTTCGGCGTGGCCGAGGCGCCGTTCGGCTGGAACGACCACATCTACGAGCTGATGGCGCAGGTGTCGACGGTGCCGCCGTGGATCCGGCTGCCCTCGTTCCTGCTGGCGGTCATCAGCTGGCTGCTGATCAGCCGTGAGGTGCTGCCCCGCCTTGGCACCCAGGTGCGGCAGAGCCCCGCGGCGGGCTGGGCCGCGGCGATGGTGTTCCTGGTGTGGTGGCTGCCGTTCAACAACGGTGTCCGCCCCGAACCGTGGGCCGCGCTGGGCTCGTTGCTGGCGATCGCCGCGGTGGAGCGGTCGCTGGTGACGCGGCGGCTGCTGCCGTTGTGCCTCGGCCTGCTGGCCGCGGCGTTCGCGCTCGCCGCCACCCCGACCGCGCTGATCGCGGTCGCGCCGTTCCTGGTGGCCGCGCGGCCGCTGTTCCAGCTGCTGCGCAGCCGTGCCCGCCAGGGCGGCTGGCTGCCGGTGCTGGCGCCCATCGCCGCCGCCGGCTTCATCGTGCTCGTGGTCATGTTCGCGGACCAGACCTTCGCCACCGTGCTGGAGGCGACCCGCCTTCGCGGCCAGGTCGGCCCGAACGAACCGTGGTACGACGAGCTTTCCCGCTACGAGTTGCTGTTCGCCAACAGCGCCGACGGGTCCATGACGCGCCGCTTCCCGGTGCTGCTGCTCATCCTGTGCACCGGCACCTCGCTGGTGGTGCTGCTGCGGCGCGGCCGCATCCAGGGCGCGGCACTCGGCCCCTCCCGTCGTCTCATCGGCACGGTGGCGCTGTTCTTCCTGCTGCTGGCGCTGACCCCGACCAAGTGGACGCACCACTTCGGCGCCTTCGCCGCGGTCGGCTCGGCCATGGCCGCGCTCACCGCGCTGGCGACCAGTTCCACCGTGCTGCGGTCCCGCCGCAACCGGGCCACGTTCACCGCGGGCCTGCTGGTGGTGGCCGCGCTCGCCGCGACCGGGCCCAACGCCTACTGGTTCGTGTCCGGTCTCGGCGTGCCGTGGTTCGACAAGGCGCCGTCGGTCCACGGCTTCAGCCTCTCCACGGTGCTGCTGTTCGCCGCGGCCGTGGCGGCGGTGTTCGCGTTCGTGGAAAACATCCGGGCCCAGCGGCCCGGGCTGCCGCCGCCGGTGCCGGAACGGCGCGGCCGCGCGCTGCGGCTCGGGGCGACCTCGCTGGTCGTGGTCTGCGGTCTGGTCGTGGCGTTCGAGTTCGCCAGCATGGGCAAGGCCCTCCAGAAGCAGCGGCACAGCTACAGCCTCGGCGCCGCGAACGTGGCACACCTGTTCGGCAAGAGCTGCAACCTGTCCGACCACGTGATGGTCGAGCAGGACCCGGTGTCGAGCGTGCTGAAGCCGGTCGCGCTGCCCACCGCCCCCGTGCAGGGGCAGGTGAACACCGGTGGCCTGCCGCCCGCCGACGACACCGCCGGCGCGACCAGCACCGGGTTCCACACGTCCCCGGAGGGTGGCAACGACCCGCTGAACGCGCCGCCGCACGGGTTCACCACCAGCACGGTGCCGATGTGGAGCAGCTACCACGACAACCCCTCGTCGCCGATCGGACGGCTGCGCACGGACTGGTACCGCCTGCCCGTCGATCACACCGGCGCCCAGGTCGCGGTCGCGATCGCGACGAAGGTCGGCAAGGCGACGACGGTGTCGCTGCAGTTCGGCATCCAGGGCCCGGACGGCGTGCGGGTGGCCAGGACCGACCAGGTGGTCTCGTCCACCGTCGGCACCGACACGAGCAAGATGATCAACCCGGGCGACAACGGCAAGTGGACCGACGAGCGCGTCCAGATCGGGGATCTGCCGCAGTCCGTGGGCTTCGTCCGGGTGGTGGCGGAGGACAACGACGTCACCGAGGACGGCTGGGTCGCGGTGAGCGCCCCCCGCGTGCCGACCTTCACCACGCTCACCCAGCGCGTCGGCAACGCGCCGGTGTACATGGACTGGCCCGCGGCGTTCGTCTACCCGTGCATGAACCCGGTCGCCTCCCACGACGGGATCTCGCAGGTGCCCCAGTACCGGATCACCGCGGGCGACCTGGCGACGGAGGCCGACTGGGCCAACAGCGTCGGCGGCGGGCCGAACGGCTGGCTCGAAGAGGTCGCGAGCGAGCCGGAGGTGCCGAGCTATCTGCAGGGCTCGCCGAGCACGTCGTGGGGCAAGCTGTTGCAGATCGAGCCGTACACCGAAGGCGCCGAACCGCACGTCGTGCACGGGGAGAAGACCGTGTGGGGCTGGTGGTCCCCTGGCCCCGGCCCGCAGC
>NZ_VJWX01000667.1 GCF_007713715.1 Amycolatopsis rhizosphaerae
CCCTTGAACAGGTAACCGCGCCGGTTCGGGGCGGCGGCGGGGATCCGGGGCAAGGGCGCGGTGTCGCCGCGAGCCGGGGAGAATTGGGCACCAACCACGGAAGAACACCGTACTGGACCCCGGTGACCGGTTCACCCCACCGCGGCCAGAAGCCGATCTATGTCACTCTGCGTGTTGTACAGGTGGCAGCCGACGCGGACCTTGCCCGCGCGGGCACTCGCCCTGATCCCGGCCCCGGCCAGGCGGTCCGGATCGGCGTCGAAGGACACGATCGGGCTGTTCCGGGCGGGCAGTCCGAGTCCGGTCCGGAGCCGCGCGGCGAGTCCGACGCAATGCCGGTGGACGGCCTCGCGGTCCAGCGCGGCGAGATACGGCAGCGCGGCCGCCGCCCCGATCTGCGCCAGCCAGACCGGCGAGAGATCGAACCGGCGCGCCCCGGCCGCCAGGCGCAGGGGAAGCCCGTACAGCGCGTCCCACGGGTTCTCGCCCGCGTACCACCCCGCGTGGACGGGTTTGCCGTGCTCCAGCGCTCGGGGGTGCACGGCGAGCCAGGCGCTGCCGCGCGGGGAGAGCAGCCACTTGTATCCGGCGGCCACCACCCAGTCGGCCCAGTCCAGTGCCAGGGGGAGCCAGCCCGCCGCCTGGGTGACGTCGAGCGCGACGGGCACCCCGGCCGCCTCCGCCGCGGCGCGCACCGCGCCGAGGTCGGCCACGGCCCCGTCCGAGGACTGGACCGCGCTGACGGCGACCAGATCGTGCTCCGCCACGGCTTCGGGCAGCCGGTCCAGCGGGACCTCGGTCACGGTCAGTCCCCGGGCGGCGAAGGGGAACGTGACACTGGTGAACTCCCCCGCCGCGGTGAGCACCTTCGCGTCCCGGGGCAGTCCGGCGGCGACGACCGCCAGCAACTGCGAAACGGAGGCGCCGATCGCGATCCGGTCCGCGGGCACGCCGATCAGATCGGCGAACCCCTGCCGGGAGGCGGCCACGGCCTCGTCGAAGTCCGGCGGGGAAGCCGCCCCGGTGCGCCAGCGGGTCACCGCCGCGGCCACCGCGTCGGCGGCCGCCTCCGGTGGGATGCCGATGCTGGGGGTGTTGAGGTAGCCGTGGGGAACGTCGAACCGGGAGCCGAAGACTTCACGCACCCTCCGACGCTAACCGAGGTCCTCGGGCAGGCGCGTGGGATTTTCGCGCCGGGCGGTCAGGCCCGGTGCATCCGCTGCCACAGCAGCGGCCACGGCTCCCGCGGCGCCCGGCACAGCCACACCGGGACGTCCTGGTTGACGTTGTCGCGGCGGATCGGCAGGTGCACGGTGGCGACCTGGCGCACCTCCCCGAAGAACCGGCCGAGCCGCGCGGCGTCGGAGCCGGTGTAGAGCACCGGTCCGGCGCCCTCGGGCGGTTCGGCGTTGTACCAGGACCCGCGCTCCGGCCCGTACGCCGCGGGCAGTCCCCGCTGCCGTCCGAAGAAGTCGAGCGCGCTGGCCTGCCAGTAGGTGTCGCCCATGACGATCGCGCGCGCCCGGTCTTCCGGCGGCAGGGCGCGGTAGGCGGCGGCGACGGTGTCGGTGAGCTCGGGCCAGCCGTAGCTGCCGCTGGCCACGAAGTCGGTGCTGGTGATCATGGACAGGGGGCGGACCGGCAGCGCGGCGAACACGGCGATCGCGGCGGCGAGCAGGTAGGAGGGCCAGGTCGGCACCCAGCGCCACCAGCGGGCGGGGCGCCACCGCTCGATACGCGCCGCGGAGGCACCGAACAGCAGTGGGTACAGGCCGGAGACGTAGTAGTAGCGGCCGACGGTGAGCACGAAGATCAGCGCCACCAGCACCGCGGCGACCCCGAGGAACCGGTACCGCGGCGAGCGGAGCAACTGCCCGGTGCCGTGGCAGGCCAGGAAGGCGCCCACCGGCAGTCCGGCGAACACCACGGCGAGCGGGACGAGCAGGCCGGGACCGCCCATGAACCGGTCGACCTGCTCGGCGACGATGGCCTGCATGTCGAGGTAGGGCCAGCCGTGGCGCGCCTGCCACAGCACGGTCGGCACGGTCAGCGCCGCGGTGACGGCGGCACCGGCCCACAGCAGGGGCCGCCGCACCAGCTCGCGGGGCCCGGTGACCAGTGCGGCGAGCCCCACCGCGAGCCAGAGGAACACGATCAGGAACTTGACCTGCATGGCGACGGCGGTGGCCAGCCCGGCGAACAGCAGCAGGCGGTCACGCCGGGTCCGGACCCAGCGCACCAGCAGCCAGCAGGTCAGCGTCCACAGCACCGGGTCGAGCAGGTAGGTGGCCAGGAGGTGCCCCGCGCCGAGCAGTTGGAGGGAGGTCGCGCAGGCTCCGGCGGCCAGGAGCTGGGCGCGGCGGGCACCGCCGAATTCGCGGGCGAGGAGCGCGGCGAGTACGACGCCGAGGCCGGTCAGCAGGGCCGGCAGCACCCGCAACGCCACCACCGAGCCGGGGAAGAGCGCGTCCGCCAGGCGGGCCAGTGCGGGCACCAGCCAGGGGTTGTCGGCGTAGCCCCAGGCGAAGTGGTACTTGCCGGAGACCAGGAAGTAGAGCTCGTCCCCGAAATAGCCGAACCGCCCCGACAGGGCCAGCAGGAACGTCGCCGCCGCCGCGGCGACGAGGAGAACCGGTGCCCACGCCGGGGGTGGCACGGCCGGTTCACCGTGGTCCGCGATCGGGGTTTCGGCGGTCTGGGACGGCACGGACTCCACGGCACCTGCCCTCGGGTCGCTGGCGTGGCGGCATCCTGAAGATTGGGGTGAAAGTGGTGTGCGTGGCGATGCGGGTGGCGGAACCTCAGGCGGTCCCTGGCTGCGGGATCGCCTCCTCATGAATGCCAATTCACCACGTCGGCGCTGTCCTCCCCAGGAACCGCCTGAGAACCCGCGGCGGTGCCGGCCGACGGCCCACCGCAAGCGGCTCCGCCGCTTCGAAACACGATCCTAGCCAGCGGCGCGCCCGGAACGGCCTCGATCGGCCGCTTTTGTGCCGGACATGCGCGATTCGCCCGCCCCGAAGTGTCGTTGCCGTGAGCCCCCTCGGCACTTTCCGTGAGGGCCCCGGTTCCCGTGAGGGGTCCCCCACGGCAACCGGCAAGGGGATTGGGGCAAGCCGTGAAGGGTCCCTTCACAGTCAAATCGACTGTGAAGGGAC
>NZ_VJWX01000668.1 GCF_007713715.1 Amycolatopsis rhizosphaerae
ACCCCCAGTTTTTCCCGTCCGGACAACGACAGCCTCCGGTCGAACACGGCCTCGGGCCGTTCCGCGATGCGGTCGGTGAGCCTGCGGTAGATGCCTGCCATGGCCAGGCAGCAGGCCGCGCTGCGGCGGTCCAGCAGCGGCGCGAGGCGCATTCCGTCGGCGTACCACGCCCGGGCCCGTGCCGCGCTGAACCGGATGAGCTCGCTCAGCGCGCCGTCCCGGTCGATCAGCCGGCCACGGGCGTCGAGGGCCAGTTCGACGCCGAACGTGTCGAGGTCCTCCTGCGGCAGGTACACCCGGCCGTTGCCGAGGTCCTCGCGGATGTCGCGCAGGATGTTGGTCTGCTGCAGCGCGATCCCGAGCGCGTCCGCATAGGGGGGAGCCTCGGGATCGGGCCGGTGCCCGAACACGCCCAGGCACAGGCGTCCGATGGACCCCGCGACGCAGCGGCAGTACGTGGTCAGTTCGTCGAAGGTGGCGTAACGCCGTCCTTCGACGTCCATCCACACCCCGTCGAGCAGTTCGTCGAAGGCGCCGAGCGGAATCGGGAACCGGCGGGCGGCATCGGCGAGGGCGACCAGGACCGGATCGGCCGAATCCTGGAGTGCGGCCAGGGATTTGCGGACCTCCTCCAGCCGTCCGGACTTCTGCTCGACCGGAAGGTCGCCGTCACCGATGTCGTCGATCCGGCGCGCCAGCGCGTAGACCGCGCACAGCGCGGCCCGCCGCGGCCTGGTGAGGAGACGGATTCCGTAGTAGAAATTGCGAGCCTCGGTCCTGGTGATCTCTTCGCAGGCTCGATACCCCTCTTCGACCGTGGTCACCGGCGCCCACCCCACACCATCAGCACGGCCAGATGGCGCAGGACGTCCCGCTTGCGCGGCCGCGGCGTGGCGGACAGGACATCCCACCGGGCACGGCGCAGCGCCTCCGCGGTCGCCAGACCGCCGGCGACGTAACCGGAGATGGCGGGCCGGGCCCAGCCGTGCACCTGCGACACCAGTACCGCTCCCTGTCTCAGCTGATCCTGTGCTTTTCCGGTCTGCGCCGCCACCACTCCCCGCAGTCCCCGGCTCGCCGAGACGGCGTCGAGGTCCTCCTCCGCCACGGAAAACGCTTTCAAATCCTCTTGGGGGAGGTAGATCCGGCCCTTGCGCCGGTCCTCCGCGACGTCCTGGCAGTGTTCGAGAAGCTGGAGTGCGGTGCAGACCAGGTCGGACGCGCGCGCGGCCTCCGAGGAATCAGCCGACTCGGCCCCGAAGATCCGCAGCACGATCCGGCCGACCGGATTCGCGGACAGTGCACAGTAGGCCTCCAGTTCGGCCTGGGTGGCATAGCGGGTGATGCGCTGGTCCTGCAGGTTGGCGAGGACCAGCCGGTCGAAGGGTTCCCGGTCCAGCCGCCTCGCCCGGATCGTGGGCACGAGACGGCGCAGGACCGGCTCCTCCGGGGCGCCCTCCCAGGCACGAGCGAGGTCCTTCCGGAACCGTAGCAGCGCGGCGGTCGCGTCGCCTGCCGACTCATCCCCCAAATCATCGATAACGCGCACGACGTCATACACCGCGCCGAGATCGCGCCGAAGGTCACGCGGGAGTATCCGCAACGCTACCGGAAAGTTTTCCGCGCGTTTCTTTTCCGCGAGGGCTGCGCCGGCCGTGGCCACCATCCGGGGTGAGATCCGGGGTAGTCCAGGCTCCTCGACCGTGTCGTCACCTGTCGGTGCTGGCCTCATTCGCCCATAATCCAACCAGGGACGGCCGGGATTCTTCGCGCGGGAAACAAAAACCGGCGAGCCCCGGTTATCACGAGCGAACAGTATTGACCCGATCGAAGGACGACTGCGGACTACGGGCAGGAGGGCGCCGGAGAGCGTGGAAAAGAGAGCCGACCCGAGCGAGTCGAAACTGGAAGAACTGGCCTCGGCCACGGCCGAACGGCTGCCCCGCATGCTCGACGACGTCACCCGGCTGCTGCGCCACGACTGGCCCGACTACGCGGACTTCATCGTGACCGAGCGGGACGAGGTCCTGGTCGCGGCGAGCATCTTCCTGCACCGCCTGGTGCGGATGGCCAAATGGGACATCACCGAGTTGTCGGAGCTGTCGGAGGCCCCCGACCAGCAGCCGGACCAACTCGGCGAGCAGTCGGTGTTCGAGGAGATCGGCCGGGCGCAGTGGCAGCAGGGCCGCGACCTGACCAGCCTGCTGTCGGCCTACCAGATCGGCGCCAGGGTCGCCTGGCACCATGTGGCCGAGGTCGCGCTCGAAGTCGGCGTCTCCCCCGACGTGTTCGCCTCCCTCGCGGAGGCGGTCTTCATCTTCGTGGACCAGCTGTCCTCGGCGTCGGCACGCGGGTACGTGCTCGAACAGTCCGAGGCTGCCGCCGCCCGGGAAAGGCTGCGCGACGAACTGGGCGGCATGCTGCTCTCCGACCGGTCCGACACCGCCGCGATCCGCGCCGCCGCCGCCCGCGTGGACTGGCCGCTGCCGCGGGAGGCCGCGGTCATCCTGGTCGAACCCGACAATCCGGTCGGCACCGCGCTGCTGGCCCGGCTCGACCACTCCTGCCTGCACGTGCGGCGGCAGCGGACGGTGTGCGCGATCATCCCCGATCCGAACGGACCCCAGCGGCGGCAACGGCTGTCGGTCGCCCTGCGGGGCGCCGGGGCCGTGGTCGGGCACGCGGTGCCGCTGGAGAACCTGCCCGCCAGCATGCGGGTCGCCGAGGTCGCCGCCCAGCTGCGGCACGCGGGCGTGCTGGGCGACGATCCGGTGTTCGTCGACGAGCACCTGGATTCGATCATCGTGCACCGCGATCCCCGGCTGCTGGACGCGTTCCGCACCCAGTGCCTTGCCCCGCTGGACGGGCTGGGCCCGGTGACCCGGCAGCGCCTGTGCGAGACGCTCGCGTCCTGGCTGCGGCACCTGGGCGACCGCCGGGCGGTGGCCGAGGAGCTGCACATCCACCCGCAGACCGTGCGCTACCGGCTCACCCAGCTGCGCGAGCTGTTCGGCGAGCGGCTCGACGATCCGGACAACCGCCGCCGTCTCACCCTGGCACTGGCCTGGGGCGACCCCTCCCCGGCCCGGTGAACACCACCCCGCCGGCTTCTGCCCTCCGGCAGGCAGTTGTGT
>NZ_VJWX01000669.1 GCF_007713715.1 Amycolatopsis rhizosphaerae
CTCTACACCCGTGAGGGTCCAGGGGCGCGCGCCTGAGCGGATAGAGCCGAAAGGCTCGACCCGCGGCCGGTCAGGGAACGACGACGAGGCGGCCGACGGTGTCACCGTCACCGAGACGCTGCAGGCCGTCCGGCAGCTCGTCCAGCGGCAGCCGCTCGCTGACGAACGGCCGGATCAGCCCGTCCTCCACCAGGCGGGTCAGCTCCCGGTGGCAGGCGGCCACCGAGGCGGGATCGCGATCGGAGTACAGGCCCCAGTGGAGGCCGAGGATCGAATAGTTCTTGACCAGCGCGTGGTTGAGGGCCACGGACTGGATCTCTCCTCCGGCGAAGCCGACCACGACGATCCGGCCCTCGAACGCGACGCACTTGGTGGACCGCTGGTAGGTCTGCCCGCCCACCGGGTCGTAGATCACGTCGGCGCCGCGGCCGCCGGTCTCCGCCTTGACCACCTCGACGAAGTCCTGCTCGTGCCGGTCGACGACGACGTCGGCGCCGAGCTCGCGGGCGTAGGCGGCCTTCCGCGGGCCGCCCGCCACCCCGATCACCCGCGCACCGGCCGCCTTGCCGAGCTGGATCGCCGCACTCCCGACCCCACCGGCCGCGGCGTGCACGAGCAGCGTCTCCCCGGCCTTGATGGCGGCGCGGCGGTGCAGCCCGAACCAGCCGGTCTGGTAGCCGATGAACAGCGACGCGGCCTCGACGTCGTCGAGTCCGGGGGGCGCGGGGAAGGTCTTGGCCTCGTCCATCACGGCCAGTTCCGCGAACCCGCCGTGCGGCAGGCGGGCCCCGCCCAGCACCCGGTCGCCCACAGCGAACGAGGTCACGCCCTCGCCGGTCGCCACGACCTCACCGCACAGCTCGACGCCCGGGGTGAACGGCAGCGGCGGCTTGACCTGGTACTCGCCGCGGCACATCAGCACGTCGGGGAAGTTCGCCGCCGCCCCGAGCACCCGGACCAGCAGACTGCCGGGGCCCGGTTCCGGAACTTCGATGTCCACCGCGGCCAGCGCCTCGCGCGGCTCGCCGAGCCGCGTCACCTGCCACGCCCGCATGGTCGTCATCCTCACACCTCCATGTGTGCCGTGAGGGACCCCCTCACGGCGAATAGGGCCGTGAGGGGGTCCCTCACGGCAATTCACGGCGAAAAGCGGCGAAAGAGAAGTGGTGTCAGCCTGTCACCAGGCGCTGGGCCTTTCCGGCCAGTTCGACCTTCCGGATCTTTCCGGTGGCGGTCATGGGGAAGGCGGTGACGATCTCCACCAGCGGCACCTTGTAGGACGCCATCGCCGTGCGCGCCCACTCCCGCAGCCCGGCCGCGTCCACGGTGGCGCCGGGGCACAGGCTCACGAACGCGACGGGAACCTGCCCCTTGTCCGGGTGGCCTGCGGGCACCACCGCCACGGTGAACACCTCGGGGTGCCGGGCCAGCAGCATCTCGACCTCGGCCGGGAACACGCTCATCCCCTTGACCTTGATCATGTCCTTGTCGCGGCCCAGGTAGTGCAGGCAGCCGTCGGCGTCCAGACGGCCGTTGTCCCCGGTGTGCAGCCAGCCGTCCCGCAACTGCTCGGCGGTGGCCTCCGGATTGCGCCAGTACCTCGTCATCACCGACGGGCTGCGCACGATGATCTCCCCCGCCACCCCGAGGGGCACCGGATCGCCCGTGTCGAACGACACCACGGCGATGTCCGTGCCGGGCACCGGGATCCCGCAGAACACCGGCTCGGCGAGCAGGTCGAAGTCGTCTCCGGCGAAACCGAACGGCGTGGTGTCGAAGGTGTGCGTCTCGGTCATGCCGTACGCGCCCTCGCGCAGCACGGAATGCGTGCCCACCGCGGCCGTCCACCGCCCGCGCACCTCGGGATCGAGCTTGCGGACGAACGACACGGCCATCGGATCGGTCAGGCTGGACAGGTCGTAGCCGCCGAAGCCGGGCTGGTCGAGCAGTTCCAGGTAGTTCTCCACGGTGCCGACCATGGTGGTCACGCGGTGCCGCTGGATCAGTTCCAGCACCTGCGGGGCGTTCCAGCGGGGCATGAGCACCGAGGTGCCGCCGAGCACGAGCGGGTGCAGGATGCCGAGGTTCTCCCCGGCGATCCAGAAGATCGGGATGTAGCAGAGCGCGGCGAAACCGCTGTCGGCCGCGGTGCGCGTGGCACCGGCGCTGGAGGCCGCCGTGTACAGCATGTGCCGCTGGGTGTGCTCGCAGCCCTTGGGCGCTCCGGTGGTGCCGCCGGTGTAGTTGAGCGCGGCGAGCGCGTCCAGGTCACCGGGCCGGTCCGCGGCGGGCCCGTGGGCGGTGGCCTCGGCCCAGGAGGTCATGCCGGAGGGCACCGCGCCGTCCGGGAAGACCGGCGGGGTGGCCTCCGCGGCCATCTCGCGCGCACCGGTGACCAGCACGGTCCGCACCGGAGTCTCGTCGCGCGCCGAGGCCAGCGTGGGCAGCAGCGCGTCGAGGGTGATCACCACCTCGGCCCCGCTGTCGGCCAGTTCGTGCGCCAGTTCCGCGGTCTGGAACATCGGGTTCACCGGTACGTGCACGGCGCCCAGCCGCAACGCCGCCAGCATCGCCACCACGAACTGGGGCGTGTTGGGCAGGTACACCCCGACCCGGTCCCCGGCGCGCACGCCCGCCGATTCGAGCCAGCCCGCCAGCCGCCGGGTGAGCTCGTCCAGCTCGCCGTAGGTGGTGGTGCGGCCTTCGAACTCGATCGCCGGCCGGTCCGGGTAGCGCCGCGCCCAGTGCGCCACGTGCTCCGGGATCGCGATCTCGCCCAGCGGGTAGACGACCTCGGAAGGCGTCCCGGCCGGGCGGACCTTCTCCTGCCGTGCCCGGACCCCGGACAGGTACGCCTCGAGCCGTTGCCGACGGTCCACGGATTCTCTCCTTCTCACCAGGTGTCCACGAACGACCGGCGCGGGCGGTGCTCCGCGGGGGACGCGGCGGGCGGCAGCGCGGCGCTCACCCAGGACCGTGTCTCGGCCGGATCGATCACATCGTCGAGTTCGAAAACCGCCGCGGCGTTGACCGCCTTGCCGCGGTCGTAGTGCTGCGCGAGCAGGTCTTCGAAGGCCCGGCGGCGGGCCTCGGGGTCCTCGATGGCGTCCAGTTCCCGCCGGTATCC
>NZ_VJWX01000066.1 GCF_007713715.1 Amycolatopsis rhizosphaerae
GCCTCAGGCACCGGTCCTGCGCTTCACCGGCCTGCGTCCGGTCGCGATGCCGTCGAGCACGATGGACAGGTACTGCCGCGCAACCTCTTCCGCGGACAGCGAGCCCTTCGGGTTGTACCAGTGCACCGCCATCCACACCGTGTCGCGGACGAAGCGGTACACCAACTCGACGTCGAGGTCGGCACGGAACACACCTTCCCGCACGCCCTCGGCGAGCAGGTCCGTCCACAGTGTCCGGAACTCGGTGTTGCGCTGCTCCAGGTAGGCGAACCGGGGCAGCCTGAGCAGCTGCTTGGTCTCGTTCTGGTAGATGGCCACTTCGGACGGATGGGACTCGATCGCCTCGAACGAGGCGATCACGATGGCTTCGAGGGTCTTGCGCGGCCCGAGTCCCGCGGCGACGATCTCCGCGTAGGTGCCGAACAGCCGGCCGAGGAAGCCGCTCAGGATCTCGTCCGCCATCGACTCCTTCGAGTCGAAGTGGTGGTACAGGCTCCCGGAGAGGATTCCCGCCGCGTCGGCGATATCGCGCACCGTCGTGGACACGTACCCGCGCTCGGCGAACAGCTTCGCCGCCATGGCCAGCAGCTCCGCCCGCCGTCCCGAGCCCTGCTGGTTAAGCATGCTGACTGCTCACGGAGACGACCTCGCCGGTGAGGTAGGAGGCGTAGTCGCTGGCGAGGAACACCATCACGTTCGCCACCTCCCAGGGCTCGGCGGCCCGGCCCGACACCTCCCGTGCGGTGAGCTCTTCGAGCAGTTCCTCGGTGGTGACCTTGGCCAGGAACGGGTGCATCGCCAGACTCGGCGCCACCGCGTTGACCCGGATGCCGTGCGGGGCCACGTCCACCGCGGCGCAGCGGGTCAGCGCCATCACCCCGGCCTTCGCCGCCGCGTAATGCGCCTGCTCGGCCTGGGCGCGCCAGCCGATCACGGAAGCGTTGTTCACGATGGCGCCGCCACCGCCCTGTGCGAGGAACGCGCGCACCGCCGCCCGAGTGGCGCGGAACGTGCCGTTGAGCGTGACGTCCAGCACCCGGGACCATTCCTCGTCGGTCATGTCCACTATGGACCTGCTGCCGCCCAGGCCGGCATTGTTGATCAGGACATCGATCCGGCCGAACCGCTGCCTGGCACCCTCGATCAGCGCACCGATCTGCTCCTCCTTGGTGACGTCGCAGGGAATCGCGTGCACCTCGCCGAGCCCGGTCAGCTCCTCGGCCTTTTCCCCGAGGCGGCGTTCGTGCCAGTCGCTGAGCACCACCCGGGCGCCCTCCTCCAGGCTGCGCCGCGCGACCGCCGAACCGATCCCCGTGCCGGCCGCGGCGGTCACCACGACCACCTTGTCCCGCAACAGGTCCGCGCCCTTGGGGTACTGGGGAATGGGAATCAAGGTCGAGCCTCCCGAGGTAGCCCGAGCACACGCTCGGCGATGATGTTGCGCTGGATCTCGTTGGAACCGCCGTAGATCGTGTCGGCCCTGCTGAACAGGTAGAGGCGCTGCCAGGCGTCGAGATCGGCGCCCGCGCCGAGCATCGAACGAGGACCCCGGACGGCCATCGCCAGCTCACCCAGCTCACGATGCCAGTTCGCCCAGACCAGTTTGGACACTTCCGCCACCCCGGGGGCCGAAGAGCCGAGCGTGCGCAGCGCGTGGGAGCGCATCACGGACAGCCCCATCCACGACCGGGCCAGCCGTTCGGCGATCACCGGCTCCTTCGCCGCCCCGTTCTCCTCGGCGAGCCGGGTCAGCTCGGTGAGCTCGCGCCGGAAACCCACCTGCTGACCCAGTGTGGCCACCCCGCGTTCGAAGGCGAGCGTGCCCATGGCGACCCGCCAACCCTCACCGGGTTCGCCCACCACCAGATCCTTCGCGGTCCGCGCGCCGTCGAAGAACACTTCGTTGAACTCGCTGGTACCGGTCAACTGCTGGATCGGACGCACCTCGACACCGGGCTGGCGCAGCGGAACCAGCAGGTACGACAGGCCATGATGCCGCCGGGAGCCCGGTTCGGTGCGGGCCAGCACGAAGCACCAGTCGGCGACGTGGGCCAGCGAGGTCCAGATCTTCTGCCCGGTGATCACCCACTCGTCGCCCTCGAGCCGGGCGCTCGTGGACACCGCCGCCAGGTCGGAACCGGCACCGGGCTCGGAATAGCCCTGGCACCACAGTTCCTCGACCGCCACGATCTTCGGCAGGAACCGGCGCTGCTGCTCCGGAGAGCCGAACGCGATCAGGGTCGGCCCGAGCAGTTCCTGCCCGAGGTGGCTGACCTTCGCCGGCGCCCCGGAACGCGCGTACTCCTCGTGGAAGACGACCTGCTCTTCCAGCGTGGCGCCGGCACCACCGTGCTCGACCGGCCAGCCCAGGCAGTTCCAGCCCGCCGCGGCCAGGTGACGTTCCCAGGCGACGCGCTCCTCGAAGGCTTCGTGCTCCCGGCCTGGCCCGCCGAGCCCGCGCAGGCCGGCGAACTCGCCACTGAGGTTCTCCTCGAGCCAGGTTCGCACGCGTTCCCGGAAATCGGACACGGCCTCTCCTCCTTCGATGGCCGCGGGTCTGTTCAAATCCGCGACACCTGCGTAGGGTACCCTACCAAGCACTTGCTAGGGAGTTCGTCATGGAAACCATCCCGGCCGCGGTAGTCCGGGCGGCGGAACGGTTCGGCGACCACGAAGCCGTCGTCGACGGTCCGGTGCGGCTGACCTATGCACAGTTGTACGAACGGATCCGCCGCTGCGCGGGCCTGTTCCTGTCCGAAGGGATCCGGCCGGGCGACCGCATCGCGATCTGCGCCCCCAACAGCCACCACTGGATCGTGGCCGCGCTCGGCGCACTGCACGCGGGGGCGACCCTGGTGCCGGTCAGCACCCGGTTCACCGGACCGGAAATGCGCGAACTCATCGAGCGCACGGACACCCGGGCACTGGTGATCGTGGAGAACTTCCTCGGCACCGACCGCCTCGCCCAGTTGAAGGAAGCCGGGACCAAACTGCCCGAGACCGTGCTGACCGTGCCCGTGGAAGGAAGCGTCGACTGGGACGGCGACACGGCCGCGGTGGACGCGCGAGCGGCCGCGGTGCGGCCGGATGACGTCAGCGACATCCTGTTCACCTCGGGCACCACGGGACGCAGCAAGGGCGCGATGAGCGCGCACCGGCAGGCCCTCGGCGTGGCCGCCTCCTGGGCGGAGTGCGGGCGTCTGGAGTCCTCCGACCGCTACCTGGTCATCAACCCGTTCTTCCACAGTTTCGGTTACAAGGCGGGAATCCTCGCCGCGCTGCTGCGCGGCGCCACGCTCGTTCCCCAGCTCACCTTCGACGTGGAGCAGACTCTGCACCTGATCGCGGAGGAACGCATCACCGTGCTGCCCGGCGCGCCGACGATCTACCAGATGCTGCTGGATTCGCCGGCGCGCCCGAATCACGACCTGTCGAGCCTGCGACTCGCGGTGACCGGGGCCGCCACCGTCCCCGTGGCACTGGTCGAACGCATGCAGTCCGAACTCAGCTTCGACACCGTGCTCACCGCCTACGGGCTTTCGGAAGCGGTGGTGGCCACGATGTGCCGCCCCGAAGACGACGACGAAACCGTCGCCCGCACGGCGGGGCGCGCCGCCGCCGGAATGGAAGTGCGCGTCGATCCGGACAACGGCGAGATCCTCCTGCGCGGACCGAACGTGATGCTCGGCTATCTCGACGACCCGGAAGCCACCGCCAAGGCGGTGGACAGCGAAGGCTGGCTGCACACCGGCGACGTGGGGCGCCTCGACGAACGCGGCTACCTCACCATCACCGACCGCATCAAGGACATGTACATCTGCGGGGGTTTCAACGTCTACCCCGCCGAGGTCGAGCAGTCACTCGCCCGGCTGCCCGGCGTGGCCGAGTCGGCCGTCGTCGGAGTGCCCGACCCCCGGCTCGGCGAGGTGGGCAAGGTCTTCGTGGTGCGACAGGCAGGATCCGCGTTGTCCACAGAGGACATCGTCGCGTACTGCAAGCGGAACCTGGCGAACTACAAGGTGCCAAGGCACGTGGAATTCCGGGAGCAACTGCCCCGCAACGCCGCCGGGAAGGTGCTCAAACGAGTGTTGAGGGAGACCTGATGAGCGAAGTCGTCCGTTACGAGCGGCGCGGTCTGGTCGCCGTGGTGACGATGAACCGGCCCGAGTACCGCAATGCGCAGAACTCGGCGATGACCTACGCCCTCGACGCCGCGTTCACCCGGGCCGTGGACGATCCCGAGGTGAAGGTGATCGTGCTGGCCGGGGAGGGCAAGCACTTTTCCGCCGGGCACGACATCGGCACGCCCGGCCGCGACGTCGACGTGTCGTTCGAGCGCAAGGCCGTCCTCTGGTGGGATCACGTCGGCAAGGAGGGTGCGGACCAGCGTTTCGCGCGTGAGTCCGAGGTCTACCTCGGCATGTGCCGCCGGTGGCGGGAGATCCCGAAACCGACCATCGCCAGTGTGCAGGGCGCCTGTATCGCGGGCGCGCTGATGCTGGCCTGGGTCTGCGATCTCATTGTCGCCTCGGACGACGCCTTCTTCGCCGATCCCGTGGTCCGCATGGGGATTCCGGGGGTGGAGTACTTCGCCCACCCGTGGGTGCTCGGACCCCGGGCCGCGAAGGAAGTGTTGTTCACCGGTCAGCGGTTCAGCGCCCAGCAGGCCAAGGAGTGGGGAATGCTCAACCGGGTGGTGCCCCGCGCCGATCTGGAAGCGGAGACCTTCGCGCTGGCCGAGAAGATCGCCGAGATGCCCGCCTTCGGCCTCGCGCTGACCAAGAAGGCGGTCAACCAGGCGGAGGATCTGATGGGACTGCGCACGGGCATGGACTCGGTGTTCGGCCTGCACCACCTCGCCCACGCCCACAACGCCGAAGTCGGGGGCGACTCGCTCGCCGGTCAGGATGCCCGGTCGATGCGCGACGCGAACAGGACGTCCTGAGATGGATCTCGATCTCGACGAGCGGACGCTGGCCTTCCGGGACGAGGCCCGCGCGTGGCTCGCCGCCAACGTCCCCAAGGAACCGCTGGCGTCCTTCGACACGGCTGAGGGCTTCGAACAGCACCGTGCCTGGGAAGCCGAACTCGCCGAGGCACAGTGGTCGGTGGTCTCGTGGCCTGCCGAGTTCGGCGGTCGGGACGCGAGCCTGCTGGAGTGGGTCGTCTTCGAAGAGGAGTACTACCGGGCCGGGGCGCCCGGCCGGGTGAGCCAGAACGGCATCTTCATGCTCGCGCCCACGCTGTTTTCCCACGGAACCGACGAGCAGCGGCACCGCGTGCTACCCAAGATGGCCCGAGGCGAGGAAATCTGGGCCCAGGCCTGGTCGGAACCGGAAGCGGGCAGCGACATCGCCGCGCTGCGGAGCATGGCTGTGCGCACCGAGGGCGGCTGGCTGCTGTCGGGGCAAAAGACCTGGAGTTCCCGCGCCGCCTTCGCCGATCGTGCGTTCGGGTTGTTCCGCAGCGATCCGGAAAGCAAGCGGCACAAGGGGCTGACCTACTTCATGGTCGACCTGCGCGCGCCGGGCGTGCAGGTGCGCCCGATCCGGCAGTTGGACGGCGAACCCGGGTTCGCCGAAATCTTCCTCGACGAGGTGTTCGTCCCCGACGCCGATGTCATCGGCGAACCCGGGGAGGGCTGGCGTGTCGCGATGACCACGGCGAACAACGAGCGTGGACTGTCCCTGCGGAGCCCTGGCCGCTTCCTTGCCGCCGCCGACCGCCTGCTGGCCCTGTGGCGCCGGCAGGGCGGCCCCGCCGCTCTGGGTGAGCGCGTGGCCGACGCCTGGATCGGCGCCCGCGCCTATCAGCTCTACACCTTCGGCACGGTCACCAGGCTCGCCGAGGGCGGCGAGCTCGGACCGGAGTCCAGTGTCAACAAGCTGTTCTGGTCGCATCTGGACGTCGCACTGCACGAGACGGCACTGGACCTGCTCGGCCCGGTGGCCGAGGTGCGCGAGGACTGGCTGGACGGGTGGCTGTTCTCGCTCGCCGGTCCCATCTACGGCGGCACGGACCAGATCCAGCGCAACACGGTCGCGGAGCGACTGCTCGGCCTGCCGAGGGGGGACCGATGAGATTCGCCCTGTCCCAGGAACAACACGACTTCGCCGCCAGCATTGACCAGCTGCTGTCCGGGGTGGACACTCCCTCGGTGATCCGCGCCTGGGCCGCCGGGGAACATGAGCCGGGGCTGAAGGTGTGGCGCGATCTGGCCGAACTCGGCGTGACCGCGCTGACCGTTCCCGAACGGTTCGACGGGCTCGGGGCGACCGCCGTCGACCTCGTGGTCGCGTTCGAGCGCCTCGGCTACCACGGCGTGCCCGGTCCGTGGGTGGACACCGCGGCGGTCCTCCCCGCCCTGCTCGACGACGAGGTACTGGCGGGAACCGCCGCGGGTGAGACGATCGCCTCGGTGGCCGCACCCCCCGAAGTGCCCTACGCCCTCGATGCCGATGTGGCGCATCTCCGCGTGTTCGTCCGGGACGACGAGGTGACCGTGTTCTCCCGCGGCCACCGCCTGCCCGGTGTGGATGTCGCACGCCGTTTGTTCGAGGTGAAGCCAGGCGACCAGATCGGGGTCGCGCACGATCCGGCCCGCGCCTTCGACCTGGGCGTGCTCGCCACCGCGGCCCAACTGCTCGGTGCCGGGCAGTGGCTGCTCGACACGAGTGTCGCCTATGCCGGACAGCGACACCAGTACGGCCGGGCGATCGGCCAGTACCAGGCGATCAAGCATCTTCTCGCGGACGTGGCGACGAAACTGGAACTGGCCCGCCCGCTGCTGTACGGCGCGGCGGTCGCCGAGCACACCGCCACCCGGGCCCGCGACGTGTCCGCCGCCAAGGTGGCGGCCGCCGACGCCGCCTACCTCGCGGCGCGCACGGGCCTGCAGGTCCACGGCGCGATCGGCTACACCTCCGAACACGCCCTCGGCCTCTGGCTGACCAAGGTGCGGGCGCTGGTGGGCGCCTGGGGCACCCAGGCCTTCCATCGGTCGCGCGTGCTGGGAGCTCTGGTATGACCTTCACCGACGAGCAACTCGCCCTCCAGGACACCGTCCGGAACGTACTGGGCCGGCACCCCGATCCCTGGCCGGTGCTCTGCGCGCAGGTGGGTGTGGCCGCGCTGGCCGTGCCGGAACGCCACGGCGGCCTGGGCGCGGGCCTGCGCGAGGTCCAGATCGTCGCCGAGGAACTGGGCCGGGTGCTGAGCCCGGCCCCGTTCCTCGGCTCCGCTGTGCTGGCCACGCACGCGATCCTCGAAACGGCGGACGAGGAGGCGGCGAAACGGCTGCTGCCCAGGCTCGCCGAAGGGACCCTCGCAGCACTGGGGTGGGCGACCGAAGACGGCAGTTGGGATCCCGACCGCACCGCCTTCTCCGCCCGAGGTTCCGTTGTGGACGGTCACGCGCATTACGTCCTCGAGGGAGACCTCGCCGAGGTGCTGCTGGTGGTCGCCGAGACCGACGGCGAACTGGGCCTGTTCGAAGTCGATCCCGCCCAGGCGCGGCGCGTCCACACGCCCACCATGGACGAGTCCCGCCACCTGGCCGAGATCGAAGTCACCGGCGCCGAGGCCACCCGGGTCGGCACCGGTGACTTCCGTCCGGCGCTGCACCGCCTCCGGGACACGGCCTGTGCCGTCCTGGCCGCCGAGCAGGTGGGGGCGGCCGCACGAGCACTGGACATCACGGTCGCCTACTCCCGGCAGCGGGAGCAGTTCGGCCGTCCCATCGGCGGTTTCCAGGCGCTCAAGCACCGGATGGCGGACCTGTACGTCCTGGTGGAGACGGCACGGTCCGCCGCCTATGCGGTGACTGAGCCGGATGCGGACGTCGCGCATCTGGCTGCGGTCGCCAAGACCTACTGCTCCGAGGTGTTCTCCCGGGTCGCCGCGGAGATGATCCAGCTCCACGGCGGGATCGCGATCACCTGGGAGCACGAGGCCCATCGATTCTTCAAACGCGCGCACGGCGCCGGCCAGCTCTTCGGGCAGCCGCATCACCACCTTCCCAGAGTCGTCCCCACTCTCGAGTAGAGACTGTTTCGAAGTGGTGCGCGTTGCGGCAGGTGCCCCGGCGCTCGGCTCGCCGGTGCACCTGCCCGCACCGTGTCACTCCTGCTCCGATTCGGGCCAGGGCCAGCAGATCGGACATCGGGCGCGGCCCGGATGCGGGGTGGCCGGCACGCAGGCCGCCCCGCATTCGGCCAGTCCGAAGAAACGGCCTCGTGCGCGCAGCCGAGACACGTTGTCCTGCCGGACCCGATGGAGCAGGTTTCCCGAGAACGCGCCGGGCCACGCGTGCTCGTCTTCAGGACGCGATGGCGGCGGATCCGACCGCATCGCAGCTCTTCAAGGGGAGGATCGGCTGTCCGCCGACGGCCCCGTTCACCGTTGGCCACCGTCCCCGGACAGCCCCGGCGAGCGCGCCGCTCGCCTGGCGGGGTGGCCTGCCCAAGGACGACCCGGACGTGGTTGTCCGCCCATTCCGCACTCCTTCCGTTCGGTATGACATCGACGGCCGTCATGGCGAGTGCGTGCCGGGTGTTGTGTCCCACCTGCCGGGAACCACGGTAATCGAACACGGGTTCACGCGACATCTGCCGAATTACGTATTTACGCTTCCGGGTCGCGGCCGTTAGCTTTTTCCACCATGACCACAGCGCAGCCGACGACGGCCGCCCGACTCGACCGGCTCCCGGTCACCCGGCTCCACCGCTACCTCATCGCCGTGGTCGGCGTGGCGACGTTCTTCGATCTCTACGACGTGTTCCTCGCCAGCTCGGTGAGCACCGTGCTGTCCAAGGAGTTCGGCGTGTCCGGCGGCGAACTCAAGTCCCTGCTCGCCTCGGCGTTCCTCGGCGCCTTCGTCGGCGCGGTGGGGCTGGGCAGACTCGCCGATCGCATCGGGCGACGGCGCGCGTTCCTGTTCACGCTGAGCCTGTACTCGGCGTTCACCCTGCTGGGCGCTTTCAGCACGAACGTCGGAATGCTGGTCGTCTGCCGGTTCATCGCGGGGATCGGGCTGGGGGCCGAGCTGCCGCTCGCCGACGCCTACCTGGCCGACCTGCTTCCCGCGCGCATCCGGGGCCGCGCGACGGCCTGGGCCTACACCCTCGGTTTCTGCGGAGTACCCGCGGCGGGGTTCCTCGCGCGCGGCCTGCTCGGCCACGCTCCGCTCGGCGTGGCGGGCTGGCGCTGGCTGTTCGTGGTGGGGGCCCTGGGCGCGGTGCTCGTGTGGCTCCTGAGGACCGGCCTCCCGGAGTCACCTCGCTGGCTGATCTCGCAGGGCAGGCACGAAGAGGCCGAGAAGGTTCTCCAGCGGCTGGAGCGCTCGGCCAAGAAGCCGCTTTCGGAAACACCCGACCCGGAGCTGCGGGACCAGCCGGAACCCGCGCCTCAGCGATTCTCGGCACTGTTCCGGCCGCCGTGGCGTCGGCGGAGCCTGATGCTGACGGTGCTGCAGATCCTGCAGGTGTTCGGCTACTACGGGTTCGGCTCGCTGGTGCCGATCATCCTGGCCACCAAGGGATTCGACCTGTCCCATTCGCTGACCTTCAGCGCGCTGACCTTCCTCGGCTACCCGATCGGTTCCGCGCTGTCCATCCCGATGATGGAACGGGTGCAGCGGAAGTGGCTGATCGTGGGAAGTGCGCTCGGTATGGCGGTCTTCGGCCTCGCGTTCGGCTACTCGACATCGGGGACGGCGATCGCGATCCTCGGCTTCTGCTACACCGCGATCAGCAACATCTTCTCGAACGCCTATCACACCTACCAGGCCGAACTGTTCCCCACCTCGCTGCGCGGCACCGCCGCGGGGTCGGCCTACTCACTGTCGCGCCTGTCGACCGCGGCGATGCCCTATCTCCTGCTGCCCGTGCTGCAGGAACTTGGTGCCGGCGCCCTGTTCTCGGTGGTCGCGGGGGCGATGGTGGTCCTCATCGTGAATGTCGCGCTGTTCGGCCCTCGCACCACGGGACGATCCGTGGAGGAGATCGCGATGCGAGATTGACCAGACCGAGCGAGCAGGATTTGCGCGACCAACGGTCGTGGCCCGATCGACGGGGATCGGGCCACGACCGGCGGGGGGGCACGCAACGGCGAGAACTCAGAGCCAGTCGTCGGGACCGGGCCAGGTGAGCAGATCGCCGAACTCGGGTCGCAAGGGTTCGGTTCCGGTGTAGTTCCCGCGGTAGAACAACAACGGCCGCCCGCCCGTCGGCTCGCCAAGCGTGGTCACCCGGCCCACCACGACATAGTGGTCACCAGCCTCGTGCACCGCGTCGAGCGTGCAGTCCATCCAGGTGAGAGCGCCCGCCAGGACGGGGGCACCCGACGGGGCCGGGGTCCACTCGACCGCGCCGAACTTGTCCGCACCACGCGAACCGAAGATCGCACTCACCTCGCGCTGCTGCTCGCCGAGCACGTTCACCACGAACCGGCCGGTGCGCTCGACCACCGGCCAGGTCCGGGAGTTCCTGCTGGGACAGAACAGGATCAGCGGGGGGTCGAGCGACAGGGCCGCGAAAGACTGGCAGGCGAAGCCGACCGGTTCCACCCCATCGTGCGCCGTCACCACGGTCACACCCGTGCAGAAATGACCCAAAACCGCACGGAACCGGGCCGGATCGATCTCGGTCACCCCGGTAGTCACCGTGCGCCCACAGTGAAGTCGTGGCCCCAGAGGCTGACCGCCGTGCTCTCGCGCGCGATCCAGACCTCGTCGTCGACCTGACGTCCCTCACAGCCGAATTCGACATCGAACCCGCCGGGAGTCTTCATGTAGAACGACAACATCAGATCGTTGACGTGCCGGCCCAGCGTGGCCGACATCGGCACGTTCCGGCGCTTCGCCCGGTCCAGGCACAGCCCCACGTCGTCGGTGTTCTCCACTTCGACCATCAGGTGGACGATCCCGCTCGGCGTCGGCATGGGCAGGAAGGCCAGGCTGTGGTGGCGCGGGTTGCAGCCGAAGAACCGCAGCCAGGCCGGGGCACCGTCGGCCGGCCGCCCGACCATCTGCGGGGGCAGCCGCATCGAGTCGCGAAGCCGGAAACCGAGTACGTCCCGGTAGAAGTGCAAGGCGGCTTCGTCATCATGGGTGGACAGCACCACATGGCCGAGCCCCTGCTCCCCGGTGACGAACCGGTGCCCGTAGGGGCTCACCACCCGGCGGTACTCCAGGGCTGCGCCGTGGAAGACCTCCAGGGTGTTGCCGGAGGGGTCTTCGAAGGTGATCAGCTCGCAGACCCGCCGGTCCGCGAGTTGCTCCGGCGTGCCCTCCTTGTAGGGCACCTCGTGCGCATCCAGGCTCGACCGCACCTCGGCCAGTTCGGCGGCGTTGGCGACCTCCCAGCCTGCCACCACCAGCCGGTCCGATTCGCCCGGTGAAATCACCAGCCGGGCCGGAAAGTCGTCCATGCGCAGGTAGAGCGCTTCCGGATCGGTGCCCTTGCCCTCCACCATGCCGAGGACCTTGAGGCCGTACTCGCGCCACTTCGCCATGTCCGTGGCCTCGATGCGGAGATAGGCGAGCGATCGGATTCCCATCACGAGCCTCCCAGGAAGTCCAGGGTCAACCGGTTGAACTCGTCGAACTTCTCCAGCTGCGCCCAGTGCCCGCAACCACCGAAGACGTGCAACTGGGCACGCGGGATCATCTTCAACGCCAGCAGCGCGCCGTCAAGCGGGTTCACCCGGTCCTCACGGCCCCAGATGAGCAGCACCCGCTGCCGCAGACGATGCGCATCGCGCCACAGCATGCCCTGCTCGTAGCTGTCGGGTCGCATGAAGGACGCGCCCATCGCCCGCATCGCCGCCAGCGACTCGGGGGTGCTCGCCGCCTCGAACCGTTCCGCCACCAGTTCCTCGGTGATCAGGGACTGGTCGTGCACCATCACCCGCAGGAAGGCTTCGAGCTTTTCCTTGCTGGGACCTGGCGGGGCGGCGAAGCGGCCGAGGTTCTTCACTCCCTCGGTGGGGTCGGGCGCGAACACGTTGACACTCAAGCCTCCCGGTCCCATCAGGACCAGGCGGCCGGCCCGTCGCGGGTGGTCGAGCGCGAGGCGGACCGCGGTCCCGCCGCCGAGCGAGTTGCCCACCAGGTGGGCCTTCTCGATGCCGAGCTCGTCCATCAGCCCGATCACGGCCTGCGAGCTGTGGGTGAAGTATTGCGGGTGCTCGGTCGGCTTGTCGGAACGGCCGAAGCCCGGCTGGTCGACCGCGATCACGCGGTAGGACTTGGCGAACACCGGGATGTTGCGGGCGAAGTTGCTCCAGGCGGAGGCGCCCGGCCCGCCGCCGTGCAGCAGGATCAGCGTTTCCTCGTGCTCGGAACCGGCCTCGTGGTAGTGCAGCCGCAGTCCCTCGCGTACCTCGACGTACTTGCCTTCGGTCATCTCACACCATCGCGTTTTCCACCGGCAAACCGAATTCGCCGGTACCGAACATCGTGTAAGCACGCTCGGGGTCGTTCGCCGCGTGCACCCGGCCCGCGTGGGCGTCCCGCCAGAACCGCTGGATCGGAGTGCCCATCTTCAGCGCGCGACCGCCGGAGTTTTCGAAGAGCCGGTCGATCGCCGCGATCGCCCGCTCGGTGCCGCGCACCTGGTCCCGCCGCACCCGAAGCCGGGTCGAAAACGGCAACTTCTCACCGCGGCAGGCCAACTGGTAGAGCTCGTCGATGTTGCGTGTGAGCTGCAGCCATGCGGCGTCGATCTCACTCGCCGCCTCGGCGACGCGGACCTTGGCGAACGGGTCCTCCTTGGCCTGCTCCCCCGCGTAGGCGGCACGCACCCGCGTACGCTGATGCTCGATATGGGCGTCGTAAGCACCCTGTGCCATCCCGATGATGGGCGCGGTGATGGTGGAGGGATGCACGGACCCATAGGGAAGCTTGTACAGCGGCCCCGGGTTGACCTCCTGGCCCGGCGTCTTGCACTTGGAGGTGAGCATGAAGCTCAGCGCCCGGTGCCGGGGCACGAACACGTCCTCGACCACGATGTCGTTGCTGCCGGTCCCGCGCAAGCCCACGGTGTCCCAGACGTCGACGATCGTGTAGTCCGCCAAGGGCAGCAGGTAGGTGCAGAAGTCCACCGGCTTGCCGTCGGCGAAGGCGGGAGCGCCCAGCATCGCCCAGGTGGCGTGGTCGCATCCGGAGGAGAAGCTCCACCGGCCGGAGAGCCGGTACCCGCCGTCGACCACGGTCGCCTTGCCCATCGGGGCATAGGAGGACGAGATGCGGGTGTCCACGTTCTCACCCCACACGTCTTCCTGCGCCTGGGCCTCGAACAGCCCGAGATGCCAGGGGTGGACCCCCAGGATCGAGGCGACCCATCCGGTGGATCCGCACGCACCGGCGATCATCTTGACCGCGGTATAGAAGGTGACGGGATCGGCCTCGTAGCCGCCGTAGATCTTCGGCTGCAGCAGCTTGAAGAAGCCCGTCTCCTGCAAAGACTTGATCGACTCGTCCGGAATCCGCCGGGCGTCTTCCGTTTCCTGCGCCCGTTCCCGGAGGACGGGCAACAGCTCGGAGACTCCGGCGATCACCCCGCGCGCGTCCTGGTCACTCATCGGCGATGCCCCGTCCTACTCAGACCTGCACTCTCTGCACCAAGATTAGAACACGTTCTCGTTTTTGTCATCACCACGTGTGCGCTTCACCACCCAACCAACGGCGCCGGAACGGAGAGCACGCCCACGACCGGCGACGAAATGCCAGACCAGGGCGTAGAACAGATTCCCTGCCGCGGGGACCGCAGACGACCACAGCCGAGGTCCGATCCGCTTGACCAACCCTAGAACTGGAACATGTTCTCGTCTATGGTTACCACCGAGGCTACGAGTAGAAGCCGAGCTTTCTGTAACACGTTTCACCCGGAGGTGGCATGAGTGCAGGACCGGTAGGCGAGTACGACGTCATCGTGGCGGGCAGTGGTGCCGCCGGAATGACGGCCGCACTCCACGCCGCCCACCAGGGTCTGACCGTCCTCGTCCTGGAGAAGGCCGGGAAGTTCGGCGGCTCCACCGCGCGTTCCGGGGGCGGCGTCTGGATCCCCGGCAACGAGGCACTGAAGGCCGCGGGCATCGTCGACCCGCCGGAAGAGGCGCGCCGCTATCTGGAGGCGATCGTCGGCGACGTCGTCCCCGCCGAGCTCCGCAACACCTTCCTCGACCGCGGCCCGGAGGTGGTCTCCTTCGTCCACCGGCACACGCCGCTGCGGTTCAAGTGGGTGCGCGACTACTCCGACTACCACCCGGAGGCGCCCGGCGGCCGCGCCGGCGGGCGCTCGGTCGAACCGAAGGCCTTCAACGCCGGCCTGCTGGGCGAAGAACTCGCCAACCTGGAGCCGCCCTACAGCGCTCCCCCGCTCGGGGTGCCGCTCACGCAGGCCGACTACCGCTGGCTGAGCCTCATCGCCCGACACCCGAAGGGCACGCTCACCCTGCTCAGCCTCGGCGCCCGCTGGCTGGCGGGCCGGCTGCGAGGCCGCCACCTGCTGTCCATGGGCCAGGCGCTGGTAGCCGGGCTCCGCGTCGGCCTGGCCGACGCCGGCGTCGGAGTCTGGCTGAACACCCCCGTGCTCGACCTGGTGACCGAACACGACCGGGTGATCGGCGTCGTCATCGAGCGCGACGGCGAAACCACGCAACTGCGGGCCCGGCGCGGGGTGATCCTCGCGTCCGGCGGCTTCGAGCAGAACGAGGAGATGCGGGCGAAGTACCAGCGCCAGCCGATCGGCACCGAATGGACCGTGGGTGCGAAGGCCAACACCGGCGACGGGATCAACGCCGGACTGAAGCTCGGCGCGGCGGTGGCACTCATGGACGACGCCTGGTGGGGCCCCTCGCTCCCGCTCCCCGGCGGCCCCTGGTTCGCCCTCGCCGAGCGGTCGCGTCCCGGCAGCCTGATGGTCGACATGCGCGGCAAGCGGTTCGTCAACGAATCCGCGCCGTACGTGGAGGCGGTGCACGCGATGTACGGACCGGGCGAGGGTCCGGGCAGGCACATCCCGACCTGGCTGGTGTTCGACCAGCGCTACCGCAACCGCTACATGTTCACCGGAATCGGGCCGCGCCAGAAGATGCCGGGCCGCTGGTTCAAGGCGGGCATCGCGGTCAAATCGGGCACAGTGGCCGGTCTCGCCGAACGGATGGGCGTCCCCGCGGACGCGCTCACCGAGACGGTGGAGCGGTTCAACGGCTTTGCCCGCGCCGGTGCCGACGAGGACTTCGGGCGCGGAAAGAGCGCCTACGACCACTACTACGGCGACCCGCGCAACAAGCCCAATCCGAGCCTGGGCGCGCTCGGGACCGCGCCGTACTACGCGATCAAGATCGTGCCGGGCGACCTGGGCACGAAGGGCGGGCTGCGCACCGACGTCCACGCCCGGGTGCTGCGGGAGGACGGCTCGGTGATCGAGGGGCTGTACGCGGCCGGGAACACCAGCGCCGCCGTGATGGGCCACACCTACGCCGGTCCCGGCGCGACGATCGGCCCCGCCATGGTCTTCGGCTACCTCGCCGCCGAGCACCTGGCCGCCGGTAAGGACAATGACGGGGATCCCCAGGGAGGTCAACGATGACAGAGGTTCGCACCATCGACGCGGGCGCTCCGCCGCAGCGGTTCGCCCGCGGCTGGCACTGCCTCGGCCTGGCCGACTCGTTCAAGGACGGCAAGCCGCACGCCATCAACGCCTTCGGCACGAAGCTCGTGGTGTTCCAGAGCCAGGACGGCAGGCTCAACGTGCTCGACGCCTACTGCAGGCACATGGGCGGCGATCTCAGCCAGGGCACCGTCAAGGGCAACGAGGTGGCCTGCCCGTTCCACGACTGGCGCTGGAGCGGCAGCGGCAAGTGCGTCTCGATTCCCTACGCCAAGCGCGTCCCGCTGCGGGCCCGCACCCGCTCGTGGCTCACGCTGGAGGAGAACAAGCAGCTGTTCGTCTGGCACGACCCGGAGGGCAACCCGCCGCCGCCGGAGGTGGCGATTCCCCGCATCGAGGGCGTGATGAGCGGCGAGTGGAGCAACTGGACCTGGGACTCGATCCTCATCGAGGGCGCCAACTGCCGGGAGATCGTGGACAACGTCGTCGACATGGCGCACTTCTTCTACATCCACTACGCCTACCCGACGTACTTCAAGAACGTCTTCGAGGGCCATGTGGCGACGCAGTACCTCAACACCAAGGGCCGCCCGGATGCCGGTGCGGCGGGCAACTACGCGGGCGAGGACAACCTGCTGCGCTCGGAGGCCTCGTACTACGGCCCCTCCTACATGATCAACTACCTGCACAACAACTACAAGGGCTTCGAGTTCGACAACGTGCTCATCAACTGCCACTACCCGGTCACCCCGACCTCGTTCGTGCTGCAGTGGGGAGTCAGCGTGTCGAAGCTACCCGGCGTCTCCGACGAGCAGGCCGACAAGATCGCCGGGAAGATCGCCAAGAGCTTCGGCGTCGGCTTCCTGCAGGACGTCGAGATCTGGAAGAACAAGACCCGGATCGACAACCCGCTGCTGTGCGAGGAGGACGGGCCGGTCTACCAGCTCCGCCGGTGGTACGAACAGTTCTATGTGGACGCCGCGGACGTCACCGAGGACATGACGCGCCGCTTCGAGTTCGAAGTGGACACCACGAAGGCCAACGAAGCCTGGGCCAAGGAGGTCGCGGAGAACCTCGCGCGGCAGCAGGCGGGGGTATGACCGTGGGGGCGCCGACCGGCGAGCGTGCCGAGTTCCTCTCCGGGGGGATGCGGCCGCACACCTGCGCGACCTGTGGCACCCGGGTGCTGGTGAAGAAGAACAGCTGGAAGCACACCAGCATCCAGTGGACGACGGACGCGGCGAGCAGTTGCCCGGTGTTCGCCGAGCGGGTCGCCGCCGGCGGGAACACCGCGCTGCTGGACACTTGTGAACGGTTGAAGGAAAGCATCGCGGAGTCGGTGCGAGGAGGGGCGTTCGGAGTGCTGGATGGCTGAGGCGCACACCCTGACCGTGGCCGAGGTGATCGCGGAGACCGCGGACGCGCGCTCCGTGGTGTTCGAACTCGGCCCGGAGCAGGCCGAGGCGTTCCGGTACCGGCCGGGGCAGTTCCTCACCCTCCGGGTCGGGTCCGCCGCGCGGTGCTATTCGCTGTCGAGTGCACCGCACGAGGGTTCCCGGCTGAAGGTCACCGTCAAGCGGACCGAAGGCGGCTACGGGTCGAACTGGGTCTGCGACAATGTCGTGGCCGGTTCGACCCTCGAAGTCCTGCCCCCGGCGGGGGTGTTCACCCCCGCCTCCTTCGACGAAGATCTGCTTCTGTTCGCCGCGGGCAGCGGGATCACGCCGGTCATGTCGATCCTCAAGACGGCTCTGCACCGGGGCACGGGCCAGGTCGTGCTGATCTACGCGAACCGCGACGAGCGCTCGGTGATCTTCGCCAGGGAGCTGGCCGGACTGGCCGTCGAATTCCCGGAACGGCTGGTGCTGATCCACTGGCTGGAGAGCGTGCAGGGGCTTCCGGACGCCGCGCGGCTCAAGGCGCTGGCGAAACCCTTCGCCGCCTTCGAAGCCTTCCTGTGCGGGCCCGCGCCGTTCATGGACGCCGCCCGGCAGGCGCTGAAGGAACTCGACGTGCCGCGGAGCAGGGTCCATCGGGAGAAGTTCGTTTCCCTCGGCGGGAACCCGTTCGACACCGGCCCGGCACCGGAGACCGGCACGGACGAGACGAGCGAGCTGCATGTCGAACTGGACGGTGAACGGCACTCCTTCACCTGGCCGCGACAGCAGAAGCTGCTCGATTTCCTGCTGGACAAGGGTTTGGACGCGCCGTACTCGTGCCGGGAGGGGCAGTGCAGCGCCTGTGCCTGCCGCATCGTCTCGGGTGAGGTCAAGATGCTGAACAACGAGATCCTGGATTCCGAGGACATCGCCGAGGGCATCGTGCTGGCCTGCCAGTCGCTGCCGCTGACCGACGAAGTCTCCGTGACCTACGAGTAGGAGTCGACCCCGTGCCCATCGATCCCGAGCGTGCCCTCGGCGCCGAACTCGACGAGGTGACCTTCGGCTGGACGTCCTCCGACGTCCTGCTGTACCACCTCGCGCTCGGCGCGGGCGCGAAGCCCACGGACGAGAAGGAACTGCGCTACGCCTACGAGCGCGACCTCCAGGTTCTGCCGACGTTCGCGACTGTGGCGGCCGATCTGCGCACCTTCGAACCCCCCGCGGTCTCCTTCCCGGGCGTGGAGATCGACCTCGCCAAGGTGGTACACGGCACCCAGTCCGTCACGGTGCACCGGCCGATCCCGGTGGAGGGCAAGGCGGTCGCGCGCACGCGCATCGTCGATCTGCAGGACAAGGGCAAGGCCGCGGTCATCGTCAACGAGACCACCGTGACCGAGCCGGACGGCGGTCCTCTGTGGACAGCGAGGTCGAGCATCTTCGCCCGGGGCGAAGGCGGATTCGGCGGGCACCGCGGGGAATCGGAGAAGGTCGTCCTGCCCGGCCGTGAGCCGGACGCGGTGCTCGACACGCCGACACTGCCGCAGCAGGCCCTGCTGTACCGGCTGTGCGGCGACCGCAATCCGCTGCACGCCGACCCCGGGTTCGCCAGGAGCGCCGGGTATAACGTGCCCATCCTGCACGGGTTGTGCACCTACGGTGTGGTGGCGAAGGCGGTGACGGACGCCTTCCTGGACGCCGACGCCGGGCGAGTGAAGGGGTTCTCGGCCCGGTTCGCCGGGATCGTGCTGCCCGGGGAGACGCTGCGCACCCGGGTCTGGCGTGACGGCGACCGGCTGCTCATCACCACGACCGCCCTCGACCGCGACGAGGCCCCGGTGCTTTCGGACACCGTGCTCACCATCGCAGGCTGAGCGGCTGGGGACGGCGTGCCGTGAGGGGGCCCCTGAAAGGCGCCTCGCACGGGCCGAGCGTGGGACACAAGCGCACGAGCGTGGGACACAAGCGCACGAGCGTGGAACACAAGCGCACGAGCGTGGAACTCACGCTCCCGAGCCTGGGTCGGCTTTGCCGGGACCCCTCACAGCCGTCCTCGGGTCAGACCGCGGCGACCAGCATGTAGGCCATGCCCGCACCCATCGCGGCGCGGTAGACCGGCCGCGCGGTCAGGGCCTCGCGGACGGGCGCTCGCCGCACAATCCGCAGGGCGGTGACCCCGGAGCGCCCGGCGTCGAAGGCGAAGTAGGCGACCGCCAGCACGGCGAGCACCGGCCAGGAAAGCCGCCCCGGCATCTCCGACATCACCAGCCACGGCCCGTGCGCGGCCTCGTGCCCGGGCATGGCGGTGATCATGTAGAGCATCGCCGCGGCCGACACCAGGTGGTGCACCGCGCAACAGCGGCGGCCGCGCAGCATGGCGACGAAGAACCAGCCCGCCATCAGCACGAGCACGGCCTGCCAGCCCGCCGCGGGGATCGGCCCGCCCAGCGGCGAGACCATGGCCACCATCGCCGCCACCATGAGGAGTTCGGCGAGATCCATCTGCCGGCTGTCGGGATCGGAACGGGCGGCGTCCGAGCGCACCAGGCGGTACAGGCTCGGCAGGGCGAACAGCGCGAAGAGCACGGTCAGGCTCCACGCGAGCGGGGCCGGAATCTGCATGCCTCAGGGTCACCGGCCGCCCCCGCACCGGGCTAGAGGTCAAACCGGTGATAGCCGGTGATGTCTCCGACACGAACGGTGTGCATTCCCGTGAGGGGTCCCCTCACAGCGATTAGGGCCGTGAGGGGTCCCCTCACGGCCCTACCGCCAGGAGCCTGCGGCTTGTCAGGCGCGGGTGAGGACGAGGCCGCTGGTGGGGACGCCGGTACCCGCGGTCACCAGGACGGTGCCCGCCCCGGCGACCTGGTTCACCGCGTTTCCCCGCACCTGCCGCACGGCCTCGGCGATGCCGTTCATCCCGTGCACGTACGCCTCGCCGAGCTGGCCGCCGTGCGGGTTGAGCGGCAGCTCGCCGTCGAGTTCGAGCCTGCCACCGGCGATGAAGTCCTTGGCCTCGCCGCGTCCGCAGAAGCCGAGCTCCTCGAGCTGCATCAGCACGTAGGGGGTGAAGTGGTCGTAGAGCACCGCCACGTCCACGTCGGCGGGCCCCAGTCCCGACTGGGACCACAGCTGCCGGCCGACGACCCCCATCTCCGGCAGCGCGGCGAGCTCGTCCCGGTAGTAGCTGGTCATGATGTACTGGTCGGGGCCGCTGCCCTGCGCCGCCGCGGTGATCAACGCGGGCGGGTGCGGCAGATCGGCCGCCCGCTCCGCGCTGGTGATCACCAGGGCCACCCCGCCGTCGGTCTCCTGGCAGCAGTCCAGCAGGTGCAGGGGTTCGGCGATCCACCGCGAGGCCTGGTGCTGCTCAAGGGTGATCGGCTTGCCGTAGAACCAGGCCTTCGGGTTGGTCGCCGCGTGCTTGCGGTCCACCACCGCGATCCGGCCGAAGTCCTCGCTGGTCGCACCGTATTCGTGCAGGTAGCGGCGTGCCACCATGGCCACCGTCGCCGCCGGGGTGCCCAGCCCCATGGGGTAGTGGAAGCTGTTGTCCACGCCCGCGGAGTTCACCTGCTGCGCCGCGGCGACCGACACCTGCCCGAACCGGTGACCGGAGCGTTCGTTGAACGCCCGGTAGGCGACCACCACGTCGGCCACCCCGGTGGCCACCGCCATCGCGGCCTGCTGCACGGTGGCCGCGGCCGCGCCGCCCCCGTAGTGGATCCGGCTGAAGAAGGTCAGTTCCTCGATGCCCAGTTCCCTGGCCACCGCGATCTCGCTGTTGCCGTCCATGGTGAACGAGACCAGACCGTCCACATCGGAGGGCGCCAGCCCGGCGTCGGCCAGCGCGTGGCGGACCGCCTCGGCGGCAAGGCGGAGTTCGCTGCGGCCGGAGTCCTTGGAGAATTCGGTGGCGCCGATGCCGACGATCGCCGCCTTCCCGGAAAGCCCGCTCATTTCTCCCCCTGCCCGAGAAGAACCGAAACGGTGCCCTTCACGTGTTCCCCGAGCGCTCCGGTGCCGGTGACGGCCACGGTGACCTCGTTCCCGTGCTGCTCGGTCACCTCACCGGTGAGTACCAGCGTGTCGTAGGCGTAGCACGGTACCCCGAGCCTGATCTTGATGGACCGCACGAGTGCCTCCGGGCCCGCCCAGTCGGTGACGAACCGCTGCACCAGGCCGGTGTCGGTAAGGATGTTGACGAAGATGTCCTTGGAACCGCGGGCGATGGCGGCGTCCCGGTCGTGGTGCACGTCCTGGAAGTCCCGGGTGGCCAGCGCGGTGCTGATCACGAAGGTCGGGGTGACCTCGACGGTCAGCGGCGGAAGTTGCGTCCCGATCATTCGGCCACCTTCCAGGCGGGCAGGGTCAGCTCGTCGTCCACCCGCACGAAGACGGCCTCCACCTTCTGTCCGATGTGGATGTCGGTGGTGCCGATCACCTCGCCGAGCATCCGAACCCCCTCTTCGAGTTCGACGAGGGCGATGGCGAAGGGCAGCTTCTTTCCGGGCACCTCGGGCTTGTGGTGCACCACGAAGCTGTAGACGGTGCCGCGGCCGCTCGCCACCACGTAATCGGGCTTGAGGCCGAGGTCGCCGTCGGGCGGCATGGGTCCGGGC
>NZ_VJWX01000670.1 GCF_007713715.1 Amycolatopsis rhizosphaerae
GTCACCGTCGGTTCCCTCACCATCGAACGGCAGCCCACCCGGATCGTGTCCCTGTCCCCGTCGGCGACCGAAACGCTGTTCGCCGTCGGCGCGGGCAAGCAGGTCGTCGCGGTCGACTCGACCTCGGACTATCCGGCACAGGCCCCGCACACCAAGCTGGCCGCGCTGAGCCCGGACCCGGAGGCCATCGCCGCCTACCACCCGGACCTGGTCGTCGTGTCGGCCGACACCACCGGGCTTTCCCCGGCACTGGCGAAGATCGGCGCGCAGACCCTGGTGATGCCCGACGCCAAAACCCTCGACGACGCCTACCGGGAGTTCGCCGACCTCGGCACGGCGACCGGGCACCGCGCGGAGGGCCAGAGCCTTTCCCGGCAGGTGCGGGCGGACGTCGACGGGATCATCGCGGCCACGCCGAAGCCCGCCAAACCGCTGAGCTACTACTACGAACTCGACCAGACCTACTACAGCGCGACCTCGGCCACCTTCCTCGGCCAGATCCTGCAGCGGTTCGGCCTGACGAACATCGCCGACGGCACCGATCCGTCGGCCTCCGGCGGCTATCCCCAGCTGTCGCCGGAACGCATCCTCCAGTCCGATCCGGATCTCGTCTTCCTCGCGGACAGCAAGTGCTGCGGCCAGAACGCGCAGTCCGTCGCGGCGCGTCCCGGCTGGAACACGCTCAGCGCCGTCCAGCACGGCCGCGTGTTCACGCTCGACGACGACATCGCCTCCCGTTGGAGCCCTCGGATCGTCGAACTCGTGCGCGCCGTGTCGACCGCGGTGTCCCAAGCCGCCACCCGATGATCCGTTCCCGGCGTACCGCGGTGCGGACGCGCCTGCGTGCCCGCACCGTGGTGATCGCCGCGCTCGTGCTGGCGGCCGTGCTGGTGTGCGCGGTGCTGGCGGGGGCGGGTGATCTGGGCTGGCGCCGCGTGCTCGGCGAGCTCGTCGCGCAGGTCACGGGCGGGCAGTCCCCGCTGTCGGCCCGCGAGGCCGCGATCGTCTGGCAGCTGCGGGTGCCGAGGGTCCTGCTCGCCGGGCTGGTCGGGGCCGCGCTGGCGATGTCCGGCGCGACCTTCCAGGGGGTGTTCCGCAACCCGCTCGCCGATCCGTACCTGCTGGGCGCTGCCGCGGGCGCGGGGATGGCGGCGACCCTGGTGGTGGTGCTCACCCCGCACGCCGGGGCCTGGGTGCCGCCCGCCGCCTTCCTCGGCGCGATCGGCGGGGTCGGGCTGAGCTGGCTGCTGGGCCGGACGGGCGGCGGCCGCCCCGGGACCGGGACGCTGCTGCTCGCCGGGGTGGCCGTGGGCTCGTTCCTGTCCGCCGTGCAGACCTTCGTGCAGCAGCTGAGGACCGAGACGATCCGCCAGGTCTACACGTGGATGCTCGGCGGGCTGAACGTGACCGGCTGGCACGAGGTGCTGGTCGCCGCGCCCTACATCGGTCTCGCGGCCGTGGTGTTGTGCCTGTCCGGGCGGCTGCTGGACGTGCTTTCGCTGGGCGACGCCGAAGCCGCGTCGCTCGGGCTGCACCCCGCGCGTGTGCGGTTGCTGCTGCTGGCGGCCGCCTCACTGGCGACCGCCGCGGCGGTCTCGGTCAGCGGGCTGATCGGGTTCGTCGGGATCGTGGTGCCGCACGTGGTGCGGCTGCTGGCGGGCGGCAGCTACCGGGTCGTGCTGCCCCTGTCCCTGCTGGGCGGGGCGGCCTTCCTGATCGCGGCGGATCAGGTGGCGCGCACGGTCATGCCGGGGGAACTCCCGCTGGGGGTGGTCACGGCCTTCGCCGGTGCCCCGTTCTTCGTCGCCGTGCTCCGTTCCTCCCGGGAGAAGGTGTCGTGACCGGCCTACGGCTGCGAAACGTGCGTTCCGGTTACGGCGAACGGACCGTGCTGCGCGAGGTGACGGTGGAGGTGCCGAGCGGGGGCTGGCTGGCCATCGTCGGGCCGAACGGCGCCGGGAAGTCCACCCTGCTCAACACGATGGCGGGCCTGCTGCCCGCCGACGGCGAGGTCCTCGCCGACGGCCGTGCCCTGCGCACCCTTTCCGCGCGGGAAAAGGCCAGGCTGATCGCCTTCGCCCCGCAGGATCCCGTTCTGCCGGACGGGATCACGGTCACCGACTACGCGCTCCTCGGCCGCACTCCGCACCTCGGCCCGCTCGCCCGCGAGGGCGCCGCCGACCTGTCCATTGTGGATGAGGTGTTGCACCGGCTCGACCTGGCCGGGCTCGCCGGGCGAAGGCTCGGCACGCTCTCCGGCGGCGAACGGCAGCGGGCGGTGCTCGCCCGCGTACTGGCCCAGCGCGCGGGGCTGCTCCTGCTCGACGAACCGACCACCGGCCTGGACATCGGGCACGCGCAGGCGATGCTCGAACTCATCGACCGGTTGCGCCGGGAGGACGGCACCACCGTGGTGTCCACACTGCACGATCTGACCTTCGCCGCGCAGTACGCCGACGAGATCCTGCTGCTCGCCGACGGTGAGGTGGTCGCGGCGGGAGCGCCGGCGAACGTCCTGACCGGACCGTTGCTGCAGCGGCATTACGGTGCCACCGCCGAAATTCTGACCACCGGCGGCGGCGAACTGGTGATCGCCCCAATCCGTCGAAAGTAGACGATCCGGACACAAGTGGATTTTTCCGGTTTTCTCGGGAAACCGCGACGCGATGATCCACATGTGTCCTATTCTTCGTCCGCATATCGGACGTGACACTTCTTTGGGGGGCTGCACGTGGACTTCCACGTCGATCCGGACTCACTCGACGAATACGCGAAGGTCCTGGAAGGGCTCAACTCGGCGATCGACGCGATCAACGAGTACATGCACACCTACGGCTGCGACAAGTCGGGTTTCACCGGCCTGTTCATGATCCTGCACCCGGTGATCGACCTGATCGGCTCGCTCTACGGCGACACCCTCAAGTTCGGCAGGCAGCGCCTCGCGTCCCTTGTCGACGGTGTGCACAAGGTCGCGGAGGCCTACCAGCGGATGGACGAGAACGCCTCGAAAATGCTCGAGGATCTGCTCGGGGAACTGCAGGACGCCAAGACCCCCGCCCTCGCCTAATCGCAGCTC
>NZ_VJWX01000671.1 GCF_007713715.1 Amycolatopsis rhizosphaerae
GTACCAATGCGGTACATATTTGTACCAAGGGAGGCCCGGTGCTCACGCGACCGTTCGCCGAAGCCGTCGAAGCCGCCGAAAAGATCATCACCGGCGCGCCGCACGTGCGGACCGAGCAGGACCTGATCGAGGGGTACGACTACCTGGCCGGCAGCGTGAAGGCCTGCCTGCACCTGGCCTGGGCCTACGAGCGCGACTTCCCGTTCTTCGTCCAGTCCACCGGCCCCTACAGCAAGATGGGCCTGGACAACCCGGACACGCTGTACTTCCACTCCTTCCTCCGCCCGGACGCCGAGTACGTGGTCACCGGGCAGCGCGGCACCACCACCGACCTGAGCTTCCAGGTGCTCAACGGCAACTACTCCCCCGTCGACGTCCCGGACAGCCTCACCGCCTTCGACGACCGGGAGATCGAGATCGGCAAAGACGGCCGTTACGAGATCCGCTTCGGTCCCGGCCCGGCAGGCCCGAACTACTTCACCCTCGGCCCGGATTCGGCGATGCTCGTGGTGCGGGAGGTCTACAGCGACTGGGCCGGCGAGCGGCGCGGCACGATCCGCATCCACCGCGCCGACACCGTAGGCCACGCACCCCCGCCGCCCACGTTGTCCACAATGGAGAAGCGCTACGAGGTGGCGGGCAAGATGCTGCTGTCGCGGCTCAACACCTTCCTCGCCTTCCCCAAGTGGTTCTACCTCGACCTCCCGGTCAACACCCTGACCGAACCGCGGGCCACGCCGGGCGGGCTGAGCACGCAGTTCTCCTCCGTGGGGCACTACGACCTCGACGACGAGACGGCCATGATCGTCACGGTGCCGAAGTCCGACGCGCCGTACCAGGGTCTCCAGCTCGGCAGCATGTGGTACATCTCGCTGGACTACATCAACCACCAGACCAGCCTCACCGCCGACCAGGCGCGGGTGGACCCCGACGGGAAGATCCGGTTCGTGATCAGCGAGCGCGACCCCGGGGTGGCCAACTGGCTGGAGTGCACCGGCCACCGGCGGGGGTTCGTGCAGATCCGCTGGCAGCGGCTGTCCCGTGACCTCACCGCCGAGGACGGTCCCGAGGTGGAGCTGGTGCCGGTGTCGGAGCTGGCCGGGCGGCTGCCCTACCACGAGCAGGCCCGGATCACCCCGGAGGAGTTCGCCACCCGGATCGCGGCCCGTCAGGCCGCCGTAGCGACGAGGATGCTGGGCTGATGCTGCTCGAAGACAAGGTGGTCGTGGTCTCCGGGATCGGCCCGGGGCTGGGCCGGTCGATCGCGCTGCGGAGCGCGCACGCCGGGGCGGACGTGGTGCTCGCCTCCCGGACGGAATCACGGCTGACCGAAGTGGCGAAGGAGATCACCGGGCTCGGCCGCCGCGCGCTGGTCGTCCCCACCGACATCGACGACGAGGCCGACGCGCGGCATCTCGTGGCGTCCACAATGGAGTCCTTCGGGCGGGTGGACGCCCTGGTGCACAACGCGTTCGCCATCCCGCCCATCATGGACCTGATGGACGTCGAGCTGGCAGCGGTGCGCGCCGGGTTCGAGACCAACGTGCTGGCGGCGCTGCGGCTGACCAGGATGTTCGTCCCGGCGCTCGCCGAAGGCCGCGGCTCCGTGGTGATGATCAACTCGGCGGTGCTGCGGCATTCGCGGCGCACCTTCGGTGCCTACAAGATGGCGAAGGCGAGCCTGCTGGCCCTCGCGCAGAGCCTGGCGTCCGAGCTGGGCCCGCGCGGGATCCGGGTCAACACCGTGGCACCGGGCTACATCTGGGCGGACAACCTCAAGTTCTACTTCGCCTATCTGGCGAAGGAACGCGGCGTCACCCCGGAACAGGTCTACGAGGAGACCGCCTCCACCATCGACCTGCGCAGGCTCCCCGAACCCGACGAGATCGCCGACACCGTGGTGTTCCTCAACTCCCCATTGGCCCGCATAGTGACCGGACAGTGCCTCGACGTCAACGGCGGCGAATACCACCACTGATCTCTTTGAATCAGAGAGGAAGACTCAGGTGACCGGACGCGACAGCGTGGGGACGCTGGAGGATCTGCACGCCTCGGCGACGCGCTTCACGGGCGGGCTGGACGATTTCGGGGACGACGAGTACCGCGAAGGACTCGGCGTGCTGCTGGAGTCCTACGCGCGGGACGCGCGGCTCACCCCCTTCGGCAACAAGATCCACCGTGCCTTCCTGAGGGGCGCGCTGGTGGCGCGCCTGCTCAGTGAGGCGGCTTGGAAGAACAATCCCGGCTACGCGCGGGTGCCGATCGAACGGCCGGTCTTCGTGACCGGCCTGCCGCGGACCGGCACCACCGCCCTGCACCGGCTGCTCACCGCCGATCCGGCGCACCAGGGGCTGGAGGTCTGGCTCACCGAGGTGCCGCAGCCGCGCCCGCCGCGCGAGACGTGGGCGGACAATCCCGTGTTCCAGCGCATCCAGGCCGGGTACGAGCGGCACCACGTGGAGCATCCGGAATTCCTCGGCGTGCACCATTCCTCGGCCGAGCAGGTCGAGGAATGCTGGCAGCTGCTGCGCCAGTCGGCGAAGTCGGTGTCCTACGAATGCCTCGCGCACCTGCCGACCTACTCGGCGTGGCTGAGCGAACAGGACTGGACCGACGCCTACTCCCGGCACCGCCGCAACCTGCAGCTGATCGGCATGCCGGATGCGGACCGCCGTTGGGTGCTGAAGAACCCGAGTCATCTCTTCGCGCTGGACGCGCTGCTGGCGGTGTATCCGGACGCGCTGGTCATCCAGACCCATCGCGCGCCGAGGGAGATCGTCGCCTCGGTGTGCAGCCTCAACGAGCAGGCCTCGGCGGGGTGGTCGACCGCCTTCCGGGGCGAGGTGGTGGGCCGCTCCCAGCTGGAACTGTGGGCCCGGGGCGCCGAAAGGTTCCTCGACGACCGGCCGCGCCACGGGCAGGCGCAGTTCTGCGACGTCTACTACGACGACTTCGTCGCCGACCCGATCGGCACCGTCGAGGCGGTCTACCGGCACTTCGCGCTGCCGTTCACCGACGAGGCCCGCGCGGCGATGACCGCCCTGCACGCCGAAAGCACC
>NZ_VJWX01000672.1 GCF_007713715.1 Amycolatopsis rhizosphaerae
TGGCTCGTCGAAGCCGACCCCGACGACATCTTCGGCACCAACGAACGCACCGCACCCCCCGTCATCGGCGCATAACCACCGGCCGAACCACGTCCGAAGGCCCCGGCCGAAGAGGCTCAGGCGCGGGAGCGGCGAAGGCCGCGCCAGCCGATGACCCCGATCACGGTGCCGAGGATGAACGACACGATGGTCAGGATCAGGTGCACCACGAAGAACGAGGTGGCCGAGCCGTCCGGTGCCCAGGACTGGGAGCTGGCCCACAGGTTCTTCGCGAACGTGATCCAGATGATCCAGGACCAGACACCGAAGGCCAGCAGAAACCAGGCGACACGTCGAGACATGCTTCGAGTATCCCCCCGGTCGGTGCGGCCGGTCTTGCGGGTAAGCGCGACTGTGGTGCACTAATCTCCCAGTTCGTGCGCAGCGTAGATCCCCGGGCCGCCCTCGGTCTCGTCCTGGCCCTGCTGTCCGGGTTTCTGATCGGCACCGCCCCGACCGCCGCCGCGGTCCAGACCTGTCCGGACCAGCAGGCGCCCCCGCCGCCGGTGGACACCTCGGAACGGCCCGCGCCCGGTCGGCCTTCCCCGCAACCGCTGCCCGTCCCGGATCAGCCTGTAGGCGGCACCCGGATGGCCGAGTGCGGTGTGATCGCACCCGACAGCACGAACCTTCCCCCGGACACCACCGCCGCCTCCTGGGTGATCCAGGATCTCGACACCGGCGCGGTCCTCGCGGCGAAGAACCCGCACGCGCGCGAAAGACCCGCTTCACTGATCAAGACGCTGTTGGCGCTCGTGGTGATCCGGGAACTCCAGCCGAGCCAGGTCGTGGTCGCCACCCCCGAGGACGCGAGCCAGGAATGCACCTGCCTCGGCCTGGTCGCGGGTGGGAGCTACACCGTCGACCAACTGCTGCACGGCCTGCTCATGCACTCCGGCAACGACGTGGCGCACGCACTGGCCACCGCACTCGGCGGGGTGCCCGCCGCGGTGCAGAAGATGAACGCGCTGGCCGCCTCGCTGGGAGCGACCGACACCAGGGCGGCCACCCCGTCCGGTTTGGACGGACCTGGCATGTCCACCTCAGCTTACGACCTCAGCCTGGTCTTCCACGCCGCGATGAGGGAACCGGAGTTCGCCGAGGTGGTGCGCACCAAGGGCTTCCAGTTCCCCGCGCAGGGCGGCAAACCCGCCTTCGGCGTGGTCAACGACAACAAGCTGCTCGGCAGCTACCCCGGTTTCCTCGGCGGTAAGACCGGTTTCACCGACGACGCCCGCCATACCTATGTGGGCGGCGCGGCGCAGGGCGGCAAACGGGTCGCGGTGGTGATGATGCGGGCCGAGCAGCGGCCCACCCTGGTCGTCGCGCAGGCCGCGAAACTCCTCGACTACGGTTTCCAGTTGGCCAAGGCCGGGTTGCCGTCGGTCGGGCAGTTGGTCGAACCGGCGGTGAGCGCCAACGCCAACAACGCCGCGGCACCGGCAGGTGCCGCGGGCTCCGCTCCCGCCGCCGCCCACCGCGACGCCTTCGGCGTGACCGGCTGGGTGCTCACCGGCGTGGTCGCGCTGCTGATCCTGATCGGGTTCGTGCTCCAGCGCCGCCGACGGAGCCACACCTCGTCGGCGGACTGACCCACCCGCTCAGCCGCGCCGCCGCCCCAGCCAGGCGAGGAACGCCCCGGCACCGAACGCACCCGCGACCGAACCGGCACCGAGCCCGCGCCGGACCGGCACCAGCGGGCGGATCACCGCGGGCGGTGGCGGTTCGACCACGGTGATGATGTTCTCGGAGGCGGTCGCCGTCCACGCCGTGACGAACAGCACGAACCGGGAGACCAGGTTCGCGAACACCAGCAGGCCGATGATCGGACCGATCAGCACCCCGATCGGCGAGCCCAGCACGCTGGACAGGTAGATCGACCCGACCTGCTTGAGGATTTCGAACCCGACGGCGGCCATGACCGCGCCCTTCGCGGCGCTGCGCACCGAGACGTGTTCACGCGGGAGGCGGGAAAGCACCCAGAGGAACACCAGGGTGTTCGCCGTCAGCGACAGCACCACGGTGATCACGGTGAGCACGAAGGCGGCCCAGCCCTGGTCGGCCAGGCCCGCCTGTTTGAGCAGCCACCGTCCGATCCCGCCGCCGACCGCGGTGAGACCGAACGACAGGACCAGCGCCATCCCGAGCCCGACCAGCGCGAGCAGGTCCTTGAGCGTGGTGCTGATCAGCGGCAGCTTCTTCTTTTCCTGGCCCCACTGCGCGGTGAGCGCGTCGCGCAGGTTGGTCATCCAGCCGACGCCGGAGTACAGGGCAAGCACCAGACCGAGGATCCCGGTGGTGCCCCGCGAGTTGATCGCGGTGTTGATCAGGTCATTGATCAGGCCCGAAAGGCCGCCGGGGACCGAGGAGACGATGCCGGAGCGGAGCTGGTCGAGGGCGGCCTGGTTGCCTGCCAGCACGAAACCGGCGATCGAGAATCCGACCAGCAGCAACGGGAACAGGGACAGCACGCTGAAGTAGGTGATCGCGGCGGCGTAGTGGTTCCCGTACCGCTCGCCGAATGCCTGGCCGGCTCTGAACAGGTGATCCAGCCAAGGGTGTTTCCGGCGCAGTCGGGGGATGAGTTTCTCTTTCGCTTCCGCCACACGCGGACGCTATCCGCCCGCCGCCGACCTCGCAATCCGCACCCGCCGCCGCGCGCCATCGCGCGAATCCGTTCTGGCACAAGGAATTCGGTCAAGTAGACCCGCTCGGACCCACCCTGCCGGGGGAGGACGGTCAGCGGCCTCCCCCGGCGCCGGCGGGACGTCCACCGCCGCCGACGAGTCCACGGGTGTTGGTGTTCGACGTCGGCAGCGGCTGGCTCAGATCGGCCAGCACCACCTGCTCACCCGCGTTCACGCCGGTCTTGATCTCGGTGACGGCCGCGCCGACGACCCCGACGGTCACCCGCCGGACCTCGGTCTGCTGCCCCGACAGCACGGTCACGGTGGCCGAGTTCCCCAGCAGGAGCAC
>NZ_VJWX01000673.1 GCF_007713715.1 Amycolatopsis rhizosphaerae
GTGCGGGTGCCGCGACGGCTGAAGGAACTGCACCTGCAGATCGGCCAGGTCAGCGGCGAACTCGGGCAGCGCCTGGGCCGCGCCCCCACCCCCACCGAGATCGCCCGTGCCCTCGGCCTGAGCGTCGACGAGGTCAGCGAGGGCCTGCAGGCGGGCAACGCCTACTACGCGATTTCGGTGGACAAACCCGCCGGCGAGGAAAGCGAATCGGCTTCACTGGCCGACACCCTGGGCGAAGAGGACAGCGGCATCGAATCGGTGGAGAACCACGAAGCGCTGCAACCGCTGCTGCGCGAGCTTCCGCAGCGGGAACGCACCATCCTCATGCTGCGGTTCTTCGGGAACATGACCCAGACCCAGATCGCCAAGCGCGTGGGCATTTCGCAGATGCACGTGTCCCGGCTGCTCGCGCAGACCCTCCAGCACCTGCGGGAGAAGCTCACCGAGGAGCCCTGAAGCGTCGTTTCGCCGTCGTGACCGACGGGTAGCCGACCACCGAACCAGGCGGCCGGTGGTGCACGGCCGGCACACCCAGGACCAGGAGTCCCCATGACCGGTTTCTTCCCCGGCGGCGCCGGGGGATCCAGCCCGTTCGACCAGTTCCTGGCGCAGTTCTTCGGCCAGTCCATGCCCGGACGCCAGCCGCATCCGGTGGACATCACCCGGCTGCTGACCAACCAGGCCCGCGAACTCATCTCGGACGCGGCAACGAAGGCGGCCGAACAGGGCCGCAGCGACGTGGACACCGAGCACCTGCTCTGGGCGGCCGCGCAGATGCCGGCGACCCGTCAGCTGATGGAGAACTCGGGGGCGAAACCGCAGGAGATTGCCGAGGAGATCGACCGGCTGGGCGGCGGCGAAGGCGGCCGCCCCAGTACTCCGAGCACCCCGGCCACGCTCGCGCCCGGCGCCAAGCGGGCGCTGCTCGACGCGCACAACATCGCCCGCAGCCTCGGCTCGTCCTACATCGGGCCGCAGCACCTGCTGCTGGCGCTCGCGGTGAACCCGCAGTCGGAGGCGGGCCGCATCCTGGCGCGGTCCGGCGCCACCCCCGAGTCGCTGCAGGGCCCGCCCGCGGAGCGGGGTGCCGCGCAGGGCACGCAGCGGCAGCGCACCGACACCCCGACGCTGGACCAGTACGGCCGTGACCTGACCGGACTGGCCCGCGAAGGCGGCATCGACCCGGTCGTCGGCAGGGACGAGGAGATCGAGCAGACCATCGAGGTGCTTTCCCGCCGCACCAAGAACAATCCGGTGCTGATCGGGGAGGCCGGGGTCGGCAAGACGGCCATCGTGGAGGGGCTGGCGCAGCGGATCGCCGACGGCGACGTCCCCGACATCCTGACCGGCCGCCGCGTGATCCAGCTCGACCTGACCGGCATGGTGGCGGGCACCCGCTACCGCGGCGACTTCGAGGAACGGATGACGCACCTGCTGGAGGAGATCCGGTCCCATTCCGCGGACCTCATCGTGTTCATCGACGAACTGCACACCGTGGTCGGCGCGGGCGCCTCGGAGGGGTCGCTGGGCGCGGGCAATATGCTCAAACCGGCGCTGGCCCGCGGTGAACTGCACGTGGTCGGCGCGACCACACTGGACGAATACCGGCAGCACATCGAGCACGATCCGGCTCTGGAACGCCGGTTCCAGCCGATCCTGGTACCCGAACCCACCGTCGACGACACCGTCGCCATCCTGCACGGGCTGCGCGACCGCTACGAGGCGCACCACCAGGTCCGGTTCACCGACGAGGCGCTGGTGGCCGCGGCCGACCTGTCCGACCGGTACCTGACCGACCGGTACCTGCCGGACAAGGCGATCGACCTGATCGACCAGGCCGGGGCCAGGGTGCGGCTGCGCTCGGGACGGCGGCCCAGCGGGGTCCGGGAGCTGGAGAACCGGCTGGAACAACTCACGCGGGACAAGGACCAGGCGGTGGCCGAGGAGGATTTCGAGCGCGCTTCCCGGCTGCGCGACCAGATCGCCGGGCTGCGCGAGCGCCTGCGCGAGGCGAACACGAACGAACGGCCCTCGGGGGCGCTGGAGGTGACCGCCGAGGACATCGCGGAAGTGGTCTCGCGGCTCACCGGGGTGCCGGTCAGCCAGCTCACCGAGGCCGAACGCGACCGGTTGCTGCGGCTCGAAGAGCACCTGCACGGCCGGGTCATCGGGCAGGACGAGGCGGTGGCCGCGGTCGCCGAGGCGGTGCGCCGTTCCCGCGCCGGACTGTCCGAACCGAACCGTCCCTTCGGGAGCTTCCTGTTCCTCGGCCCCACCGGCGTTGGCAAGACGGAACTCGCGCGGGCGCTGGCGGAGGCGCTGTTCGGCGACGAGGACCGGATGATCCGGATCGACATGTCCGAGTACGGCGAGCGGCACACCGTGTCCCGCCTCATCGGCGCTCCTCCCGGTTACGTCGGCTACGAGGAGGCCGGCCAGCTCACCGAGGCGGTGCGGCGGCGGCCCTATTCCGTGGTGCTGTTCGACGAGGTGGAGAAGGCGCACCCGGAGATCTTCAACGTGCTGCTGCAGGTGCTCGACGACGGACGGCTGACCGACGGCCGGGGCCGCACGGTGAACTTCACCAACACGGTGCTGATCATGACCAGCAACATCGGGTCCGAGCTGATCGTCAGCGGCACGCAGGGCGCGCTCGGGTTCGCGCCGGCTCGCGAGGCCGACACCGAACAGCCGCTGCGGGAGCGGCTGCTGCGGCGGCTGCGGGAACAGTTCCGGCCGGAGTTCCTCAACCGGATCGACGAGATCATCGTGTTCCGCAAGCTCGACGCCCAGCAGCTGGAGCAGATCACCGAACTCCTGCTGGAGCACACGCGGCGGCGCGCGCACGCCCAGGACGTCACGGTCGAGTTCACCCCCGAAGCGGTGAGCTGGCTGGCGCGCGCGGGATACCAGCCGGAGTTCGGTGCCCGGCCGATGCGCCGCACCATCCAGCGCGAGCTGGACAACCGGCTGTCCACGATGATGCTGCGCGGCGATGTCGGGCCGGGAT
>NZ_VJWX01000674.1 GCF_007713715.1 Amycolatopsis rhizosphaerae
CCCCCAAAGGCTTTCCGGGCCCCGCGCTCTACAGCACGGCGCGCAGGCGGTCGGCGATGTTGCCGATGCGGCCGAGCACACCGTTGACGAACCGCGGCGAATCGTCGGTCGACAGTTCCTTCGCCAGGCCGACGGCCTCGTCGATGGCCACCGGATCCGGCACGTCCGCGGCCCACAGCAACTCGTAGACACCCACGCGCAGCACCGCGAGGTCGACCGGCGGCATGCGGTCCAATGTCCAGCCCTGCGCGTGCTCGGACAGCAGTTCGTCGATCCGCTCCCGGTGCGCCGTGACGCCTTCGACGAGCGCGATCGTGTAGTCACCGATCGGGTCGACCTCGGGGGAACCGACCCGGCTCGCCAGCAGCGTTACCGGATCGATCCCTCGTTGCGCGGCCTCGTAGAGCATTTCGACGGCACGTCTGCGCAACGCGCGGCGGCCCATCGAGCCGCCGCGCCTGGTCGAATCTGCGGGAGAGCTCACCGCTCGCCTCCGGATGCCGGGGCGCCGGCGAGGGTGCCGGCCACCCGCACGGTCATGGTCCTGACGTTCATTCGGCCCGTCAGTTCGAGACGCGGCCGAGGTAACGCCCGTCACGGGTGTCCACCTTGACCTTCTCGCCGGTGCCGACGAACAGCGGCACCTGGATCTCCGCGCCCGTCTCCAGCGTGGCCGGCTTGGTGCCGCCGGTGGAGCGGTCGCCCTGCAGACCCGGGTCGGTGTGCTGGATGACCAGCTCCACCGAGGTGGGCAGCTCGACGTACAGCGCGACGCCTTCGTGCATCGCGACCTGCACCTCGGTGTTCTCCAGCAGGTAGTTCTTCGCGTCGCCGACGGTCTCGCCGGGCACGGAGATCTGCTCGTAGGTCTCGCCGTCCATGAAGACGAAGTCGCTGCCGTCGCTGTACAGGTAGGTCATGGTGCGCCGGTCGACGGTCGCGGTCTCGACCTTGGTGCCGGCGTTGAACGTCTTGTCCACCACCTTGCCGGACAGCACATGCTTGAGGGTGGTGCGCACGAAGGCGCCGCCCTTACCCGGCTTGACGTGCTGGAAGTTCACGACGGACCAAAGCTGGCCGTCGAGGTTGAGCACCAGGCCGTTCTTCAGGTCGTTGGTGGTGGCCACGGGTAGTCCAGTTCTCCTGTTGTCCGTTCACGGCCGCCCGGGCGATGCCTAGACGACCATGAGTTCCTTGCTGCTCAGGGTGAGGAGTTCGGGAGCGGTGTCCCGCACGACCAGCGTGTCCTCAATGCGCACGCCACCGCGGCCGGCGAGATAGACACCTGGCTCGACGGTGACCGTCATACCGACCGATAGTGTACCTTCGCCGGTCTTGGCGAGCCTCGGTGCCTCGTGGATCTCCAGTCCGACGCCGTGCCCGAGGCCGTGCGGGAACTCGCCACCGTGACCGGCCTGCTCGATCACCTGGCGCGACGCCCGGTCGACCTCGGTCAGCCCGGCGCCGGGCAGTGCCCGCGCCACCCCCGCCGCCTGCGCGCGGAACACCAGCTCGTACAGCTCGCGCTGCCAGTCGGCGGGTCCGGACAGCACCACGGTACGGGTCATGTCCGAGTGGTAACCGTCCACAGTGGCCCCGAAGTCCAGTTTCACGAAGTCGCCGCGTGCCAGCACCGCGTCCGTGGGCCGGTGGTGCGGGATCGCCGAGTGGGCGCCCGCCGCGACGATGGTGTCGAACGCGGGCCCGGCGGAGCCGTAGTCCAGCATCCGGTCCTCCAGCTCCCGCGCCACCTCGCGCTCGGTGCGGCCCGGCCGGATCCCGCCGTGCTCGAGCAGATCGGCCAGCGCCCGGTCGGCCGCCGCGCAGGCCATCCGCAGCGACTCGACCTCGCTCTCGTCCTTGACCAGCCGGAGCCGCTCCACCAGCCCCGGCGCCCGCACCAGTTCCGTCCCGCCGGTGAGCCCGGCAAGGCGGTGGTACTGCTCGACGTCGACGTGCTGGCTCTCGAACCCCGTGCGGCGGTAGGAAGCCGACCGATCGCCGGCCCGTTTCACCAGGGCCACCGCACTGTCCCGGTCCACGACCGGCTCCAGATCGGGCACCTCGGCCGCCGCCTGTGTGGTGTAGCGGCCGTCGGTGCAGAACAGGGTGCGTTCCTCGGCGGAGGCGTGCACCAGCAGCGCCGCGTTGGACCCGGTGAAACCGGTCAGATAACGGATGTTGCGCAGATCGGTGACGAGCAGCGCGTCCAGCCCGGCCTCTCGGACCAGGCCGCGGAGGGATTCCCGGCGGGAAAGATGATGTGCGGGCACCCGGTCAGCTTAGGGGCGGAAGTGCCGCCAGGGGCGGGACTTCGCGAGAGCGGTGCCCTACAGTGAGGCGATGCGGCCCTGGTTGCTCCGCGGTCTCGGCATGGCGGTGTTGCACGCCGTGGCCGACACCGCCCTCGCGAAGGCGACGGTCTACGAACCCACCGGCCTGACCACCACGCGGATCGTGGTGATCGCCCTGCTGGTCGGCGCGGCCGTGCTGTGGAGTTCGGTGGACTCCTGGCGGCGCCGGGAAGAGCCCGGGCGGACCTGGCTGATCGCGGCCCTGCTGGCCGGACCCGCCTCCGGGGTGCTCTACGTCATCGGGCGCGCCCTGTTCGTCGACCAGACCGGCAGCGGGGAGCTGTGGCCCGCGCTCACCGGCGGCGCCGCGTTCACCGCGCTGCTGGTCCTGATCCCCGCCGGGCTCGGCATCCTGGCGGGCCGCCGGCTCACTCCGCCGCGCGCCACCCCGGCGGAATCCGCCACCCCCGCCGCGGGATCCGCCGGATCCGCTCCGGCGGCGAGGACGGGCAAGCCCAGCCCGCGCCCCCGCGTCTGACCGGCGGCGTCCTGCTCCGCCAGGCGAGCGCCCTCGATCCGGGTCTCAAGGACCGAGGACGGGGCCGCGGGGATAGGTCCGCCACTGGGTGGGGCTGACGTTCTGCACCGTCGAGGCGTTGAAGGCCGCGATCGAGCCCGGGTGGGCCGGCCAGAGGCGGCCGTCGCTGAGC
>NZ_VJWX01000675.1 GCF_007713715.1 Amycolatopsis rhizosphaerae
AACAAGCGCTGGGCGACCTCACCACCATCGACTACTGCAGCCTCATCGACCTCGGCAAGGCCTCCGGCGCCGGGGCGACCCACATCGGCCCCGTCGTCTCGTCACCCAACGATTGCGTCGCCTTCATGACCGTGAGCGGACGCGACACGGCGATCGACGTGGGTGGGCTCGCGAGCAAGAAGGCCGACCCGGACCGCGCACCCGACGTCACCGCGGACAAGCTGGACCAGGGCCTGCAGGTCCAGATCACCGAATACGGTTCCGACGAAGCCTGCGAGCGCTACCTGACCTTCGCCAATGGCACCCACCTGACGGTCAATGTCGAATTCACCGACGACCACCCCGGGACCGTGGACCAGCGCGAAGCGCTGTGCACGGTCGAAAAGGCCGTCTTCGCCGCGCTCGTCACCGACATCACCGCCCGGAAGGCGACCCACCTCACCTTCCCCGCCAACTCGCTGGGCACGGTCGACCCCTGCCCGCTCCTGCCCGACCCGCACGTCCTGCCCGACGGGCTGGCCAAAGACCTCGAAATCATCCCGGTGCCCAGCCACCACCACTGCACCTGGCTCGACCTCGTCCACAAGACCGACGTCGAGTTCAGCTTCGACTACAGCAGATTGCCGAACGGCACGAAGACGACCATCGCCGGCCTCCCCTCGGTGACCGAACCCGGCACCCTCAGCTGCACGATCACCACCGACGTCGGCGCCAGCCCCATCCCCCGGCTGCGCCAGCTCGCATCGCTCTACGTCCGGGTCCCGGACCGGGGCAGCGACGCGTGCGCCGTCGCGACGACCCTGGCCACGGCCGCCTGGCCGAAACTCCCCACGAACGCGTAACCCCGCAGCGGGTGGGACCCCCTCACGGCCCACTGGGCCTGCTTGACCTTTCCGCCTGCCGCTTCCGGACAGTGCGAGCCGGATCTTCGGACTGGACCTCACCCGGCCCGAAGCAACGTGGCCGATCACCGGGCCGTCCCGCTCGTGACCGGCCCCGAGTGCCGCCGCTCCCCCGTGTTCGAGGGTGGTCGGCGTCGGTGATCGCCTGGGCGAAGGAAGCTGGGGACCGCGATGACCGGGGCGGTGGCCAGCTTCTGCTCGTAGACCGACGGCGATCTTCCCCCTGGACCGCCACGGCCGTCCGTACATGAACGGCTGGCGCGTCTCCTTGGCTTCCTTCACCCGCGCCGCCCGGTGTGGTCAGCGCGTCGTGGTCGACCAGGGTGACTTCCACTCCGGCCTCGCGGGCTGCGTCGGCCTCCGCGGCGAAATGGTCATCGGCACGGCGAGGACGCAGCAGGTCGGCGGGCACGAGCAACATCATGAGAGCGTCATGCCCGGCCGGGGCGGGTATTTCCACGGGTTTGCCCGCGCAAGCTCCGCGGAGGCGACCGGCAGGGAACCTACTTCCGGGAGAAGACCGCGACCGTCGGCCCTTCCCGTCCCTGCCCGGAAACGAGCACGACATCGCCGTTCGGGGCCGCGCCGAGGAAGGCATCCTGGCAGTCCGTTTCGGACGGCAAGGCGTAGACCTGGGCAGGCTTGCCGCTGCCAGGATCGAGCGTCGAGACGGGGCTGGGATTCCCGGACGCGGTGCCGGTCGCCATGGCCAGCGGCAGCTTGCCGTCGGGGCTCGCACCGACCAGCCAGGTGCTCACGCTGATCTCGCCGTCGATCATGGCGTCATAGACCCACAACTGCTTTCCACTGGCGAGGCTGAAGGCGGTCACCGTACTGGACGAACCCTTGGCGTTGATGGTGTCCGCGTAAAGGGTGCCGCCCGCGACCAGCGCCTGCGGGACGGGATTGCTGAGGCTGGAGGCCGCCTGCGAGCCGTCGGCCGGGATCGGGATGCTCGCCGTCTGCTTGCCGGAGGAGTCGAAGACCAGGAACTGGGAGTGGTCGTCGAGCTCACTGCCCCCCTTCTCGAGCGTGGTGGTGCCGGAGGAGGCGATGATCACCATCGGTTCGGTGGAGATCACCGAACGCAGGTGGTTCCCCTTGGGCGCAGGCACCTTCCAGAGGCGCTTGCCGGTCGCTGCGTCCACTGCCACGTACACGCCGGAGTCGGTGTAGTCGGAGTTCAGGCAGGTCTCCTGCACCAGGACGATCGCCCCCTTGCCCGCCGTGTCGAACGGGTGGCAGTTGCCTGCCGTCGCGGTGTAGTGCCAGATCTCGTTGCCGCTGGCGGCGTCGAACCCGGCCACCACGGCGTTGTCGGAAGCGGCCACCACCACCGAGCCACTGACGAAGGTGCTTCCGGTGGAGGGCGGACTGTGACCGTCCGCGCTTTTGGTCCAGATCACCTGACCGGTCTTGGCGTTGATCGCGGCCACCGTGTCGCAGTCGAAGTTGCCGTCCTGGCTGTAGAACACCGAACCGATGCCGGTGACGGTGACGGTCGCGGAGGCGAAACACGGAACCAGGCCAGGCTTCGGGGCCGCCACCGTGAACAGTTGCTTCCCGCCGGCCAGGTCATAGCCGGCGATACCGGTGGAACCGATCCGGACGACGGTCGTGTCCGTCATCCAGACACCGACCAGATTGTCGGCATCCTTCCCCATGGCCGGCGTGGCCCAGACCTGGCGGAGCGACCCGTTCCCGGCGGCGGCAGCGGCCGTGGCACCGGCGGGGCCCGGCGTCTTCGAGCCGACGAGGAAGAACACCGCCCCGAACACGAGCAGCACGGCCAGTAACAGGCCACCGATGACGAACGGGGTCTTGCTCCGCTTCTTCTTCGGAGCCGGATCGGGGGCACCGGGAAACTGTGCATACGGGGCGGTCTGCTGTCCCGGGAACACACCCGGTCCCTGCTGCCAGCCCGCCTGCGGTGGGGACGGCCGCCATTGTGACGCGTCGTTCCCCGGCTGCCCCTGCCCTGCCCCGTTTCCTGCGGTCAAGTCTTCAACCCTTCGTCCCCCGCGGCCGGCCAGTCCCGCCGTATGCGCTTTGCGCGCAGGCCAGTTGTAACATTTGCCCGCGTCCCCTCCCAGCAC
>NZ_VJWX01000676.1 GCF_007713715.1 Amycolatopsis rhizosphaerae
GGTGGTAGTCGGCTGAGACGAGGCGGGGACCGCCGTTGTCCGTGCCGCCCCGGAAGGACAGCACCCACACCGAACCCTTCTTGCTCGGCGCGGCCCCGTCCTTGCCCAGCGGCACGGTGATCCCCGCCCGGCGCGCCAGCGTGGTCACCAGATCCGGAATGACCCCGCCCTGGGACGAGACGATCGGCGTGCCGCCGCCGGCGACGAGGGTGAGGAACCGGGACAGTCCCCGCGCCGGGTCCCGCCAGTAGCTCTCCTCGGCCAGTAGCGGCTCGTGGCCCACCTCGACGCCCAGATCCTCGGCGATCCCGTGCACGGTCTGCACGCAGCGCAGGCGCGGTGCGGAGCACACGCGGTCCACTCCGAACAACGGCGCGAACCTCCGGATCGCGGCGGCCTGGCGCGCCCCGGCGGGCGAAAGCGGCCGCAGATCGTCGTCCCCGCGCCAGTCCTCGCGCCGGCCCGCCTTGGCGTGCCGCACCAGCAGAACGGTGCTCAGCGGCGGCGGCAGGGCCGTGAACGCGCGCAGCACTTCGACGTCCGACGCGTAGCCGAGCTTCGCCCCGGCCTCCGCGAGCGGGAGCCAGCGCAACTCGTCGACCTCCTCGTTGGGGACGAACACGCCGCCGGTCGCGGCGGCGGCGAAGTAGTCCACCACCTTGGGGCGCCCCCGCACCGCGTACCGCACGGTCCGGAGGTGGCGGCCCAGTACGGCGGTGTAGCCGGTCTCCTCCCGGAGTTCCCGGACCGCCGCGGCCGGGATCGTCTCGCCCGGGTCGAGTTTGCCCTTGGGCAGCGACCAGTCGTCGTAGTGCGGCCGGTGGACCAGTGCGATCTCGATCCCGCCGTCACCGGTGCGCCACAGCACCGCACCGGCCGCGTGGATCGGTGAAGCGGCCGTACTCACCCGGCGGCCCCGTGCTGGATGAGCAGTTCGACCTGGTGGTCGCGGACTTCGGAGCCGTCCGCGGGGGACGGTGACCACTCACCGGTGGCGGTGAGCACCCAGCACCGGGTGGCCGGGTCGAGGGCCGAATCGAGGATGTGGTCGAGCTGGGCGGTCAGTTTCGGGTCCTGCACGCGGACCAGCGCCTCGATTCGCCGGTCCAGATTCCGGTGCATCATATCGGCGCTGCCGATCCAATGGGTTCCGCCCGCGCGGAAATGGAAGATGCGGGAATGCTCCAGGAACCGGCCGAGAATCGACCGGACCGTGATGTTGTCGCTCAATCCCGGCACCTCCGGTTTGAGCGCGCAAATGCCCCGCACCACCACTTCGACCGGCACACCCTGCCGTGAGGCGCGATAGAGCGCGTCGATGACCTGCTCGTCCACCAGCGAATTGCACTTGATGCGGATGCCCGCGGGCTTGCCCGCCCTGCGGTGCTCGATCTCCTCGGCGATCAGGCGGATGATGCCCCGCCGGATCCCGTTGGGCGAGGTGAGGATGTTGCGGTAGCTCTCCTGTCGCGAGTAGCCGGTGAGCACGTTGAACAGGTCCGTCAGGTCGGCGCCGATGGCCGGGTCGGCGGTGAGCAGCCCGAGATCCTCGTACAGCCGGGCCGTCTTGGGGTTGTAGTTGCCGGTGCCCAGATGGCAGTAGCGGCGGATGGTCGAGCCCTCCTGCCGCACCACCATCGCCACCTTGCAGTGGGTCTTCAGCCCGACGAGGCCGTAGACCACGTGCACCCCCGCCCGCTCCAGCGCCCGCGCCCAGGTGATGTTGGCCTCCTCGTCGAAGCGGGCCTTGATCTCCACCAGCGCGACCACCTGTTTGCCCGCCTCGGCGGCGTCGATGAGCGCGTTGACGATCGGCGAGTCGCCGGAGGTCCGGTAGAGCGTCTGCTTGATGGCGAGCACCTTGTCGTCGTGCGCGGCCTGCTCGATGAACCGCTGCACGCTCGTGGAGAACGAGTCGTACGGGTGGTGCACCAGCACGTCGCCCTCGCGCAGCGCGGCGAAGACGCTCTTGGGCGTCTCCCGCTCGCCGAAGGCCGGGTGGGTGGCGGGCACGAACGGCCGGTCCCTGAGGTCCTTGCGGTCCAAACTGGACAACTGGAACAGGCAGGTCAGGTCCAGCAGGCCGGGTATCCTGACCACGTCGCGGGGATCGACCTCCAGTTCCCGCAGCAGCAGGTCGAGCATGTGCTCGCTCATCTCCTGCGCGACCTCCAGCCGCACCGGAGGGCCGAACCGGCGTTGTGCGAGTTCGCGTTCCATCGCCTGCAGGAGATCCTCGTCGCGGTCCTCCTCGACGTCGACCTCCGCGTTGCGGGTGACGCGGAAGACGTGGTGCTCGGTGACCTCCATCCCGCTGAACAGCTCGCCAAGGTGGGCCGCGATCAGCTCCTCCATCGGCAGGAAGGTGGCGACCCGGCTTTCCCGTTGCTGTTCCACGCGAACCAGCCGGTGCACGTTGTTCGGCACCTTGACCCGGGCGAAGCGCTCGGTGCCGCCCTCCGGATCCCGGACCGTGACGGCGAGGTTGAGCGAGAGCCCCGAGATGTACGGGAAGGGGTGCGCGGGATCGACGGCGAGCGGGGTGAGTACGGGGAAGATCTGCTCGCTGAAGTAGTGCGACAGCCGCAACTGGTCCGGCACGTCCAGATCGGACCAGCCGACGATGCGGATGTCGTGCTCGGCCAGCGCGGGCCGGATGTGCTCCTCGAAGGCGAGCGTGTGCCGCTCCACCAGGTCCTGGTTGCGCTTGGCGACGTAGGCGAGCTGTTCGCGCGGGGTGAGGCCGTCCGCGCTGCGCACCGGCAGCCCGGTCTCGTCCCGCCGTTTCAGCCCGGCCACGCGCACCATGTAGAACTCGTCCAAATTAGACGCGAAGATGGCGAGGAACTTGGCCCGCTCGAGCAGCGGCTGGGAGGCGTCTTCGGCCAGTGCCAGCACGCGGGCGTTGAAGTCCTGCCAGGACAGCTCCCGGTTGAAGTAGCGGTCGTCCGGGAGGGACTCCTCCACGGGGATGACG
>NZ_VJWX01000677.1 GCF_007713715.1 Amycolatopsis rhizosphaerae
GGACGTTTGCTGCGAATCATCCGCAGCAAACGTCCCCCGCTTCACCTGTACGCACGGCAGGGACGGCGCGACTTCAGCGGCCGGCGGCGGCGGTGCGCTTCGGCTTGGACTTGGTCAGGGCGTCGCCGATGTCGGTGGTCAGCTTGGCCTTCGCGGTCCTGGGCTTTTCCCCGTCGTCCTGCGGCTGGGCGGGAACCTGCGCCGCCGGGGCGGACTCGGGGATCTCGAGCGGGGCGGTTTCCGGGAGGGTCAGCCGCGCGCCCATGTAGGCCGCGGTGAACTCCAGAGCGCTGCCGTTGAGCAGGTGCACGACGGTCGCCCCCTTGGCCTCGGCACCCAGTTCCTCGACGAGTTGATCGACGCTGTCTCGCGCCGCGATGATGCCCGGCGCGCGCCCGGTCAGGGTCCTGCCCCCGCCCGCGACCGTGATCGTCCAGTCGTCGTCTTCCTGGACGTAGATCGCCGTGATCGGTTCCGCCATCTCTTCCACCCCTGCCACTGGCCTCGTTGCTCCGCTGGGGAGCGCGTGCGACACGTACCCGCACAACACCGATCAGGTTAACCCGATAGGGCGTATCCGCAGGGCCGTTCGCCGACTTTCGTCGCCCTCTATCGATACCTCATTACGACTCTAGGTGACAAGCTAGCGGCAGAAATGTGCTCTGCGTGACGGTGCGCGGTGCAAATGCACGTGCACGCGGCAAGTTACCGCCCGGTGTTCACCGCACGCGGTCGCGAAGACTGGCCCAGAGCAGGTCCATCGCCGCGTCGGTAGCCCATTCGGGTGTGACATCCTCATGTCGTTCGCACCAGATGGCCAGGCGTTCGCACGCCCCGACGACGAATTCGGCCGCCGCTTCCACCCGAAGGGGGGATCCGAGGTCGAAATAGCCGTCCATCAGCTTCGCGATCAGATCCGTCTGCTGCTGACGGGTGGCCTCGATCTCGTCCGAGGCGGTGGTGGTGCCGATCAACATCATTTCGTTCCGCAGCAGGGACCACGCCTGCCGGTGTTCGCCGATGTAGCGGAAGAACGCGAGGAGTCCGCTGTGCAGGGCCTCCCGGGCCGAAGCTGCCCCGATCACCGCCCGCTCGGTCACCTCGCGCAACTCCGCCCTCGACTGCGCGATACAGGCGGCCAGGAGCCCTTCCTTGGAGCGGAAGTACTCGTAGAGCATCGGCTTCGACACACCGACCCGTTCGGCGATCTCGTCCATCGATGCCGCCAGGTAGCCGTGTTCGGCGAACACGGCCTCGGCGACCTGGATCATCTGCCGCTCCCGCTCCGCGCGCGGCATGCGTTTCCGGGGGCTCGAGGTGCTCACTCGATTCAGTCTACCCAAGGTAACCTACTTAAAGTAAGGTGGACTCACGGTAACACCCAGTGCGGGTGCCCACCGGAATCGGCCGATCACGGAGGACAGACAATGGGCGAGCGGACTGAGGCGGGCGTGGTCATCGTCGGCACCGGGTTCTCGGGGCTCGGCATGGCCATCCAGCTGCGCAAACAGGGGCGTGACGACTTCGTCATCCTGGAGAAGGCCCAAGACGTCGGCGGCACCTGGCGGGACAACACCTATCCCGGCTGCGCCTGCGACATCCAGTCGCACATGTACTCGTTCTCCTTCGAGCAGAACCCGCACTGGACGCGGTCCTTCTCACCCCAGCCCGAGATCTGGGAGTACCTGCGAAGCGTTGCCCGCAAGTACGACCTGTACCGCTTCATCCGGTTCGGCCAGGAGATGACCGGTGCCCGCTGGGACACCGACGAGCACCGCTGGCACGTCGCCACGAGGGGCGGCGACGAGTTCGCGGGGCGTTTCCTGGTCAACGGGGTGGGTGCGCTGCACCTGCCCCAGATCCCGGAGCTGACCGGGATCGAGGACTTCCGGGGTGAGAAGTTCCATTCGGCCGAGTGGAACCACGACTTCGACCTGCGCGGCAAGCGGGTCGCGGTCGTGGGCACCGGGGCCAGTGCGATCCAGTTCGTCCCGCAGATCGCCCGCGAGGTGGAACAGTTGACGCTGTTCCAGCGCACGCCGCCGTGGGTGCTGCCCAAGCCCGACCACGCCATGCCGGAGTGGGCGCGAAGCCTCTTCGAGAAGGTTCCCGGCGTGCAACGGATCTACCGGGACGCGCTGTACTGGATGCTGGAGGCCCGCGCGATCGGTTTCAACGGCCAGCCGTGGGTGATGCGCCTGGCGCAGAAGCTGGCCAAGGCCAACATCGACCGCAACATCCCCGATCCCGTGCTGCGCCGGAAGCTCACGCCGGACTACACCATGGGCTGTAAGCGCGTACTGATCTCCAACGACTACTACCCGGCTCTGGCCAGGGACAACGTGGACGTGAACACCTCCGGGGTGGCGCAGGTGCGCGCGCACGGCGTGGTCGACGGGGCCGGTGTGGAGCATCCCGTGGACGCGATCATCTTCGGTACCGGCTTCCACGTCACCGACGCCTTCGACAACCTCGACATCATCGGCGAGGGCGGCCGCAACCTGTCGAAGGAATGGGCGGCCGAAGGGATGCGGACCCACCTCGGCATCACGGTGTCCGGCTTCCCCAACCTGTTCTTCCTGCTCGGCCCGAACACCGGACTGGGGCACAACTCGGTGGTCTTCATGATCGAGTCGCAGATCCGCTACATAGCGGAAGCCATCGAACTGGTGGAGGGGTCCCGCGCGGGCGGTCTCGTGCCGCGCCCGGACGTGCAGGAACGGTTCAACGACGAGATCCAGCGCAAGCTGAACCGGGGTGTGTGGACCCAGGGCGGCTGCAAGAGCTGGTATCTCGACGCCAAGGGCGTGAACCGCACCGTCTGGCCCGGATTCACCTGGCGCTACTGGATGGCGACCCGCAGGCTCCGCCCGGCCGACTTCGAACTCGTCGGCACCAAGGCTCGTTGAGTCGCCGCTACTCGCCGGGGTCCGTCTCCTTGGGTTTCTGGAGGCGGGCCAGGAGTTCGGG
>NZ_VJWX01000678.1 GCF_007713715.1 Amycolatopsis rhizosphaerae
GGCACGGGCTGGCGGTCGGCGCGATGCGGTCGGCGGCCCGGCCGGAACACCGGTTCGGCATCGTGCTCAACCAGTCGCCTTCGGTGCCGGTGAGCGACGATCCGGCCGATGTGGCCGCCGCGCGGCGGCACGACTGCCTGCTGCGCCGTCAGTTCACCGAGCCGCTGTTCGCGGGCCGGCCTCCCGAGGACTACGCGGAGCTGTTCGGGGCGATCAGCGACTTCTCGTTCCGGCGCGAGGGCGATCCGGAGATCATCTCGACCCCGCTGGACTACCTGGGGCTGAACTTCTACTACCGCCAGCACGTCGCCGACGCGCCGCACCACGAGCCCGATCCCGCCGCACGCACCGCGATCGACATCGGCATCGACACCACGCGCCTGCCCGACGTGCCGCGCACGGGCATGGGCTGGCCGGTCGAGCCGCAGGGGCTGACCGAGGCGCTGGTGGACCTGCGGCGCCGCTACCCCGGACTGCCGCCGGTCTACGTCACCGAAAACGGCTGTGTCCAGCCGGACGAGCGCGATGCCGCCGGGAGGTACACCGACCTCGCCCGGATCGGCTACCTGCGTGACCACCTTCGCGCGGCACACGACGCGCTCGAAGCGGGGGTGGACCTGCGCGGGTACTTCGTCTGGTCCCTTTTGGACAACTTCGAGTGGGCGCACGGGTACAAGTACCGGTTCGGCCTCGTGCACGTCGACTACACCACGCAGGAGAGGACGCCGCGGGCCAGCTACCACTGGTACCGCGACGTCCTGGAAGCCCAGCGCGGGTGAGCCGACCGGGAGCAGCCTCTCCCTCACGGGCTGCTCCCGGTGCCGGCTCACGCTGCCTGGGCCGCTTCCGCGGGCCGGGCCGCGCGGCGCAGGGTGGCCAGCGTGAGGAGGCCACCGGCGGCGGCGATCCCGGCCGCGCCGAGGAAGGCGGCGGAGAACCCGCCGGTCAGCGCGACCGGGTCGCCGAGGCGCCCGGCGCCGAAGGACACGCCCACCGCGGTCATCGTGGCCAGGCCCAGCGCCGAGCCGATCTGGTACGCGGTGTTCACGATGCCGGAGGCCAGGCCCCCTTCTTCCGGCGGAGCGCTGGAGATGGCGGTGCCCAGCGACGGGATGAAGGCCAGTGCCTGCCCGAGCGCGGCGACCAGGGACGCCGGGAGCACGTCGATGACGAAGGTGCCGGTCGGCCGTACGAAGGACAGCCACACCAGTCCGGCGGCGAGGGCCCACAGCCCGCCGATGATGAGCGGCTTGGCGCCGAACCGGGCGATCAGGCGCGGGGCCACGGCCACCATGAGCACCACGATCAGCACCGTCATCGGCAGCAGCGCGGCCCCGCTGGCGAAGGCGCCGTAGCCCAGGACCTGCTGCAGGTACAGGTTGAGGAAGTACCACATCGGGATCCACGCGGCGCCGAGCAGGAACTGCGCGAGGTTCGCCCCGCCGAGGCCGGGCGTGCGGAAGATGCCCAGCCGCACCAACGGGACGCGGCGTGCGCGCTGGAGCGCCACGAACAGCGCGAGCAGGGCGATACCGCCCGCCAGCGCGCCCAGCGTGGCGGCCGAGCCCCAGCCGAGCTGCGGCGCGCGCACGACGGCGAAGACGACCAGGCCCAGTCCCGCGGTCACGGCGAGCGCGCCGAGCACGTCGATCGCCCCGCGGCGGGCCGGTGCGGAGGGCATCAGCAGCGGCGTGGCCACCAGTGCGACCAGCGAGATCGGCACGTACAGCCAGAAGATCCACGGCCAGGACAGCCACTGGGTGAGCACGCCGCCGAGGAAGACACCCGCGGTGCCTCCGGCCGGGGCCGCCGCACCGTAGAGCGCGAGCGCCTTCGTCAGTTCCCGGGGCCGGGCGCCGAACAGGGTCATCAGCAGGGTCAGCGCGGCGGGCGCGATCAGCGCGGCCCCGGCGCCCTGCAAGACGCGGCCGAGCAGTTCGACGCCCGCGGTGCCCGCGAGCGCGGCGACCACCGAGCCGGCCAGCGTCAACGCCCAGCCCGCGCCGAACAGCCTCCGGGCGCCGAGCAGGGCGGCGAGCCTGCCACCGAGCAGCAGCAGGCCGCCGAAGGCGATCACGTAGGCGTTGAAGATCCAGGACAGGTTGTCCGTGGTGAAGCCGAGGTCGGCCTGCATCCGGGGCAGTGCGACCCCGATGATCGAGGTGTCCATGATCACCACGAACTGGGCAAGAGCAAGGAAGCCGAGTGCCCACCAGCGTCGCGGATCCGCGTTTTGTTCCGTCATCACAACCACCAGCTACCGATAGGGGGTACGGGTATCTGGTGGAAGACAGTAGAAGATCACCCCCGTCCCGCGCAAGTACGGGAGGGGGGTATATCTCGGCGGGTTTTCCCGGGTTCAGGGCTGACTGGGGGTGTGGTGCTCGCCGCGCAGCACCTCCAGGCCGCGCCGGTACTCCTGCTCGTCGATCTCCCCGCGCGCGAACCGCTCGGCCAGCAACTGCTCCGGGGTGGGGCGCGAGGGCGCCGCGGGACCGCCGCCCGTACCCGCGGTGCCGCCTGTGCCCGCGGTGCCGCCCGTGCCGCCCGGCTTCCGGGAGAGGTAGCGGATCAGGGCGACCACACCGGCGATCACCAGTGCCCAGAACAGCACCGTGGTGATGGTCATCAGGACGTAGCCCCAGCCCATGCCGTTGCCGTACCAGTACATCATCGTGGAGCCCCTTTTCTCAGGCCGTGCCGACGACTCCACCCTGCGCCGCCGCCCACCGCCGGGCGACGGCCCTAGGTCGCCGGGTGCGAGGCCCTAAGTCCCGGGCGGCTTCAGAGGTCGTTGCCCGCGTAGGAGAGGTTGAAGCTCTTGTTGGTGAGGGGGAAGTCCGGAACGATCGTGTCGGTGAGCGCGACGGGCAGCGCGGGCCAGTTGAAGAAACTCGGGTCGACGATCTTCAGCCGCGTGAGGATCCCGTCGGCGTCCAGTTCGGCGCGGTGCACGAT
>NZ_VJWX01000679.1 GCF_007713715.1 Amycolatopsis rhizosphaerae
ACCGTGGTCAGCGCGGGATCGACCAGCGCGGCGATCTCGATGTCGTCGAACCCGGCGAGCGCGACGTCCCCGGGGACCCGCAGACCCGCTTCCCTGGCCGCGAGCAGGGCACCCACGGCCATCTCGTCGCCCGCGGCGAACACTGCCGTGGGTGGCTCGCCGAGGGCCAGCAGGCGCCGCATCGCGGCCTGGCCGCTCGCCCGGTAGAAATCGCCCTCCGCCACGTAGTCCTCGGGTACGGGCAGGCCCGCTTCGGCCATCGCCCGCCGGTAGCCGGCGAGCCGGTCGATCGCGGGCTGGTTGTCGGGCGGGCCGGTGATGGTGGCGATGCGCCGATGCCCCCTGGCGATCAGATGGCGCACGGCCTGCTCGGCGCCACCGGTGTTGTCTGAGGTCACGTAGGTCGCGCGCGGCCCCTCGATCGCGACGTCGAGGGCCACGCAGGGGATGCCGGACTGGGCGAACGCGGCGAAGGCGGCCGCGTCGGAGCCGCTGTCGATCAGGATGAGCCCGCCGAGATGGTGGCGCCGCGTCATGTTGACGTAGGCGACCGGGTCGGCCAGCGAGGCGCCCACCGCGGGCAGGTTCGCCGAACCGGCCTCCGCGCCGCTGGTGGCCAGCATGAGCAGGTGGTAGCCGTGCGCGGACAGCGCCGATTTCAGCCCCAGCAGCAGGTCCTGCAGGAAGGGGTGGCGCCAGCCCGGCCTGCGGTGGTCGGTGTCCCACACCAGACCGAGCAAAGTGGACCGTTTCGACGCCAGCGCCCGTGCCGACTCGTTCGGCCGGTAGTCCAGTTCCCTGGCCACCCGCTCCACCCGTTCCCGGGTTTGCCTGCTGACCGTGGACGGCTGGTTGAAAACCCGGGACACGGTGGCCACCGATACCCCGCACAGCTGCGCTATCTCCCGGCTCGTCGTCATCGGTCACCACTTTTCTGTAACCGCATACAGTCCCTTCATCAAGATCGAGTCGCGGTCGATCTGACCAGCTTGTATGCCACTTTAGCAGGGGAATCGTCGCGACCGCAGTGTGGATCGCGAAGGGTTTCACGAACGCCTAGTTATCGTTTTGTTACTTGACCTGACCCCGTCTCCGGCATTGTCATGTACTCCGCACCACACCCCCGGCCGGCCATCCGGAACCGGCACCCGGCCGGTTCTTTCATCGATTCCTCCCTTCGTCACACTGCCGTGCCCGAAAAAGGAGAAGGACCGCGGAATGCGTCTCCCCAGAACCCCACGCCGCCTGGCGGGCATCCTGCTCGCCGGCCTGCTCGGCACCGGCCTGATCACCGCCTGCGGTGGTTCCGGCTCCGGTACCACCAAGATCACCATCGGCCTGTTCGGCAACTTCGGCTACCAGCAACTGTTCGAGGAGTACCAGCGCACGCATCCCGGGATCGAGATCCAGGCCCGCACCGCGTCCTACTCCGACCACCACAAGAACCTCGCCTCGCATCTGGCCACCGGCAACGGCGCCGCCGACATCGAGGCGGTGGACACCGGCTACATCGCCCAGTTCAAGGCCATCCCGGACCGGTTCACCGACCTCAATGCGCAGGGCGGCGACCAGCTCAAGAGCCGTTGGCTGGACTGGAAGTGGCAGGCCTCACTGGCCCGTGACGGCAGGCAGATCGGCTACGGCACCGATGTCGGCGGCCTGGCCATCTGCTACCGCCGCGACCTGCTCCAGGCAGCGGGGCTGCCCACCGACCGCGAACAGTTGCGCGCCCTGTGGCCGACCTGGGAGGCCTTCATGGCCGCGGGCAGGCAGTTCCAGGCGCACGCCCCGGCCGGGGTGAAGTGGTTCGACGGCGGTCCGACCGTGCTCAACGCGATCGTCGGCCAGGCGCCGACGGGCTACTACGACCGCTCCGACCAGCTCGTGCTGGCGAACAACGCCGACATCAAGCGCGGCTGGGACCTGGTCGCCCAGGGCGTGCACGACGGGCTGTCGGCCGGGCTGCTGTACAGCACGCCGCAGTGGAACACCGGTTTCAAACAGGGTCAGTTTGCCACGGTGACCTGCCCGGCCTGGATGATGGCCAAGATCAAGGACCAGGCGCCGGACACGGCGGGCAAGTGGGACGTGGCCGCGGTGCCCGGGGGCGGCGGCAACTGGGGCGGCTCGTACCTGACCGTGCCCAAGCAGGGCAAGCACATCAGCCAGGCCGTCGAGCTCGCCGCGTGGCTGACCGCGCCGGAGCAGCAGGCGAAGGTGTTCACCACCAACGGTTTGCTGCCGTCCACGCCGAAGCTGTACGACGATCCGTCGATCACCGGCTATCGCAACCCGTTCTTCGACGACGCACCGGTGGGCAAGCTGTTCACCGACGCGGCGCGGCAGCTGCAGCCGCAGTACCAGGGCCCGAAGGCGGGCGACGTGCAGACCGAGATCGGCAACGCCATGCTGCGGGTCGAACAGGGCAAGCAGAGCCCCGACCAGTCGTGGGCGCAGCTGCTCACCGACGTCGGCAAGCTGTCCGGCTGAGGCGGGCGGATGCGGCTGAAGCAGGAGCGGTCGCACCGGTGGGACAGCCGGTTCGCGCCCTACGTCTACATCGCACCGTATTTCGTCCTTTTCGGAACGTTCGGGTTGTTCCCCCTGCTCTACACGGGATGGGTGTCGCTGCAGAACCGGAACCTGCTCGACGGCGACTCCGCGCGGTGGGTGGGGCTGGGCAACTACGTCCAGCTCCTGTGGCACGACCCGTACTTCTGGAACGCGATGGGCAACACGGTGAGCCTCTGGCTGATGACCACCGTGCCGCAGATCGTGCTCGCACTGGCGATCGCGCACCTGCTCAACCGCCGCATCCGCGCCCGCACCTTCTTCCGGATGGGGGTGCTGCTGCCGAACATCACCTCGGTGGCCGCGGTGACGGTCGTCTTCGCGCAGCTGTTCGGCCGGGACTTCGGGCTGGTCAACTGGGTGCTCGGGCTGGTCGGGGGCG
>NZ_VJWX01000067.1 GCF_007713715.1 Amycolatopsis rhizosphaerae
GGCCGGGATGCCCGGGGTGCGGGTGGTCGTGGTCGGGGACGGTCCGGAACTGCCCGCGTTGCGGGAACGGCTGCCGGGGGCGGCGTTTCTCGGTGCGCTTTACGGCGACGAGTTGTCGGCCGCGTATGCCAGCCTCGACGTGTTCGTCCACACCGGACCGTACGAGACGTTCTGCCAGGCAGTGCAGGAGGCGATGGCCTCCGGGCTCCCGGTGCTGGCGCCGGATGCGGGCGGACCGAAGGACCTCGTGCTGCCCGGGCGGACCGGTCACCTGCTGCCCGCCGACCGGGTGGGTTTCGAGCGGGAACTCGTGAGGCGGGTGGGCGAGCTGCGCGATCCGGAACTGCGGGCGCGGTTCGGCCGCAAGGCCCGGCGGGTGGTGCTCGGGCGCACCTGGCCCGCGGTGTGCGCGGAGCTCGTCGGGCACTACAAGGCCGTGACCGAGCGCGTGGCGCGCGCCGCCTGAGCGCCGATGCACATCGTCCAGCTGGCCAACTTCTACGGCCCTCGCTCGGGCGGTCTGCGCACGGCGCTGCACCATCTGGGGGCCGGTTACGTCGCCGACGGGCATCGGGTGACGCTCGTGGTTCCGGGCAGGCGCTACACCGAGGAGGTGCTGCCGACCGGCGTGCGGCGGTTTTCCCTTTCCGCACCGGAGATCCCGGGCACCGCGGGGTACCGAGCGGTCGATCCGTACCGCGTGCGCGCGCTGGTGCACCGGCTGCGGCCGGACCGGCTGGAGGTGTCGGACCGGTTGACGCTGCGCGGGATGGGGGCGTGGGCGCGCCGCCACGGCGTGCCGAGCGTGGTGATCTCGCACGAGCGGCTGGACCGCCTGCTGGCGCAGTTCCTGCTGCCGGGCCCGCTGGCGCGGCGGGTCGCGGACATGGCGAACGCCAGGATGGCGCGCTGCTACGACCAGGTGGTCTGCACCACTGCCTTCGCGCGGGAGGAGTTCGACCGCATCGGGGCACCCAACGTGTGCCGGGTACCGCTCGGGGTGGACCTGGCGACGTTCACCCCCGGGTTGCGCGATCCGGGCTGGCGCAGGGAGCTGGCCCAGGGCGCCGACGCCCTCATTGTCCATTGTGGACGTCTATCGCCGGAGAAGCACGTGGAGCGCAGTGTGGACACGGTGGCCGAGCTCGCCGGGGCCGGTGACCGGGTCCGGCTGGTGATCGCGGGCGACGGACCGCGCCGCCGGGCGCTGGAGCGCCGTGCGCGAGGACTTCCCGTGACGTTCCTGGGTTTCCTGTCCGCCCGGAGAGAGGTGGCTCGCCTGCTGGCGAGCGCGGACGTTTCGCTCGCACCGGGACCGCACGAGACCTTTGGTCTCGCGGCGCTCGAAGCGCTGGCCTCGGGCACGCCGGTGGTCGTCTCCGCCTCGTCCGCCTTGCGGGAGATCGTGCGGCCCGGATGCGGTGCGGCCGTCGCGGACGCACCGGCCGCCTTCGCCTCCGCGGTGACCGGTCTGCTCGCCACGCCCGAACCGGCGCGGCGTGCCGCGGCGCGTGCGCGGGCGGAGGAGTTCACCTGGCCCGCGTCGGTCGAGGCGATGCTGTCGGTCCTCGGGGAATGCCCCGCCGGGTGAGGCGCTTCGGCGCGTTGCTCGGCCCGCGGCGTTCGCGACGGATCCGGCGGTTTAGGTTGGTGCCATGTCCCGAGCGAACCTCGACAAGGACCCGCACGAGGTCGCCGCCATGTTCGACGGCGTCGCGGCCGGCTACGACCGGGCCAACTCGTTCATGACCTTCGGGTTCGACCGGCGCTGGCGCACCGCCACCGCACGAGTGCTGGACGCGCGGCCCGGCGAGAAGGTCCTCGATCTCGCCGCGGGCACCGGAGTGTCCACCAGCGAGTACGCGCGGGGCGGCGCCTGGTGCCTCGCCGCGGACTTCTCATTCGGCATGCTGACCAGCGGCAAGCACCGCGGGGTGCCGATGGTCGCCGCGGACGCGCTGCACCTTCCCTTCGCGGACAACAGTTTCGACGCCGCCACGATCAGCTTCGGCATCCGCAACTTCGTCGACACCAAGGCCGCGCTGACCGAGATCGCCCGCGTGGTGCGGCCGGGCGGGCGGCTGGTGATCTGCGAGGTGTCCACGCCTGCCTTCGGTCCGATCCGGTTCCTGTACCGGAAGTTCATCCTGCGCGCGATGACCCTCGTCGGCAGGCTGACGTCGTCCAACCCCGCGGCGTACGGCTACCTCGCCGAATCCATGCTGACCTGGCCGGACCAGCGCACGCTGGCGGAGATGATCGCGTCTTCGGGCTGGAGCGACGTCGAATGGCTCAACCTCACCTTCGGGGCCGTCGCGATCCATCGGGCCACCAAGCCGGCCGAGAAGGCCCCGTAGACTTCGACACATGACGCAGGACGCGCAGGTAATCGTCGTCGGGGCCGGCCCTGCCGGGTCCACCGTGGCCACCTACCTCGCCCGCGCCGGGGTCGACGTCCTCGTGCTGGAGAAGACCACCTTCCCCCGCGAGAAGGTCTGCGGCGACGGCATCACGCCCCGCGGCGTGAAGCAGCTGATCGATCTGGGCATCGACACCAGCCCCGAGGCGGGCTGGCAGCACAGCCGCGGCCTGCGCATCCTGACCAGCGAGCTCACCCTCGAACTGGACTGGCCCGAGCTGACCAGTTTCCCGCCCTACGGGGTCACGCGGACCCGGCACGACTTCGACGAGCTGCTGGCGAAGACCGCGGTGAAGGCGGGGGCGCGGCTGCTGGAGCGGACCTCGGTGACCGGGGCGATCACCGACGAGCGGACCGGCCGCGTCATCGGCGTCACCGCGAAGACCGGCCCGGACAAGACGCCGGTGAGCTACTTCGCGCCCCTGGTGCTGGCCTGCGACGGGGTGTCGGCCCGGCTGGCACTTTCGGTCGGCATCGAGAAGAACGAGAAGCGCCCGATGGGCGTCGCGGTGCGCCGGTACTACCGGAGCCCGCGGCACGACGACGCGTTCATCGAGGGGCACCTCGAGCTGTGGGACCGCAGCGACCCGCGCGATCCGAAGCTGCTGCCGGGATACGGCTGGGCGTTCCCGCTCGGCGACGGCACGGTGAACGTCGGGCTGGGCATGCTCTCCACGTCTAAGGCGTTCCGGAACACCGACTACCGCGCGCTGATGCGTTCGTGGCTGGACTCCACCCCGGAGGAATGGGGCTACCGCGAGGAGAACGCCATCGGCCGGATCGGCGGGGCGGGCCTGCCGATGGGCTTCAACCGCACGCCGCACTACCGGGACGGGCTGCTGCTGCTCGGCGACGCCGGGGGCATGGTCAGTCCGTTCAACGGCGAGGGCATCTCGTCGGCGATGGAGTCGGCGCAGCTGGCCGCCGAGTTCGTGGTGCAGGCGCTGGCCCGCCCGGCGGGTCCTTCCCGTGAGCGGGCGCTGCTCGGTTACCCACGGGCACTGAAGGAGCTGATGGGCGGGTACTACCGGCTCGGCAACCTGTTCGCGAAGGCCATCGGGTCACCGAAGGTGATGCGGGTCGCGACCCGGTACGGACTGCGGGTCAACCCGCTGATTCCGCTCATCTACAAGGGCCTTTCCGGCTGTTACGACCCCAAGGGCGGTGACGCGGTGGACCGGATGATCTCGCTCGCCGCCCGGCTTACCCCGAGCGTGTGACGACCCCCACGTGGGTTATGTCACATTGACTCTCCGTATAACCGGGCCCCGGGCTCGCTCTTGATCCTTTCCTCCCAGGTAGTGGGCTTGCTGCCCCCTTTCGGGGCATTCTGGGGTTAGGTCCGCCTTAACTCGAGGACCCCGCGACAACGGTGTGAGGAAAGTCCTACACTGCCCCCGTGCTTTGTGAACGGGTTCACAACTTCGTCGGGAAGCTTGTGAACAAATTCACAAACGGTGTGATGGTCGTCGCACGCGAAGTCGCGACAGACTCCGCGACGGTGCGGAAGGGATGGTGCATACCGTGCTGACGGCGCAAGGCGCTTCGGTGAGTCCCACCGGCCCGGGGATGTACGTGCCTCTGGTCCTGTTGTTCGTCCTGGCGGCCGCGTTCGCCGTGTTCTCCGTGCTCCTCGGGCCGCTCGTCGGACCGAGCCGGTACAACAGGGCGAAGCTCCAGGCCTACGAGTGCGGCATCGAACCCTCACCCCAGCCGCTGGTGGGCGGGGGGCGGATGCCGGTCGCGTACTACATCACAGCGATGCTGTTCATCCTGTTCGACATCGAGATGGTCTTCCTCTACCCGTTCGCGGTCTCGGCGGACGCGCTCGGCCTGTTCGGCCTGGTGGAGATCTTTCTGTTCATCGCCACGGTCGGCTTCGCCTACGCCTACGTGTGGCGGCGCGGCGGACTGGATTGGAACTAGCGCCATGGGTCTGGAAGAGAAGCTCCCCAACGGAATCCTGCTGGCCAGCCTGGAAGGCCTGGTCAACTGGGCGCGCAAGAACTCGTTGTGGCCCGCCACCTTCGGGCTCGCCTGCTGCGCGATCGAGATGATGACCACCGGCGGTTCGCGCTACGACATCGCCCGCTTCGGCATGGAGCGGTTCAGCGCGACCCCGCGCCAGGCGGATCTGATGATCGTCGCGGGCCGGGTCACCCAGAAGATGGCGCCGGTGCTGCGGCAGATCTACGACCAGATGGCCGAGCCGCGCTGGGTGCTGGCGATGGGCGTGTGCGCCTCCTCGGGCGGGATGTTCAACAACTACGCCGTAGTGCAGGGGGTCGACCACATCGTCCCGGTCGACATGTACCTGCCCGGCTGCCCGCCCCGGCCGGAAATGCTGCTCGACGCGATTCTCAAGCTGCACGCCAAGATCCAGGACGAACCGATGGGCCCGCGTCGCGCGGCGCTCCGGGCGGGGCAGCGGACCGCACTCATCCCCTCGTCGATCAAGTACGCGAAGAAGTGATCCGCGATGCCCAGTGACGAAGTGAGCAAGCCGGAGACCGGCGGCGAGTCCTCGAGCGCGCAGCGCGCCGAGAACGGGCTCGAACCGCACGGTGTCCGCCCGGCGCAGCCGGTGGTCGCCGGCCACGAGCGCCGGGGGATGTTCGGGGTCCGCGGCAGCGGTGACACCTCGGGTTACGGCGGGCTGCGGCTGCCCGCCTACTCCCCGCCGCCCGCGGAGCGCCCCTACGGGGGCTGGTTCGACGAGTTCGCCGACCAGTTCTTCGCGGCGCTGAGCGAGCACGGGATCCCGGCCGAGACGGTGCAGCAGATCACCGTGGACCGCGGGGAAATCACGCTGTACCTGGAAAAGACGCATCTGGTGGCGATCTGCCGGCTGCTGCGGGACGATCCGGGACTGCGGTTCGAACTGTGCAGCTCGGTGTCCGGTGTGGACTACGGGCCCGACGTGCCGCAGCGGCTGCATTCGGTGTACCACCTGACGTCGATGACCTACCGGCGCCGCATCCGCCTGGAGGTCACCCTCGAGATCGCCGACCCGCACGTGCCCTCCGTCGTCGAGGTCTATCCGACGGCCGACTGGCAGGAGCGGGAGACCTACGACATGTTCGGCATCGTCTACGACGGCCATCCGGCGCTGACCAGGATCCTGATGCCGGACGACTGGGACGGGCACCCGCAGCGCAAGGACTACCCGCTCGGCGGGATCCCGGTGGAGTACAAGGGCGCGGAGATCCCGCCGCCGGACCAGCGGAGGGCCTACTCATGACCACCGAACGACTCTCGGACGTCACGACCGGCACGGACACCACGGCCAACGGGTCCGACGGCACCGCCGGTGTGGACTACGCGGAATCCCGGCAGACCACCGAAGGCCGGATCTACCACGTCAGCGGCGGTGACTGGGACGACGTCCTCACCGACGCCATCCACGACGAGCGCATGGTCATCAACATGGGCCCGCAGCACCCGTCCACGCACGGCGTGCTCCGGCTCGTGCTGGAACTGGAAGGCGAGACGGTCACCCAGCTGCGTTCGGTGATCGGGTACCTGCACACCGGGATCGAGAAGAACCTGGAGTACCGGACCTGGACCCAGGGCGTCACCTTCGTGACCCGCATGGACTACCTGTCGCCCCTGTTCAACGAGCTCGGCTACTGCCTTGCCGTGGAGAAGCTGCTGAGGATCGAGGTGCCGAGGCGGGCCCAGCTGATCCGGGTCCTGCTGTGCGAGATCAACCGGATCGGCTCGCACCTGGTCTACATCGCCACCGGCGGGATGGAACTGGGCGCCACCACGGCGATGACGCTCGGCTTCCGCGAACGCGAAGAAGTGCTGCACCTGCTCGAGTACCTGACCGGCCTGCGGATGAACCACGCTTTCATCCGTCCCGGCGGGATCGCGCAGGACCTGCCCACCGACGCGCACCAGAAGATCGGCGACTTCGTCAAGGTGATGGACCAGCGCCTTCCCTTGTACGACAAGCTGTTCACCGGTCAGCCCATCTGGCGCAACCGGCTCAAGGGCGTCGGCTACCTGCCGGTGGACGCCTGCCTCGCGCTCGGCGTGACCGGGCCGGTGCTGCGCTCGGCCGGGTTGCCGTGGGACCTGCGGAAGGTGGAGCCGTACTCCTCCTACGAGGAGTTCGAGTTCGACGTGCCGACCTCGACCGAGGCCGACTGCTGGGCCCGCTACCTGTGCCGCGTCGAGGAGATGCACCAGTCGCTGCGGATCATCAAGCAGGCGCTGAAGAAGCTCGAGCCCGGCCCGGTGATGGTGGAGGACCGCAAGATCGCCTGGCCGGCGCAGCTGTCGATCTCCAGTGACGGCATGGGCAACTCGCTCGAACACGTCCGCAAGATCATGGGCCAGTCGATGGAGTCGCTGATCCACCACTTCAAGCTGGTCACCGAGGGCTTCAAGGTGCCTGCGGGCCAGGTGTACGCGCCGGTCGAGTCCCCGCGGGGCGAGCTGGGCTTCCACGTCGTGTCCGACGGGGGCACCCGGCCCATGCGGGTGCATGTCCGTGAGCCGAGTTTCGTGAACCTGCAGTCGATGCCGGCGATGTCGGAGGGCGGACTGGTGGCCGACGTGATCGCCGCGGTGGCCTCCATCGACCCGGTGATGGGAGGGGTGGACCGATGAGCACCGAACCCCGGGCCGAGCTGTTCGGACCCGATGTCGTGGCCAAGGCGCAGGATCTGATGGGCCGCTACCCGCAGTCCCGGTCGGCACTGCTGCCGATGCTGCACCTGGTCCAGTCCGTGCAGGGCCATGTCAGCCAGGAGGGCATCGACTTCTGCGCCGCCCAGCTCGGCCTGTCCGAGGCCGAGGTCAGCGCGGTCGCCACGTTCTACACCATGTACAAGCGGCGGCCATGCGGTGAGCATCTGGTCAGCGTCTGCACCAACACGCTGTGCGCGGCGCTCGGCGGCGACGCGATCTACGAGAAGCTGCAGGAGCGTCTCGGCGTCGGCCACGAGGAGACCGCCGGGGAGCCGGGTGAGCCCGGTTCGATCACCCTGGAACACGCGGAATGCCTCGCCGCCTGCGATCTGGCTCCCGTGCTGCAGGTCAACTACGAGTACTACGACAAGCAGACGCCGGAATCGGCCGCGGAACTGGTGGATGCCTTGCGGCGCGGGGAAAAGCCGCCACCGACCCGCGGCGCCCCGCTGACCGGCTTCCGCGGCGCCGAACTGCGGCTGGCCGGGTTCTTCCCGGAGGACGAGGAGACCTTCCGTTCCGAAGTGGACGGTCCATCGCAGGCGCCGGAAACGCTGCGCGGCGCGCGGCTGGCGGCCGACCGGGGCTGGACGGCGCCGGTCATGGAGGATGCCCCGCTACCGGAGGTGCAGGCGAAATGACGGATCCGCTGACTCCCGTCCTCACCAAGCGGTGGCTGTCACCGAACTCGTGGCGGCTGGAGACCTACGAACGGCTCGAGGGCTACACCGCGCTCCGCAAGGCGCTCGCGGGCACCCCGGAACAGCTCGTGCAGCTGATCAAGGACGCCGGGCTGCGCGGTCGCGGCGGCGCCGGTTTCCCGGCCGGGGTGAAGTGGTCCTTCATGCCCCCCAATGAGGACAAGCCCCACTATCTCGTCATCAACGCGGACGAGGGGGAACCGGGGACCTGCAAGGACATTCCGCTGATGATGGCGGACCCGCATTCGCTCATCGAGGGCTGTGTCATCGCCGCGTACGCGATGCGGTCACACCGCTGCTTCATCTACGTCCGCGGCGAAGCACTGCACTGCATCCGCAGGCTGAACTCGGCGGTGCGGGAGGCCTACCAGGCCGGTTACCTCGGCAAGAACATCCTCGGCGCGGGCTTCGATCTGGACATCACCGTCCACGCGGGTGCCGGTGCCTACATCTGCGGCGAGGAGACCGCGCTGCTCGACTCGCTGGAGGGCCGCCGCGGCCAGCCGCGGCTGAAGCCGCCGTTCCCGGCCGCCGCCGGGCTCTACGCGGCGCCCACCACGGTGAACAACGTCGAGACGATCGCGAGCGCGCCCTACATCGTCAACGGCGGCGCCGACTGGTTCCGCAAGATGGGCCGGGAAAAGTCGCCCGGCCCGAAGATCTACTCCATCTCCGGGCACGTCGAGCACCCCGGCCAGTACGAGGCACCGCTCGGCACCACGCTCCGGGAACTGCTGGATCTGGCCGGGGGCATGAAGGACAGCATCCCGCTGAAGTTCTGGACCCCGGGCGGGTCCTCGACCCCGCTGTTCACCCCCGAACACCTGGACGTGCCGCTGGACTTCGAAGGGGCCGCCGAAGCGGGATCGATGCTCGGCACGACCGCCGTCCAGGTCTTCAACGAAACGGTGTCGGTGCCGTGGGCCGTGATGAAGTGGACGAAGTTCTACGAGCACGAGTCGTGCGGCAAGTGCACGCCCTGCCGGGAGGGCACGTACTGGCTCGCACACATCCTGGAGCGGATGGTGGCGGGCAGGGGCACCAAGGAGGACATCGACACCCTGCTCGACGTCTGCGACAACATCCTCGGCCGCGCGTTCTGTGCGCTCGGTGACGGTGCGGTCAGCCCGATCACCAGCGGCATCAAGTACTTCCGGGACGAGTTCCTTGCGCTGTGCGAGCAGCAGGGCGACCAGGGCGCCGAACCCCAGCTGGTGGGAGCACAGGCATGACGATCGCACCCAGTGAGAAATCCAGTACGGAACGGCCGGAAACGCCCGTTCCGGAGGGACACGTCAAGCTCACCATCGACGGCGAAGAGGTGATCGCCCCGAAGGGCGAGCTGCTGATCCGCACGGCCGAACGGCTCGGCACGGTGATCCCGCGGTTCTGCGATCACCCGCTGCTCGACCCGGCGGGCGCCTGCCGCCAGTGCCTGGTCGAGGTGGAGCTGGGCGGGAGGCCGATGCCGAAGCCGCAGGCCTCGTGCACGATGACGGTGGCCGACGGCATGGTGGTGAGGACGCAGCTGACCTCGCCGGTGGCGGACAAGGCGCAGCAGGGCGTGATGGAGCTGCTGCTGATCAACCACCCGCTGGACTGCCCTATCTGTGACAAGGGCGGCGAGTGCCCGCTGCAGAACCAGGCGATGGCGCACGGCCGGACCGATTCCCGGTTCTTGGAGAAGAAGCGCACCTTCCCGAAGCCGCTGCCGATCTCCACGCAGGTCCTGCTGGACCGCGAGCGGTGCGTGCTGTGCCAGCGGTGCACCCGGTTCTCCGCGCAGATCGCCGGTGACCCGTTCATCGATCTGCTGGAGCGGGGCGCGCAGCAGCAGATCGGGACCGGGCAGACCACGGATGTGCTGGACGCCGCGGGGCGGACGTCCTCGGGGGAGCCGTTCCAGTCGTACTTCTCCGGTAACACCATCCAGATCTGCCCGGTCGGCGCGCTGACCAGCGCGCAGTACCGGTTCCGGTCCCGCCCGTTCGACCTGGTGTCCTCGCCGGGCGTGTGCGAGCACTGCGCGTCGGGCTGCGCCGAACGCACCGACTTCCGGCGCGGCAAGGTGATGCGCAAGCTCGCCGGGAACGACCCGGACGTCAACGAGGAATGGCTGTGCGACAAGGGCCGGTTCGCGTTCCGGTACGCGGAGGTGCCGGAACGGCTCCGGCGGCCGCTGGTGCGCGATGCCGACGGCGAACTCAAGGAAGCCTCGTGGACCGAGGCCCTCCGGGTGGCCGCGGCGGGCCTGGCGAAGGCACGCGACGGCAAGGGCGCCGCGGTGCTGGCCGGTGGGAGGCTCACCTTCGAGGACGCCTACGCCTACGCCAAGTTCGCCCGCGTCGCGCTGGGAACCCACGACATCGACTTCCGTGCCCGCCCGCATTCCGCCGAGGAGCTGTCCTTCCTCGCGGCGCGCGTGGTGGGGACGACGCCCGAGACAGGGGTTTCGTACGCGTCGCTGGAACACGCGCCGACGGTGCTGTGCGTGGCCTTCGAGCCGGAGGAGGAATCACCGATCGTCTTCCTGCGGCTGCGCAAGGCGGCCCGCAAGCGCGGGACCAAGGTCGTCCACATCGGACAGTGGAGCACCCCGGCGGTGCGTCGGACCTCCGGTGAACTGCTCGCCTGCGAGCCCGGCGGGGAGGCCGCCGCGATCGAGGGCCTTGCCGAACACGCGCCGGACCTGGACGCGGCACTGGCCGCCGACGGGGCGGTGATCCTGGTGGGCGAACGGGCCGCGGAGATCCCCGGCCTGTTCTCGGCGCTGGACCGGCTTTCGGAGCGGACCGGCGCGAAGATCGCCTGGATCCCGCGCCGGGCCGGTGAGCGCGGGGCGCTCGAAGCCGGTGCGGCGCCGGCCCTGCTGCCGGGCGGCCGCCCGGTCACCGACGCCGAAGCCCGGGCCGAGGTCGAGGCCGCCTGGCGCGTCTCGTTGCCCGCCGAGCCGGGACGGGACACCAGCGGCATCCTCGCCGCGCTCGCCGAGGGCGACCTGGCCGGTGTGGTGGTGGGCGGGGTCGACCCGGACGATCTGCCCGATCCCGAACTGGCCCGCCGGGCGCTCGCCCGCGCGGAGTTCGTGGTGAGCCTGGAACTGCTGCCGAGCGGCGTCACCGAGCACGCCGACGTGGTGCTGCCGATCGCGCCGGACGTCGAGAAGGCGGGCAGCTACCTCGACTGGGAGGGCCGCCGCCGCGAGTTCGACATCACCATCGAGAACACCGGCGCGCTGTCCGACTGCCGGGTGCTCGACACGCTGGCCGTCGAGATGGACGCGGACCTGTTCACCCAGACGCCCGCGGCCGCCTACGGGGACTTCGCCCGTCTCGGCCCCAGTGCCGTGCGGGCGTCCTTCACCGCCGAGAACGCGGTGCGCGGGGCCCAGTTGGCGCTTCCGGAGGGCAAGGCGCGGCTCGCGACCTGGCGGCTGCTGCTCGACGAGGGCTCTCTGCAGCGGGCGGAGCCGCACCTGGCCGGGACCGCCCGCCGGGTGGTCGCCCGGGTGTCGCCGAAGCTCGCCGCCGAACTCGGGCCGACCGTGACGGTGTCGACCGGGCGGGGTGCCGTCACCCTGCCCGTCGAGGCCGAGGAGCACCTGCCCGAGGACGTGGTGTGGCTGCCGGGCAACTCGCCCGGCTCGACCGTGCGGCGCACCCTCGGCGTGGGGCACGGAGCTGTGGTGTCGATCCGGGGAGGTGCCCGATGACGGGAATGGTGCTGGCTCAGGCCGACCACCTGACCAGGGCCCAGTTGCTGGCCGACGACCCGTGGTGGCTGATCCTGCTCAAGGCGGTCGTGATCCTGCTGATCGGGCCGATCATGACGATCTTCCTGATCGTCTGGGAGCGCAAGGCGGTCGGCCGGATGCAGAACCGGCCGGGGCCGAACCGGGTCGGGCCGGGCGGCTACCTGCAGTCCCTCGCGGACGCGATCAAGCTGCCGTTCAAGGAGCAGATCATCCCCGACACCGCGGACCGGAAGGTCTACTTCCTGGCCCCGGTGATCGCGGTGGTCCCCTCGCTGATCGCGCTGTCGGCGATCCCGTTCGGCCCCGAGGTGTCGATCTTCGGCCACCGGACCGTACTGCAGTTGGTGGACCTGCCGGTCGGTGTGCTGGTGATCCTGGCCTGCTCGTCGGTCGGGGTGTACGGGATCGTGCTGGCGGGCTGGTCTTCGGGCTCGCCGTATCCGCTGCTCGGCGGGCTGCGCTCGGCCGCGCAGGTGATCTCGTACGAGATCGCGATGGGCCTGTCCATCGTGGGCGTGGTGCTCTACGCGCAGTCGCTGTCCACCGGGGACATCGTCGCCGCTCAGTCGCACGGCTGGTACTTCTACCTCCTGCTGCCCAGTTTCGTGATCTACCTGATCTCGATGGTGGGCGAGACCAACCGGGCGCCCTTCGACCTCCCCGAGGCCGAATCGGAACTGGTCGGCGGCTTCCACACCGAATACTCCTCGATGAAGTTCGCCATGTTCTTCCTCGCCGAGTACGTCAACATGGTGATCGTTTCGGCGTTCGCGACCACCCTGTTCCTCGGCGGCTGGATGTTCCCGTTCGTCGGGCTCGACTCGCCGCTGAACCAGGGCTGGCTGCCGCTGATCTGGTTCGGCATCAAGCTGTTCGCGCTGCTGTTCGGCTTCATCTGGCTGCGCGGCACGCTGCCGCGGTTCCGGTACGACCAGTTCATGAAGCTGGGCTGGAAGGTGCTGGTGCCGGTCAACCTGCTCTGGATCGTGGTCATCACGGCGATCCGCGCGATCCGCAACAGCGGCGGACTGACCACCGCCCAGATCCTCGTCGGCGGGGCGGTCGTGGTCGTGGTCGCCATCGCGATCGCGATGCTGGTGCCGGAGAAGAAGGTGCCGCCGGACACCGACAGCGTGCCGATCACCGGCGGCGGCTACCCGCTGCCCCCGCTGGACCTGAAGGTCCCGCCGGTGCCGGACCGCGCCGCCGCCAGTAAGAAGCGCCCCCGGTCCGTGCGGTCCGGCGAACCCGCCCAGGTAGGGAGTTCCGATGGGAATGTTTGATCCCCTCAAGGGTTTCGGGGTCACCTTCTCGATGATGTTCAAGAAGGTGGCGACCGAGGAGTATCCCGAGGCCGGCGCGCCCGCCGCGCCGCGCTACCACGGGCGGCACCAGCTCAACCGGCATCCCGACGGGCTGGAGAAGTGCGTCGGCTGCGAACTGTGTGCCTGGGCCTGCCCCGCGGACGCGATCTACGTCGAGGGCGGGGACAACACCGAGGAGGCGCGGTACTCGCCGGGCGAGCGCTACGGCAAGGACTACCAGATCAACTACCTGCGCTGCATCGGCTGCGGCCTGTGCATCGAGGCCTGCCCCACCCGGTCCCTGACGATGATCAACTTCTACGAGCTGGCCGACGACGACCGGCAGCGGTTGATCTACACCAAGGAGGACCTGCTCGCCCCGCTGCTGCCCGGCATGGAGCAGCCGCCGCACCCGATGCGGCTCGGCGACGACGAGCAGGACTACTACGTCAACGGCCCCGAACTGGCTCGCGATCGCGGCGTGCCGTCGGGCGAAACCGTCGAGACCTCACGTGAGGAGGTCATCCAGTGACCAGCCTGATCCTGGCCCAGGCCGCGGAGCAGACCGTCTCCACGGGCGAGGCCGTCGCGTTCTGGATCCTCGGCCCGATCGCGCTGCTCGGTGCGCTCGGGCTGATCTTCTCCCGCAACGCCGTGCACTCGGCGCTGTTCCTGGCGATGACGATGTTCTCGCTCGGGGTGTTCTACATGGTGCAGCAGGCCCCGTTCCTCGGCTTCACCCAGATCATCGTCTACACCGGCGCGATCATGATGCTGTTCCTGTTCGTGCTGATGCTGGTCGGCAGGGAAAGCTCCGACTCGGTGGTGGAAGTCCTTCGCGGACAGCGCCTGTGGGCCGGCGTCCTCGGCATCGGCATCGCCGGGCTGATCGCCACCGCGCTCACCCGGTCGCTGGCCAAGGTGGTGCCCGCGCCGGCCCCGAACGGCACCCCGGGCAATCTGGGCCGCCTGATCTTCACCGACTTCCTGTTCCCGTTCGAGCTCACCTCGGCCCTGCTGATCACCGCCGCGCTCGGCGCGATGGTGCTGGCGTTCACCCCCAAGACGGGGCGCCGCAGCCAGAAGGAGCTCGTCGAAGCCCGGTTCCGCGGCGAGTACGAGCGGATCTCGCCGAAACCGGGGCCCGGCGTCTTCGCCACCTCGCATTCGGTGGCGACCCCCGCGCTGCTGCCCGACGGTTCGGTGGCCCCGGAATCGCTCTCCGAAATCATCGAATCCACGCCCACGGCCCGGCTGGAAGCCGAGCGGAAGCGCGTCGAGGGCACCGAACCCGAACCGGACGCGCACGCACTGGTGGGCGCCGAGGGAACCGAGGGGGCACAGGACCGATGACTCCCACCTACTACCTGCTGCTGTCCGCGCTGCTGTTCTCGATCGGCGCGGTCGGGGTGCTGGTACGCCGCAACGCCATCGTCGTGTTCATGTGCATCGAACTGATGCTCAACGCGGTGAACCTGACGCTGGTCACGTTCTCGCGGATGAACGGCGGGCTCGGCGGCCAGGTGATGGCGTTCTTCGTGATGGTCGTCGCCGCGGCCGAGGTCGTGGTGGGGCTGGCGATCATCATGTCGATCTTCCGGACCCGGCGCTCGGCCTCGGTCGACGACACCAACCTCCTCAAGTACTAGGAGCAGGCTCAAGTGATCGCATCATCGTGGCTGCTGGTCGCCTTTCCCGCCCTGGGCGCGCTGATCCTGCTCGCGGGCGGCAGGCGGACCGGCGCGTGGGGACACCTGCTCGGCTGCGCGACCGTCATCGCGTCCTTCGTCTACGGCCTGGCGCTGTTCTTTTCGAGCAACGGCAACCCGGTCGACACGAAGCTGTACTCGTGGTTCCCGGTGGGCAGCCTCGACGTCGACTTCGGGTTCCGGATCGACGCGCTGTCACTGGTGTTCGTCCTGCTGATCACCGGGGTCGGTTCGCTGATCCACATCTACTCGATCGGCTACATGGCGGCGGACGCCGACCGCCGGAAGTTCTTCGGCTACCTGAACCTCTTCGTCGCCTCGATGCTGGTTCTGGTGCTGGGCAACAACTTCATCACCCTCTACCTCGGCTGGGAAGGCGTGGGCCTGGCCTCGTACCTGCTCATCGGCTGGTACACCGACCGGCCGTCGGCGGCCACCGCGGCGAAGAAGGCGTTCCTGATGAACCGGGTCGGCGATGTCGGCCTGGCACTGGCGATCTTCCTGATGTTCAAGTACATCGGCAGCGTCAGCTACGCCGGAGTGTTCGCCGGCATCGGTCACGCCCCGGCCGGGGTGGTCACCGCGATCGCGTTGCTGCTGCTGCTCGGCGCCTGCGGTAAGTCGGGCCAGTTCCCGCTGCAGGCCTGGCTGCCCGACGCGATGGAGGGCCCGACCCCGGTGTCGGCGCTGATCCACGCCGCCACGATGGTCACCGCCGGGGTCTACCTGATCGCCCGCGCGAACCCGATCTTCAACGTCACCGCGGACGGGCGGCTGGTCGTCGCACTGATCGGCACGGTCACCCTGCTGCTCGGGTCGATCATCGGCTGCGCCTACGACGACATCAAGAAGGTGCTGGCCTACTCGACCGTCAGCCAGATCGGCTACATGATGCTGGCCGTCGGCCTCGGCCCGTTCGGCTACGCGCTGGGCATCATGCACCTGCTCACGCACGGCTTCTTCAAGGCGGGACTGTTCCTCGGCGCCGGTTCGGTGATGCACGGCATGAACGACGAGGTGGACATGCGCCGCTTCGGCGGGCTCTACCGCCGGATGCCGATCACCTTCGTCACCTTCGGTCTCGGCTACCTGGCGCTGATCGGGTTCCCGTTCCTGTCCGGGTACTTCTCGAAGGACGCGATCATCGAGGCCGCGTTCGGCCAGGAGGGCTGGCGCGGCTGGGTGTTCGGCGGCGCCGCGGTGCTCGGTGCCGGGCTCACCGCGTTCTACATGACCCGGCTGATGCTGATGACCTTCTTCGGCAAGGAACGCTGGAAGGACCTGAAGACCAGTGACGGCAAGGATTACCACCCGCACGAGTCGCCACCGGTGATGACCGTGCCGATGATCGTGCTCGCTGTCGGCTCGGTCGGCGCCGGTGCCTTCCTCTCACTCGGCCACCGGCTGGTCGACTGGCTCGTCCCGTCGCTCGGCCCGCTGGAAGAACCGGCGCAGACGGTCATCCCGCACGCGCTCGTCCCGTGGCTCACCGTCGCGCTGGCCGCCCTCGGCGTGCTGGTCGCCTGGCTCGTGGCCGGCCGCCGCGAAACCCCGGTCGAACGGCCGGAGGAGGTCTCGGCGGTGGTCCGCGCCGCCCGCAAGGACCTGTACGGCAACGCGCTGAACGAGGCGCTGGTCGCGAGGCCGGGATTGTGGCTCACCCGGTTCTCGGTCTACCTGGACAGCCGCGGCGTGGACGGCGCGGTGAACGGGCTGGCCGCCGCGCTCGGCGGCGGATCGGGCCGGTTGCGGCGGCTGCAGACCGGGTTCGTCCGCTCGTACGCCCTGTCGATGCTCGCCGGTTCGTTCGTGCTCGTCGCGGCCCTGTTGTTGGTGAGGTTCTCATGAGCTGGTTGGTTGCCCTCATCCTCCTGCCGCTCGTCGGCGCGCTCGTGCTCACCGGGCTGCGGCGCGACGACCGGCTGGCGACTCGCGCCGCACTGGCGTTCGCGCTCCTGGAACTCGCGCTGATCATCCCGACCTGGGCGAGCTACCACCCCGGTGGTGCCCGCCTGCAGCAGACCACCTCGATGGACTGGATCCCGGCCTTCGGCATCCACATCTCGTTCGGGGTGGACGGCATCGCGCTGATCATGATCGCGGTGATCGCGTTCCTGGTCCCCATCGTGCTCGCCGCGCTCGGCCCCGCCGACCGGCTGCCCGAGGGGCGCAGCGCCGGCGGCTACTTCGCGCTCATCCTGGTGCAGGAGGCGCTGACCATCGCGGTGTTCGCCGCCACCGACGTGTTCCTGTTCTACGTGCTGTTCGAGATCATGCTGATCCCGATGTACTTCCTGATCGGCGGCTACGGCGGCGCGAACCGCCAGTACGCGGCGGTGAAGTTCTTCCTGTACTCGTTCCTCGGCGGCCTGATCATGCTCGCCTCGGCGATCGGGGCGTACTCGATCGCCGCGGACAAGCTCGGCAAGGGCACCTTCGACTGGGCCACCCTGGTCACCGTCGTGCGCGACGCACCGGCCTCCACCCAGATCTGGCTGTTCCTCGGCTTCTTCCTCGCGTTCGCGATCAAGGCGCCGCTGGTGCCGTTCCACACCTGGCTCCCCGACGCGGCCGGGGAGGCGCCCATCGGGATCGCGGTACTGCTGGTCGGCGTGCTGGACAAGGTCGGCACCTTCGGTTTCCTGCGGTACAACCTGCCGATGTTCCCGCAGGCCAGCAAGGCGCTCGCGCCGCTGGTGCTGGTGCTGGCGGTGATCGGGGTGCTCTACGGCTCGATACTGGCCGCGGGGCAGCAGGACATGAAACGGTTCGTGGCCTACGTGTCCATCGCGCACTTCGGGTTCATCGCGCTCGGCATCTTCGCGTTCACCGGCCAGGCCACCGTGGGCTCGGTGACGTACATGCTCAACCACAGCCTGGCCACCGGGATGCTGATCGTGGTGCTCGGCCTGGTGATCGCGCGCGGCGGGTCCACCCGGATCTCCGACTACGGCGGGATGTACAAGGTGACCCCGCTGCTGGGCGGCATGCTGCTGATCGCCGGTCTGTCCACTTTGTCCCTGCCGGGCACCAACTCGTTCGTCAGCGAGTTCCTGGTGCTGCTGGGTTCGTTCGAAACCCAGCCGGTGTACGCGACGCTGGCCACCCTGGGCATGGTGCTCGCCGCGGCCTACGTGCTGTGGCTGTACCAGCGCCTGATGACCGGGCCGGTGCGCGGTGACGCGCTGATGGGCGCCGGGGGAGGCCCCGGCACGGCGATCGCACCGGAACTGGGCGCCCGCAAGGGAATCAAGGACCTCGGCCGCAAGGAACTGGCCATCCTGGTGCCGATGGTGGTGCTGATCATCGGCCTCGGCTTCTACCCGAAGCCGGTGCTCGACACCGTCGGACCGTCCGTGGACGCAACGCTTTCGGCCCTGCAAGGAGGACAGGCGAAGTGATCGAGGTACTGGCCCAGCAGGGGCAGATCGCGACGCCGCAGATCGACTACGCGGCGATCCTTCCGGTGCTGGTCGTGCTGTCGGCGGCCTGCATCAGCGTGCTGTTCGAAGCATTCCTGCCCCGGCACCTCCGGTGGTCCGCACAGGTGACGCTGAGCCTGCTCGCGATCGTGGCCGCCGGTGTCGCGCTCGTCGTGTACGTCAGCGGTTCACCCAAGGCCGGGCTCACCACGCTCGCCGGTGCGATCTCGGTGGACAAACCCGCGCTGTTCCTGTGGGGCACGCTGCTCGCGCTGGCGATCGGGGCGGTGCTGCTGATCGCGGACCGCTCGATCGAGCCCGGTGGCGCGTTCGTGGCCCAGGCGTCCATCCGGCCCGGCACCTTCCAGGACCGGGCGCAGGTGGGCAGCACCGGGATGCAGACCGAGGTCTTTCCGCTGACCCTGTTCGCGCTCGGCGGCATGATGACCTTCTGCGCCGCCAACGACCTGCTCACCATGTTCATCGCGCTGGAAGTGCTGAGCCTGCCGTTGTACCTGATGTGCGGCCTCGCCCGGCGCCGTCGTCTCCTGTCGCAGGAGGCCGCGGTCAAGTACTTCCTGCTCGGCGCGTTCTCGTCGGCGTTCTTCCTGTACGGCCTGGCGCTGCTCTACGGCTACGCCAACTCGGTCAAGCTCGCCGACATCGCCCGCGCCGCGGCCGGTTCGGACCGCTCGGACACCCTGTTGTTCGTCGGCATGGGACTGCTGGTCGTCGGCCTGCTGTTCAAGGGGTCCGTGGGCCCGTTCCACACCTGGACCCCGGACGTGTACCAGGGATCGCCCACCCCGGTCACCGCGTTCATGGCCGCCTGCACCAAGGTCGCCGCGTTCGGCGCGATCCTGCGGGTGCTCACCGTCGGTTTCGAATCGACCAGCTGGGAATGGCGCGGGGTGCTGTGGGCGGTGGCGATCGTGTCGATGGCCGTCGGTGCCATTCTCGGCCTGACCCAGACCGACGTGAAACGCATGATCGCCTACTCGTCCATTGCGCACGCCGGGTTCCTGCTCGTGGGCACCATCGCGATGACCGACCAGGGTCTGTCGGGCACGCTGTTCTACCTGCTGGCCTACGGGTTCACCACGCTCGCCGCGTTCGGTGTGGTGTCGCTGGTGCGGGACTCCTCGGGCGAGGCGACCCATCTGTCGGCGTGGGCCGGCCTGGCGAAACGCTCGCCGCTGCTGGCGGGCGTGTTCACCTTCCTGCTGCTCGCGCTCGCCGGGATCCCGCTCACCAGTGGTTTCGTCGGGAAGTTCGTGGTGTTCTCGGCCGCGCTGCGGGACGGGATGGCACCACTGGTGGTCGTCGCGCTGGTGTTCAGCGCGGTCGCCGCGTTCTTCTACCTGCGGGTGATCGTGCTGATGTACTTCTCGCAGCCGGCGGCGGAGGGCCCCGCGGTGACCGTGCCGGGTGCGTTCACCACGGCCGCCATCACCCTCGGCGTGATCGTCACCCTGCTGCTGGGCGTGGTCCCGTCGTTCGCGCTGAACTGGGCCGGAGCGGGCACCTTCGCGTTTTGATGACGGAGTGGCTCGTTTAGAGCCGTGAAGGGTCCCTTGACGGTCATATCGACCGTGAAGGGACCCTTCACGGCGATTTTCGCAGGTCAGAGTGGGTACCCGGGTTACGGGAAGCGGCCTGTCACGATCGTCACCGATGCCCTTGGCGAGCGGAGCGCCAACCCGTCCCTGCTTGCCATTACGCTGGTGAGGACCGTACGGAGCGCGAGAGGGCAGGGGAGAAGTGTCGGTTCAGAGTGGCACCATCGAGGATCTGCGCGCGAGCGTGGGCCTGCGGATCGCCGATGAGCAACTGCTGCGCACGCTGGCCGCTGGACTCGCCGACGTCGAGAACCTGCTGCGCGAAACGGCCCGGAGCGACGTCAAGGCGGTCCACGAGGCCGCCTCGCATCTGGTGGAAGCCGGGGGCAAGCGGTTCCGGCCGATGTTCACGCTGCTCGCCGCGCAGTTCGGCAAGGGAAACCACAAGGGCGTCGTGACCGCGGCGGCCGCCGTGGAGCTGGTCCACCTGGCGACCCTGTACCACGACGACGTGATGGACGAGGCGACCATGCGGCGCGGCGCGCAGAGCGTGAACGCCCGCTGGGACAACACGATCGCGATCCTGACCGGTGACTTCCTGTTCGCGCACGCCTCCCGGCTGGTGTCGGAACTGGGCACCGACGCGGCGCGGATCATCGCGGAGACCTTCGGTGAACTGGTCACCGGGCAGATGCGGGAGACCGTCGGTCCCGGCGACGGCGAGGATCCCGTCGAGCACTACCTGAGCGTGGTGGCGCAGAAGACGGGTTCGCTGATCGCGACCGCGGGCCGGTTCGGGGGCATGGTCTCCGGGGCCGAACCCGAGCACGTCGAGGCGTTGCAGCGGTTCGGCGAGATCATCGGCACGGCCTTCCAGATCTCCGACGACGTCATCGACATCGCCTCGCCGTCCCACGAATCGGGCAAAACGCCGGGCACTGATCTTCGCGAGGGTGTACGCACCCTGCCGATGCTGTTCGCGCTCGCCGACCCGGAAACGGATCCGAGGCTGCGGGAACTGCTGGCCGGGCCGATCGGTGACGATGACCTGGTCGAAGAGGCCCTCCAGTTGCTTCGTGTCTCGAAGGGCCTGGACAGCGCGACCGCTACGCTGGCCGATTACGCCCGGCGTGCCCGGGCGCAGTTGTCGGCGCTGCCCGCTTCGGCGGCACGTGACGCCTGTGAGTCGGTCGCGGATTACCTTGTCGCTCGTACGCGCTGACGCGATCCCCTGATCGCGTCATGAGCGAGGCGTTCCGGTGTCACTGAAAGTGCTACCGGTGCGTTAGGAAGAGAAAGGACCCACGATGTCCCTCTTCGGACAGGTGTGGTTGTGGAGCGTGCTGGCGTTCGCGGCCGGTGTGCTGTTGACCTGGTTGCTGCTGGTCCGCCCCGCGCAGGCCAGGAACCGCCTCCTCGAACGCAGGCTGCTCGCCGCGCAGGCCGCACCGGCACCGGAGCCGGAACCGGAGCAGCGGGTCGCGCCGACCCGCACCTTCGAACCGGAACCCGAGCCCGAGCCGGAGCCGGAGCAACGGGTTGCGCCGACCCGTGCCTACGAGCCCGAGCCGTTCCAGCCGGAGCATCCGGCCGACCATCCCGCCCAGCCCGAACCGGGGCCGCAGCCGCACTGGTACGAGCGGGACAGCTTCGGCAGTCCGGTCACCGAACAGGCCGAGTCCGGCGGAGCCTTGTTCTCTTCGCCGGTGTCCTCCGCGCTGGAGCCCGAATCCGAGCACCGGCCCGAACCCGAGAGCGAGGCCGAGAAGACCTCGGTCTTCGCGCCGTTCGAGCAGGCGGAATCGGGCTCGCTGTTCGAGTCCGGCAAGGAGACCGGGTCCCTCTTCGAGCCGAGCCGCGAGACAGGGTCCCTTTTCGACAC
>NZ_VJWX01000680.1 GCF_007713715.1 Amycolatopsis rhizosphaerae
GGCGTGCTCGGCGGCGAATTCCGGGCCGGACGGCAGGACGACGGCGGGTTCATGGTGCGGGCCCGCATTCCCGTGGGCAGCGCCTCGTGACCGCACCGATCCGCGTCCTCGTGTGTGACGACCAGGCGCTGATCCGCACCGGGTTCACGACGATCATCGACGCCCAGCCCGACCTCGCGGTGGTCGGCGAGTGCGGCGACGGCCGCGCCGCCGTCGACCTCGCCGGCCGGCTTCGCCCCGACGTCGTGGTGATGGACGTGCGGATGCCGGTCCTCGACGGCATCGAGGCGACCCGCCTGCTGGCAGGCGCCGGGGTGACCGAGCCGGTCAAGGTGCTCGTGGTGACCACGTTCAACCTCGACGAATACGTCTACGAAGCGCTGCGTGCCGGCGCCAGCGGGTTCCTCCTCAAAGACGCCCCGCCGGGACAGCTGCTGAACGGCATCCGGACCGTCGCCACGGGTGCCGCGTTGCTGGCGCCGGAAGTGACGCGCCGGCTCATCGGCCGGTTCGCCGCACGGATCCGGCCGGTGGAGGGCACACCCGAGTCCCGGCTGGCCCCGCGAGAGCTGGAAGTCCTGCGCCTCATCGCGGAGGGCCTCTCCAACAGCGAGATCGCCGCGAACCTGGTGATCAGCCAGGAGACGGTCAAGACCTACGTCTCACGCATCCTCGCCAAACTCGACCTGCGCGACCGCGTCCAGGCAGTCGTCTACGCCTACCGCCATGGCCTGGTGACCTGACCGCGGACCTCTCGCGCCGACGCCTCGCCGGCTGCCAGCCGTCAGGAAAGCGCTTTCACCTCTACGCGTTGGCTGTCGTCGCCGGAGAGGAACGACGCCAGTTCCGCCCCCTGCTCCGCGACGGCGGTGTGCTCCGCCCGGGAGAAACGGCGCAGCGGAGTGACGGTCACGGTGCCCGCCTGCTCGGTCCAGGTCGCGGCGACGCGGCCGTCGACCAGAACGACGCGCGCGCCGGCGACGGACAGCCCGCGGTGGGCGTCGTCGATGATCCGGCTGCGGTCGTCGTAGCCGAGGATCGCGTTGTCGAACGCGGGCAGGAACCGCACCGGGGCGGGTGTGTCGGGGTCGGGGCGCGGCGCGTCCGGGAGGTCGATCAGTTCCCGGCCACGCTCGTCGCGAAAGGTGACCAGCTTGTCGCGGAGTGCGGCGACCGCGTGGGGAAGTCCGGCGAGGCCGGACCACGCGCGCACATCGGCCACGGCGGCGGGTCCGAACGCCGCCAGATAGCGCAGTACCAGCGCTTCGCCGACCGGATCGGAACCCTCCGGGGCAAGCGGGTCGATCTCGCGCCCCAGCCACGAGGAGAGCAATACCGTGCGCACGCCCGCCTTCTTGCGCCACAGTCCGCGCGGTGGCAGCTGCACCACTGGGACGAGAGCGGCGATCACCATCTCTCCCAGCGCCCGTGGTCCCGCGGACGGCCAGCGCGCACCGAGTGTCCGCCCGAGCTCGGCCATCGTGCGTGGCTCGTCGTCGGCCAGCATCGCCCGTGCCGCCGCCGCGAGCTCGTCGAGGTCCACCCCGTCGAACTCGCGGCGGTAGACCCCGAGTACCCGTTGGCGCAGCATGGCGCCGTGGCGGGCCCGCCATGCCAGTGCGTCGGCGGCGGTGACCAGGTGGATCGTGCGGCGCATGAGATGGGTCCGCACCACCCGCCTGCCGGTCACCCCGTCGTCGAGGGTGGCCGGCTCGAAGGCGCGCAGCCGCGCCCACAGCCCGACGAACGGCTCCTGCGGCTCCTGGGCCTGCATGCCGCACAGGTGCGCCACGGCGTCGGGCACCGGCAGGCCGGCGCGATCGAGCAGCAACTGCCGGGCGAGCGTCGCACGGTTGAGCGCCCGGGTGTCCAGCACGGTCATCGGGTCATGCCGCCGCGCGCTCGCCGGCCGACCGACGGCGCAGCGCCGCCTGTTCGATGGCGGGTGGCACATAGGACACGTCGATCGGGCCGATGTCGGTTCCGGGCGGCACGATCCGGTCGATCCGGTCGAGGATCTCGTCGTCGAGGGTGACCTCGGCGCCGGCCAGCAGGTCCTCGAGTTGTTCCATGGTGCGCGGGCCGATGATGGCCGAGGTGACCCCGGGGTGGCTGATGGCGAAGGCCACCGCCAGGTGGGTCAGCGACAGGCCGGCCTCCTTGGCCAGTGGGATGAGTTCCTCGACCGCGTCGAGTTTGCGCTCGTCGGTCATGTGCCTGGGCACCCAGCGCATCCGCTGCGCGTTCCGCACGGACTCGCCCTTGCGGTAGCGGCCGGTGAGCAGGCCCATCGCCAGCGGGCTCCACACCAGCACGCCCATGCCGTAGCGCCGGCAGGCGGGCAGGACCTCACGCTCGATCCCGCGGTTGAGGATGGAGTAGGTGGGCTGCTCGGTGCGGAAGCGCTGCAATCCGTGCCGGTCGGCGGCCCACTGCGCCTCGACGATCTCGGAGGCGGGCAGGTTGGAGGTGCCGATGGCGCGGACCTTGCCGGCGCGCACGAGGTCGGTCAGCGCCGACAGGGTTTCCTCGATGTCGGTCTGCGGGTCGGGGTGGTGGATCTGGTAGAGGTCGATGTGGTCGGTCCGCAGGCGCCGCAGCGAATGCTCGACCCCGGTGACGATCCACCGCCGGGAGCTGCCGCGGCGGTTGACGTCGTCTCCCATCGGACCGTTGACCTTGGTGGCCACCACCACGTCGTCGCGCCTGCCTTGGAGCGCGGCACCCACGATCTCTTCGGTCACACCGTGCGGTCCGTACACGTCGGCGGTGTCGACGAAGTTGATTCCCGCGTCCAGCGCCCGGTGGATGATCCGGACGCAGTCGTCACGGTCGGGGTTGCCGTTCTGGCCGAACAGCATGGTGCCGAGGCAGTAGGGGCTGACGTGGATTCCGGTGCGGCCGAGGGGGCGCATCCTCATGGAGTGTCCTATCGCGTGGTCGGTCGTGGTC
>NZ_VJWX01000681.1 GCF_007713715.1 Amycolatopsis rhizosphaerae
CTACAGCTCCTACGGGCTCGGCGTGATCGGCCTGGCCGCCCCCGGCGGTGACGGCCACGACTGCGTGCTGTCCACGGTGCCCGGCGGCGGGTACGCGCCCCTGTGCGGCACTTCCATGGCGGCACCGCACGTGAGCGGGGTCGCCGCGCTGATCGCCTCGGCGCATCCCGGCTACGGGCCCAGGCAGTTGCGCGAGGCGCTGTACCGCACGGCCCGCCCGATGCCCTGCCCCGCGGACTACGACCTCACCGGCGACGGGCATCAGGACGCCTACTGCACCGGCTACACCGCCTACAACGGCTTCTACGGCCACGGCATGGTCGACGCGCGGGCCGCGCTCACCGCAGGAGCAGGTGGGTGATCCGGCGCGACGCCGCCCACACCCCGAACGCCGTCAGTGCCACCAGATAGGCCAGGTGGCCCAGCATGTCCGGCCGCAGCAGCCCGGCCGACACCTCGCGCATCAGCTCCACCCCGTGGTAGAGCGGCGAACACTGCACCACCACGCGGATCGCCCCCGGGTACACCGACAGCGGGTAGAACGTGGTGGAAAACAGGAACAGGGGCATCACGACGAGCTGGATGTAGTCGAACTGGGACGGCGAGCGCAGGAAGGTGGCGCAGGCCATGCCGATGGCCGCGAAGGCGAACGCGACCAGCAGGGCGATCGGGATGATCAACACCGCCCACGGCGAGGCGACCAGCCCCATGCCGAGCATCACGCCGAAGAACGCCACCGCGTAGAGGCCGCCGCGCAGCACCGCCCAGGCGATCTCCCCGATCGCGATGTCCAGCGGGCCGACCGGGGTGGCCAGCATCGCGTCGTAGGTCTTCGCGTAGCGGATCTTGAAGAACACGTTGTACGTGGAGTCGAGGACGGCGCCGTTCATCGCCGAGGACGCCAGCAGCGCGGGGGCGACGAAGGCGACGTAGCTGATCGGCCTGCCATCCGGCCCGGCCACGTCGCCGACCAGCCTGCCGAACCCGATCCGGAAGGCGATCAGGTAGAACAGCGGCTCGAACACGCCGGAGACGAAGACGAGCCACATCCGCGAGTAGGTGAGGATCGAGCGCTCGACGACCTTGCTCGCCCGGCCCGCGTAGAGCCCCGGCGGCAGGATCCGCAGCAGCGGCCCGGGCCGCCTCTGGTGCAGCACCGTCATTTCAGACCACCAGCCGTCGGTAGAAGTACCTGCGGGCGAGGAAGACCCCGAGCGCCAGCAGTGCCGCGAGATACGCGACGTGCCCGAGCGCGGCCCAGCTCCCCAGCCCGCCGAGCGTGACCCCGCGTGCCAGCTCGTTTCCGTGCCAGAGCGGGGAAATCCAGGCCAGCCAGCGCAGCGCGAGCGGGATCTGCGCGATTGGGAAGAAGGTTCCGGCGAACAGCGTCATCGGGATCACGACGAACCGGAACAACCCGTTGAACCGGGTGCCCTCGTCGAAGGTGGTGGCCGCGAAGGCGGTGACCGGGGCGGCGCACGCCAGCCCGGTGAACACCCCCACGACGACCACCGCCACCACGCCCGCGTTGAGCCAGGCGCCGAAGGCGAGCGCGATCAGCGCGTACACCACGCTGGACAGCAGTATCCGCAGGCCCACCCACGCGAGATGGCCGCCGAGCAGTTGCCCCGGGGTGACCGGGGTGGCCGTCACGGCGAGGTAGTCCTTCTGCCATTTGAACCCGGACAGCACCGGGTACGTCGACTCCGCCACGCTCTGCTGCAGTGCCGCGGACACCAGCAGCGCCGGGGCGATGTAGTGCAGATAGGACAGTCCGCCGGTGGCCGGGCCCGCCGGCACCTGCGAACCGAAACCGAGGCCCATGGCCAGGAGGAACAGCAGCGGCTGCAGTCCCGAGGAGTACAGGGTGGACTTCCAGTACCGGCGGTACCAGGACAGGTTCGCTTCCACGCGCAGCAAGGCCGCCCGCCACGGCCCGACCACGCGGCCCGCCGATGTCACCGATGCCGGCGTCGATCCCGCCGTCATCAGTCCACCAGCGTCCGGCCGGTGAGGTGGAGGAAGACGTCCTCCAGGCTGCTGCGGCGGACCAGGCTCGACAGGGGCCGGATGCCGCGGACGTGCACCTGCTCCAGCGCGGTCTCTCCCGCCGCGGTGTAGAGGAGCAGCCGGTCCGGCAGGACCTCCACCCGTTCGGCCAGATCGGCCACCGCGGCCAGGGGTGCCTCCTCGCCCGGCGGGAACCGCAGTTCGAGCACCTCGCGGGTGGAATAGCGGGAGATCAGCTCGGCCGGTGAGCCCTCCGCGACGATCCGGCCGCCGTCCATCACGACCAGCCTGTCGCACAACTGCTCGGCCTCGTCCATGTAGTGGGTGGTGACGATGAGCGTCACGCCCTGCGCCTTGAGCCGGAACAGCCTGTCCCACAGCAGGTGCCGGGCCTGCGGGTCGAGCCCCGTGGTCGGCTCGTCGAGCAGCAGGAGCTCGGGGTCGTTGACCAGCGAGCGGGCAATGGTGAGCCGCCGTTTCATCCCGCCGGACAACGGTTCCACCTCGTCGTCCGCGCGGTCGGCGAGCTGGGCGAACTCGAGCAGTTCGGCGGCCTTGGCGCGGGCCTGCGCCCGTGACAGGCCGAAGTAGCGGGCATAGACCTGGAGGTTCTGCCGCACGGTCAGCTCGGTGTCGAGGTTGTCCTGCTGCGGCACCACGCCCAGCCGGGCCCGGATGCGGGGGCCGTCGGTGTCCGGGTCCAGGCCGAGGATACGGAGATCGCCGTCGCTGCGCGGGGACACGCAGGCGATCATGCGCATGGTGGAGGACTTGCCCGCGCCGTTCGGGCCGAGGAAGCCGAACGCCTCCCCGCGCCGCACCTCGACGTCGATGCCCTGGACGGCCTCGAACCCGCCGAAGCGCTTCACCAGTGCCTTCGCCCGCACCATGGTCGTGTCTTCGTCCACGTCTCGCACACTAGGACGAA
>NZ_VJWX01000682.1 GCF_007713715.1 Amycolatopsis rhizosphaerae
TCGCCGCGGCCACCGCCTCGCCGTCCTCGGGCACGCCGAGCAGCCGCTGGGCGGCGAGCTTGATCCGGGGGTACGGGTTGAGCGGCATCATCCACCGGTCGTCGGCGGTGCGGTAGAAGCGGAAACCCAGTGCCTGGCTGGCGTTGGCGGCCGCGTTGCCCGGATACCCGTTGAGCAGCTCCCATTTGCGGTCGTAGAACGGGCACAGCCGGTGCGGTGCCACCCGCAGGTCCGCCACGATGTCCTGGCCCTCGCCGCCGCGCAGCCGCCACAACTTGGCCAGCGCGGCGGATTTCGCGGCCAGCGCGATCGCGGCCGCGCCCCCGAGCCGCAGCGTGCTGGGCACCACCGGGTCCGCGCCGAGGAAGGTGATGGTGCCGCCGGTCTCGTCCGGGCTCATGCCGATCCCCGCGAGCACCTCGGTGAGTTCGGCGTGCGCGTCGAACGCGTCGTCCGACGCCGGGTTCGCCACCGCCTTGGCCACCCGCTCAGTCAGCGACATCGCCGTTTTCCCTCCTCGTCAGCAGTTCCTCGGGAATGAGCACGTGCTTGGCGCGCAGGTATTCGCCGACCGCCTTGCCGACCTGGTCCACCCGCAGGTTCGAGGAGCCGCCGGTGCCGAGCAGCCCGCGCAGCACGAAGTGCACGGCCTTGAGCCGGGGGAACTCGTGCCGCACGACCGGCAGGTCCTTGACCTCCGGCACCAGCCTGCGAAGCTCCGCTGTGGACAGATGATCGCGCAGCCACGGCCAGGCGCGTTCGTCGGGCACCCAGATCCCCACGTTCGCGTTGCCGCCCTTGTCGCCGCTGCGGGCGTAGGCGACCGAACCGAGCGGCGCGCGCCGCAGCGGGCCGGTGTCCTCGGCGGGCCCCGGTTCCGGATGCTCCGGCTGGGCCACCGTCGCGGTCTCGGCCGGGGGCGCGATGTCGAGCACGCGGCCGTCGGCGAACACCACCCGGTGCCCGACGGCCGCCATCGGCAGCAGCGCGGGCCAGTAGTCGATGCGCGGGCGGGGAGAGCCGCCGAAGGGGGCCCCGCCGTCGTGGTAGAAGCCGGGAATGCTCTGCAGGTACAGGCTCAGCAGCCGCTGGGCGAGGTTCAGTTCGGTCAGTGCTTCGCGCTCGCGCGCGGTGGCCATCACCCGCAGGGCCACCGTCGCGTCCCACTGCGTCTCCGGATCGGCGGCCGCGGTGCCGATCCGGGTGATCTCCAGCCCGTCCACCCCCTCGGGCAGGGCGCGGGAGATCTGCGCGCGCAGCAGTTCGATCTTGGCGTCCACGTCCGGGGCGGTGACGTAGACGGTGTTGACGGTGCTGAAGCCGAGCTGCCCGAACACCGCGACCTTTGTGGACGGTGGAGGCGGTGAGCCGGTCGCGCCGGAAAGGGCGACCCGGTCCGGGCCCGCCGCCGTGACGCGGACGGTGTCCAGATGCACCGTGACGTCCGGGTTGAGGTAGCGCGGACCCTGGATTTCGTAGACGAGCTGGGCGGTCACCGTGTCCACGGTGACCTCGCCGCCGTCGCGGGCGTGCTTGGTGATCACGCTGCCGCCGTCGGCGGCGATCTCGGCGATCGGGAAGCCCGGCAGGAGCATGTTCGCGATCCGGGTGAACCCGGAGAAGTTGCCGCCCACCGCCTGCGGGCCGCATTCGATGATGTGCCCGGCGGTCACCGCGCCCGCCAGCGCGTCCCAGTCGTTCCAGGCCCAGCCGTGCCACCAGGCCGCGGGGCCCGCGGTCAGCGACGCGTCGGTGACCCGGCCGCAGACCACGATGTCGGCGCCCTCGGCCAGTGCGGTGGCGATGCCCCGGCCGCCGAGGTAGGCGTTCGCCGCCAGCGGCACCACGCCCCACGACGACAGGGGAGCGCCCGTGTCGAGGTTTTCCAGCGCGTGCCCGGCTTGTGCGTACTCGGGCAGCCGGGCGAGCACGTTGTCGCCCTCGACGCAGGCCACCGTCAGCCCTGCCCCGGCCGCTTCGATGCGCTCGCGCAGCGCGGCCGCCAGCCCCGCCGGGTGGAAGCCGCCCGCGTTGGTCACCACCTTCAGGCCCCGCGCGGCCAGTGCGGGCAGGTGCGGGGTGATCTGGTCCAGGAAGTACTCGACGTAGCCGCGGGAAGGGTCCGCGCGGTGGCGGGAGGCCAGTGCGGCGAGGGTGACCTCGGCGAGGTAGTCGCCGACCAGGACGTCGACCGGATCGCCCGCCATGACCTCGTCCACGGCGGTGTAGCGGTCGCCGAGGTAGCCGGAGAAGTTGGCGATGCGGATCGGGCGGGACATCCTCGGCACCTCGCTGTGGTCGCGGAAGTTTCCCCGACCATACCGTGGTTTCCGCTCTTGAACGAGCGCTCAGTAAGTCCCGGCCGGATTCAGCGGGCCCCGCCCTGGCGGGGCCGGGTGCGCCGGGATCCGGGCTGGGCACCCACGGTCATCAGCGCGATGGCGACATAGCGGGCGGCGAGCTTTTCGGGCCGCAGCGGGCCGTCGTCGCGGAACCAGGTGGCGACGGCCTGGCACATGCCCAGCAGGGCCCGGCTCGTTTCCGCGGGCTCCGCGACGGTGAAGACCTTCGCCCGCACGCCGTCGGTGATGATGCCGGTGAGCAGGTTCTCCAGTTTCTTGCGGGTGGCCGCGTAGTGCTTGCGGTTGGCGGGCTGCAGGTAGCGCAGCTCGGAGTCCAGTGCCGCCAGCCGGACCCGGTGCGTCATGTGCAGCACGACCGCCTCGATGACGTTGGCGAACCGCACCTCGGGCCGGTCACCGCCCTCCTCCGCGGCCGCGAACGCGCGGGAGGCCACGTCGTTGGTCGCCGTTTCCAGCAAGGCGACGAGGATGGCTTCCTTGTTCTCGTAGTAGTAGTACAGCGCGGGCACGGTAACGCCGACGCGGCGGGCTATGTCGCGCACGGCCGTGCCGTGGAAACCCTGCTCATAGAAGG
>NZ_VJWX01000683.1 GCF_007713715.1 Amycolatopsis rhizosphaerae
GTTCGAGGGTTACCTCGACGACTACGACTTCCTGGTGGAGCTGGCGCGGGCGTGTGCCACGCCGGAGGGGCGCGAGGACTGGTACCGCCGCTGGGTCACCGAGGTGCCGGGCCAGGACGCGATGGTGCGCCGCCTCGGCGGGGACCGCCTGGCGCGGTTGCGCGAAGGCCGGGTGCAGGTCCGTCGTCCGGCAGGCGGGGAGCCGACGTGGCGGGAGCGGCACGTGCTGCTGGCCGCACGGGCCATTGTGGACCGTGTGCTCGAACGCGGGTACCGCGCGATCCTGGCCGGAATCGGCGTTTCGCACCTCGCCGCGTGGCTGGCCGCGGCGCAACTGCGGGAACGGGGCTGCCCCGTGCAGCTGCACGCCGAACTCGGCCTGGTCGACCTGCACGCCGCGCCCGGTGACGTTTTCCTGTTCTCCCAACGGCATGCGGCGCGCTGCCGGGCCCATGCCGGGACGCTGGAAGTACTGGGCGCGCTGGCCTCCGGCGGCCGCGGCCGGGCGCTGGCCGTGCTGTCCGCGGGCGAGATCGACGCGGGCGGGCGGATCAACAGCAGCCGGACCGCCGACGGTGCCTTCCTGGTGGGTTCGGGCGGGGCCAACGACTTCGCCAGCCACCTGGACACGCTGGTGGTCGCGGCGGCGTCACCGCGCCGGTTCGTGCCGCGCGTGGCCTTCGCCACCTGCCCCGGGCACAACGTGCACACGGTGGCGACCCAGTACGGGCGGCTGGCGCGCGGGGGAGCGGACGAACCGTTCGTGCTGAGGACCTGGCTCCCGCCGGCCGGGGATCCGGCGGCGGACCCGATCACCACGCTGCGCGAACGGACCCGCTGGCCCGTGCTCGACACCCCGGTGGAGCCGGAAAAACCCTTCAGTGACAAGGAGATCGACGCGCTGCGCGAGTTCGATCCGGAAGGAGTCTATCGATGATCCCCACCGCCGCGGCCCGCCCGGCGCCGGTCGTGCTCGCCGGAGTCGGCCACGACTTCCCCGGCGAGCCGGTGACCAACCGCTTTTTCGAGACCGAGCACCCCGCGCTCGGGATCGACGACGCCTGGATCCGCCGCCACACCGGGGTGGGGGCGCGGCACTGGCCGCCGCCGGGCAGGCACCACGTGGACATGGCGGAGCGGGCCGCCACGCTGGCGATGAAGGACGCACATGTGACCGCGGACGACATCGACGTCATCGTGGCGACCACGGCGACCGCCCGCCCGCGGGTCAACCCGACCACGGCGGGCAACCGGTACTCCGACCTCGCGCTGCCCCTGCAGAAACGGCTCGGCGCGGACCGCGCCTTCGGTTTCGACGTGACCGGGGTGGCCTGTGTGGGATTCCTGCACGCCAGCACCGTGGCGCAAGGGCTGCTCAGCAGCCTCGACGCCGGCACCGTGCTCGTGGTGTGCGCGGAGAACCCGTTGCCCATCCTGAACTTCCGTTACCGCAACGCGGCGCTGTTCGGTGGCGGGGCCGCCGCCGCGGTATGGCGGCGGCACGACGGACCGTCCGGTCTGGACGCCGTGGTGTTGCGGTCGGACGCCGAGCACTTCGACGCCTTCGACATCGACGACGAGGACAAGATGATGATGAAGGGGAAGGTGGTCGGGGCGATCGGCGCCGGTTTCCTCGCCGAAGCGAGCTGGGAGGCACTGCGCCGCGCGGGCCGCGGCTGGGATGAACTGGACTGGGTCATTCCGCACCAGGGCAACATCAACATGATCAACGAGGTGGTCGAGCTGCTCGATCCGCCGCGGGAACGGGTACTGGTCAACATCGACCGCCGGGGCAACACCTCCAGCGTCAGCGTGCCGGGGTGCCTGTCCGAAAACGTCCACAACGGACGCGTCCGCCGGGGCGACCGGATACTGGCGATGAGCGTCGGCCGGGGGTTCAGCTGGGGGGCGATGATCTTCCACTATGGACGGCCCGGCGAGCGGGAAGAAGGGGACGTCCGCGCATGCTGAACCAGCCTAATCCGTGGGCCGCGACCGGGGTGGCGCTGACCGGGTTCGGGCTCTACTACCCCCGGAACCGGATCGTCAACGAGGACTTCTCCCGCGGCGGCGACAACCCGATCGACGCCTCCGTACTGGGCACCGTCTCGGTGCGCGCCCGGCATCGCAGCAGTGAGACCGAAACCATTCCGTACATGGGCGCCGAAGCGGGCAGGCTCGCGGTCGCCGACGCCGGGCTCGCCCCGGCGGAACTCGACCTGGTGGTGCTGGCCAGCTGGACGGTGCCGCCGTTCGTGCCCGAGCACGCGCCGGAGACGGCGGCGCTGCTCGGCTGCCCGCGCACGCTGGCCTTCGACGTTTCGGGCGCCTGCACGGGATTCATCCACGCCACGGGCATCGCGGCGGCGCATCTGAACACGTTGCCGCACACCCGGCACGCGCTCGTCGTCTGCTCCGAGCAGTTCAGCCGCCGAGCGCGTCCCGGCAGCAAGGGAGAACTGGTGTGCGGGGACGCGGCCGGCGCCGTGGTGCTGTCGAAGCGCCCGGAGAACCCCGGCCTGATCGACCTGGTGCTGCGCAGTGACGGGGAACGCGCGAAGGTGGTGTCCGCCCCGGCGCCGCACGGATGGGTGCGCAGCCAGAAGGACCTGCCGGAGCACGCCGTGTCGAGCATCGTCGAGGTCAGCGGGGAACTGCTGCGGCGCAACGGTCTCGACATGGACACAGTGGACTGGGTGGTGCCGCATCCCGGTACGGACGTGGTGCACAACCGGGTCCGGGAGGCGCTCGGCGTGCCCGCGGGGAAGTTCGTGGTGAACTTCCAGGAGCGCGGCAACACCTCCAGCGCCTCGATCCCGATCGTGCTGGCCGAGGCGCGGGGCGCGGGCCGGTTCCGGCCCGGTGACCTGGTGCTCAGCCCGGCCATCGGGGCCGGCTGGTACTACGGCGCCATGCTCTACCGGGTGGGGTGAGCCG
>NZ_VJWX01000684.1 GCF_007713715.1 Amycolatopsis rhizosphaerae
CTCCAACACGATGCGGTACTGCTCGGCCATCCGCCGCACGGTGTCCGCGCGGAACAGCCGTGTGTCGTAGGCGAGCTGGAGCGACAGCATCCGGCCCGGCACCGCCACGAGCGTCAGCGGGAAATTCGTCCGGTCCACCGACGCGGCGGCCTGGACGGTCAGCTCGGCCGGGCGGTCCTCTCCCTTCGCCTCCGGGTAGTTCTCGAACACCACGACGCTCTCGAACAGTGGCGTGTCCCGCGGAACGCCGGTCCATCCCTGGATCTTCACCAGGGACGTGTACTCGAACTGACGTAGTTCGGCCAGCCGCTCCTGCACCTGCCGCAGCCACTCCCCCACCGGGGCTCGCGACGGGACGCCGAGCCGGACGGGCAGCGTGTTGATGAACATCCCGACCGTGGTCTCGGCGTCGGGGAGGTCCACCGGACGGCCGGCCACCGTCATCCCGAAGACGACGTCGTCCGCACCCGAGTACCGGCTCAGCAGCACCGCCCAGGCGGACTGCACCAGCGTGTTCAGCGTGATCCGGTGCCGCTGCGCCAGCTCTCGCAACGCTGTCGACTCCTCTTCGCCGAGCACGATCTGGTGGAACGTAGAGCTTTCGGCGTCGTCGGGCCCTTCCTCGGGCTCGTCGATCGCCAGGCGCAGCGGCGCGGTGTAGCCGGCGAGCAGTTCCCGCCAGAACGTCTCCGCGCCTGCCTCGTCCTGCCGCCGCAGCCAGGCGATGTACTCCCGGAACGGCCGGGCCGGGGGCAGCTCGGCCGGCCGTCCCTGCCGCAGCGCCGTGTACGCGGTGAGGAACTCGGACAGCACCTGCTGGAACGACCAGCCATCCAGCAGCAGGTGGTGGTTGGTGAAGACGAACCGGTGCAGTGCGTCGCCCAGCCGGATCAGGTGGAACCGGAGCAGCGGTGCCCTTTCCAGGTCGAAGCCGCGCGCGCGGTCCTCCCGCATGAGCCGGGCGAGCTCGGCTCGCTGCTCCTCAGTGGACAGACCGCGCCAGTCCCGCCGTTCCCACGATGGCGTCACGCCGTGGTGGACGACCTGGACGGGAGAGGCCAGCCCGTTCCAGTGGAACGAGGTGCGCAGCACCGGATGGCGGTCGATCACCAGCTGCCAGGCCGCGCGTAGCGCGGGCTCGTCGAGCGGGCCGGCCAGCTCACTGCTCAGCTGTTCGACGTAGACGCCGGTGCCCGGCGCGTAGAGGGCGTGGAACAGCATGCCTTCCTGCATCGGGGAAAGCGGGTAGACGTCTTCGATCCCACGGTCGCCCCCGAGCAGCCTGTCCAGTGTGGACTGATCGAGCCCGGCCAGCGGGAAGTCGGCCGGAGTCCGGCCTCCGGCCTGCGGTTCCCGGCAGTGCGCGATCAGGTCCCGCAGCCGGCAGGCGAACCGCTCGGCCAGCGCCGCGACGGTCTCCCGCCGGTGCAGGCCGGTGCTGTAACTCCAAGTCACCTCCAGCCGTCCCCGGCCGATGACGGCCGTGATCGACAGCGGGTGCTCGCGGGGCTCGCGCGGATCGTGCATCGGCCCGGCGTCTTCGGGCGCGGATTCCCACAGCCCCGCGCCATCCCCGCCCTGGTCGAACTGGCCGAGGTAGTTGAAGACCACCGCCGGGCGGGGCGCCGCGCGCAGTTCCGGGTCGCCGGCGTGGTGACGCAGGAGGCCGTAGCCGAGTCCGCGGCGCGGCACCGCCCGCAGCTGCTCCTTGACCCGCTTGAGCATCGCGCCCTGGTCGTCGTCGGCACCGAGGTCGAGCACCACCGGGTAGAGGGTGGTGAACCAGCCCACCGTGCGGGTGACGTCGACGTCCGACGGCACGTCCTCGCGGCCGTGGCCTTCCAGCTCGATGGCGACCCGGCGGGTGCCCAGCCACGGGGCCAGTGCCTGGGCCAGCGCCGAGAGCAGGGCATCGTTGATCTGGGTGCGGTACACCGGCGGGACGTCCTGCAGCAGGGCGCGGGTCTCGTCGGTGGAAAAGTCCACCCGCACCGACGCGGTGGACGAAACGAGGTTGGCCGCCTCGCCGCCGGGGAAGTCGAAGGGGACGGCCGGGCCGACCGCGCGTTGCGTCTCCAGCCAGTAGTCCCGTTCCGCGGCGATCTCGTCGCTGCCCGCGAACTCCGCCAGAGCCCTTGCCCAGTCCCGGAAGGCGGTCGTCTTCGCCGGGAGGCCGGCCTGCTTCCCGGAGGCGAACCGCCGGTAGGCGTGTTCGAGGTCTTCGAGCAGGATCCGCCAGGAAACCCCGTCCACGGCCAGGTGGTGGATGACGAGCAGGAGCCGGCCGGGCCGGTCGTCGCCGAGGTCGAACCACACCGCCCCGAGTAGCAGCCCACCGCCGAGGTCGATACTCGCTTGTGCTTGCGCGGCCAGGGTTTCGAGCGCGGCGGACTGCTCCTCGGGCGGGATTCCCCGCAGCGATTCGACCCGCAGGATGCGGTCCGGCAGCCCCTCGGTCCCGGCCTGGTCGAGGCGTGCGCCTTGCCCGTCCGTGCTGAGCCGCAGCCGCAACGCGTCGTGATGGTGCACGAGCCGACGGAGTGCGTCCTCCAACGCGGCGACGTCGATCGGTTCCCTCGCCTTGAGCAGTGCCGACTGGTTGTAGTGGTGGGGTGCGGGCAGCGGCATCTCGGCGAACGCGGCCAGGATCGGCGTCAGGGGCACCGGGCCGGTCACGACGCCCTGCTCGGCGGCGGTCCGCTCGGCCTCGGCGGGCACGGCCGCCTCGGCCAGTTCACGAACGGTTTGCCGTTCGAAGACCTGCTTCGGAGTGAGGGTCCAGCCCGCGGCCCGCATCCGGGCGACGACCTGGAGGCTGAGGATGGAGTCTCCGCCGAGGGTGAAGAAGTTGTCGTGGCGGCCGATGGGTGTGGTGTGGAGGACGTGTTGCCAGATCTCGGCGAGCCGGGTTTCGATCTCACCCTCGGGTGGTG
>NZ_VJWX01000685.1 GCF_007713715.1 Amycolatopsis rhizosphaerae
GAGCGACTGCGTGTCGAACCCGTCGCGATCGCCGGAGGCGATCTGCCCGCCCTGGATGCCGGCATCCAGGCCACCCATGAATGCGGCGCCGCCCGCGGCCCACTTCGCGGTGGTCAGGGTCAGCTTCCACGCCTGGTTCAGCACCTGCCGGAAGGTGATCGCGGACATCCTCTCCAGCAGTTGCTGGAGCAGTTCCCGCAGGGCGAGCCGGGCGGCCGCCTCCACCACCGGCACGAAGATCGCGCCGAACAGGCTGGCGAGCAGCTCGATGACGGCCGCGAGGGTGATCGCGGCCATCACGATCAGCATGATCTTGGTCTTCTGGATGTCGGCCGCGGCGTTCTTCGCCTGCTTGGCGAAATCCGCGGCCTGGTCCCTCAGCTCACCGAGCCCGGTGCTCAGGTCGCCCCGCATGAAGCCGACGATGCTCGACGCCGTCACGCCGTCGAAGGAGCGATCGAGGTCATTGGTGATCGACGGGAGCTCGCCGAGCGCGGCTTCGAGATCGTCGTGGAATTGCGACCAGGCACGGCTGATCGCCTTGAGGCCACCCTCGCTGCCCTCCGGCCATTCCATGCCGAGGACGATTTTGAAGAAGTGCTGGAGACCGGCAGGAAGGTGAGTGGTCTCGTCGGCACCACTCATACCCGGTCACCCTTTCCCGGCGCGCAAGAAGAAGTCAGCTGTTCCGGCTCGTTGCCGCGTCGATGCGCTGGGCGCTGTCGTGGTCCACGCTCTCGAAGGTCGCGGCGGCGCTGTCCGTGTCGTCCCCGAGCTGGACGATCCCTTCGGTCGCCTCTTGCGCGCTGTCACGGGCCTTTCGTGCGTTCGGCACGTAGTTCTGGGCGAAGGACTTGCCGATGTCGTCCCCGCCCCAGCAGCCGTCGTGTTCGTCGAGGACGCGCACCAGCTCGGTGTAGGAAGCCCTGAGCTTCTCGCCCATCGCACCCAGCCGCTTCGTGGCGGCGGACAGCCCGTCCGGGTCGAGACGGAAGTTCTCAGTCATTCTTCCTCCGCTCGTGCTCACCCTTGCCGGTCGTGCCCTCGGCGCGGCCGAACCCCTCCAGCATCGGCCCCAGCAGCGAGTTCACCATTTCCATCGGGTCGACCTTGCCGCTCGCGATCCCGGCGAAGTCGAGGCTCGTCCGCCGGCCGGTGCCCATGACCTCCTGCACCTTCGCCACGGCCTGGTTCCGCCCCTGCTGCAGGGTCTCGACGATGAGATGGGCGAGCTGGGCCGGGGGCAGCGAGCGGTACTTGGAGCCGTTGAACGTCAGGTCGGTGAGCTCACCACGGCCGTCGAAGGTCATCGAGAACGAGTTGTCCTTCGAGCGGACGGTGGTACCGCCCTCCTCCCAGATCCTGCTGACCTCCCTCAGCTTCCGCTTCTCGCGCTCCAGATCCGCCAGCGCCTGTTCGACACCCTGGTCGGGGTTGCCGAAAGCGGCCGCCCAGTCCGTCATCCCTGTCTCCTCCGTCCGCGGATCCTGCCGAGTACCTCGTCGCCCAGTTGCCGCAAGCCCTCGATCGTCGAGTCCGCACCGGGCGGTTCGGCCGGTGCCTCCGGCCGGGGTTCCGGCCTGCCCAGCACGGAAGGCATGTCGTCCCCGCCGTCCCAGACATCGGGCCCGGGCCCGATCGGGACCGCGGCCATGCGGTCCTTTTCTCTCTGTGTCCCCTGCATCCCGCCGAGCATCATCGGAGAGACCGGACTCGCGCCTGCCCCGGCACTCGCCGCGCCCGGCACGACCGCGGTACCGGGGGCACCGCCGGTCATGGGGAATCCGGCCTCGGACGCCGCGGCGAGGTCGGCCGCGAGCGGGCGAACCGGGGCAGGAGCGTTCTGGACCACACCACCGGGTAAGGGCGCGCGGTAGCCGCCGGTCGCGGCCGCACCGGTCTGGAAAGAGCGCTCCACCGCGTTGGCCGCGGAGGCAGCGGTGTTGACGGCCACCTGGTGACCGCTGCCCGTCGACGCCTGGGGCGCGTCGAGCCCCTGCGGCGTGGTGGGTGTCTGGGGGAGGGCGTGCGACTGCGGGAGAGCCGCGTTCGCCGTCGCCGTGATCCGCGCGGTTGCCGCCGCCGGAGTCGGTCCGGCGTGCGTGGCCGCAGTAGTAGCCGCATTAGTTGTCGCAGTAGTTGTCGCAGTAGTGGTGGCTGTGGTGGCTGTGGTGGCTGCGGGAGGTTTCGTGACCGCCGCGGCATTCGAGACCGTGACCGGCGTCGCCGCCGGGGTGGCCGCGTTCTCGGTGGCGATCTCCGACACGGTCATCGGGCGGTCGGTCGCGGCCGGTTCCCCCGCTGCGCCCTCGGCCGTCGTGGCGGCCTTCTTGGTGCTCTTCGTGTTCTTGGTGCTCGCCGTGGTCTTCGTGGTCCTGACCCTGGGCTGGGAAACCGCGACCTCGTCGGGAGCGCGCCCGAGCACGGCGGGTACGACGGCCCCCTCCAGCCGGGGAGACAGCGCGAACGCAGACCTGGTCCCGGCCGCCACCGCCTCACCCGTCGCTTCCGGGGCGCCCGTGACCGCGTCGTACCGCGTCGCCTCGGTCAGGCTGCCGCCCAGTACGTACCCGGGCGGGTAGGCCTCGCCGGAAGAGGCGAAGCGCCTCGTCCCCGCCACGTCCCCCGCGGTCCACGGGTCCTCCGCGGACCCGCCCGGGTATCCGGGCGGCCCGAAGAAACCCGCGGGGACCGGATATCCGGTCGTGCCGGAGTCCGACAGCACCGGAATGGTCTCGACGACCTGGTTCGCGGTGCCCGGCTGCCCGGAACCGGTGCCGGAACCGTTGCCCCCCGTCGTCCCCGTGCGGCCGTCCGGTTCGGGCATCGGCGCGATGCCGAGACCGATGTCGTGGTAGGCCGTGCCCAGATCGCGCAGGATCTGCAGCGCGTAGTCGTGGCCGATCTGCTCGGGTGTCGGCGTGCCCGGAGC
>NZ_VJWX01000686.1 GCF_007713715.1 Amycolatopsis rhizosphaerae
GGGGAGCGACGGCAGGCCGGTGGCGGGCAGTTCCGCCCCGCTGATCGGCAGGTCGATCAGCGCCTCGTGGCCGGCGAGGGCCACGTCGGTGGCGTTGGTGGTGTCCGACGAGGCCACCCCCAGCAGGCCCAGCGGGATGTCGAAGACCTGCGCGACCACACCGACCGGCAGCACCGGGTTCAGACCGGAAAGCGCTTCCGCCGGGCCCGAGGTGGTGTCGGTGCCGGCCAGCGTGCCGGTGGTGCTGTTGTCCGCGACCGCGTGCGAGACACCGCCGACCGCCGGGGCCACGCCGAAGACCTGGGCCACCGCGGCGACCGGCACGTCGAAGATGTCGCCCGACAGCGAGCCGCCCTGGCCCGAAGTGGTGTTCTGCCCGCCTGAGGTGATCTCGGTGCTGTTCACCCCCGAAGCACGCGAGACCCCGAGAACGCTCACGGCGTCGCCGAAGACCTGCGCGACCGGGGACAGCGGCGCGCTGATCACGTTGCCGGCGAGGGAGCCGCCGTCACCGTTGGTGTGGGTGGAACCGGCCGCCGAGGACACCACGTCGTTGGTGGCGTCGCCGCTGCCCGTACCGGCCACGATCGCGCCGGTGCCGAACACGTCGGCCGCCGCCGCACCGGGAACCTGGATGATGTTGCCCGCCAGCGAGCCGCCCTCACCGGTCGCGGTGGCGTCGCCACCCGCGAGCGACTGGATGGTGTTCTGGCTGGCACCGTGCCCGTTGCCGACCAGGGTGGCCCCGATGCCGTGCAGCTGCGTGGGCAGCGACACCGGCACGTCGGCGAGGTTGCCCGCCAGGAAGCCCTTCTTGCCGTTGGCGTTCAGGTGCCCGCCCGCGGTCGAGGTGGTGTCCGTGGTGCCCGAGCCCTGCCCGTTGCCGATCCAGCTGCCGCCGATCCCGAAGGCCTGCACCGGCAGGGAGACCGGAACCGCGACCAGGTTCGCGCTGGCCGCGCCGTTGTCGTCCTGGGTGTTGCCGCCGCCGCCCGCGGTGACGTCCTTGGTCTCGGAAGCGGTTCCGGCGCCCTGGCCGATCCAGGAACCGCCCACACCGAAGACCTCGGCGGGCAGTGCCACCGGCACCTGGACGACGTTGCCCGACCCGGCCGAGTCGTTGCCCTGGCTGCCGTTGTAACCACCGGCCTGGACCAGCTTGTTTTCGGTCGCGGAGCCGGAGGCGTTGCCGATCCAGGAGCCACCGACACCGAACACCTCGGCGGTGCCAGCAGGCTGCGCGCTCGCGCTGTTCCCGGACAGGAACCCACCGTTGCCGTTGGTGTAGGTGCGGCCGCCCGCGATCGCCTGGAGGGTGTTTTCGCAGCCCGAAGCGTGCGCGTTGCCGATCCAGGTGCCGCCGACGCAGAACACCTCGGCGGGCAGGGCGACCGGCACGTCGGCCACGGTGCCCGAACCGGCCGCGTCCTTGCCGCTGGTGGTGGAGAACCCACCGGCGTGGGCGGTGGTGTTCAGCGCCGAGGGCGAGCCGTCCTTGCCGGAGACCGCGTTGCCGATCCACGCCGCCGCGTTGCTCGCCACGGTCGCGGGCACGGCGGCCTGCGGCTGGATGATCGAGCCGGCCAGGAAGGACTGGTCACCGTCGGTCTGGACGAAGGCAGGGGTGCCGTCGGGGCCGGGCGTGGTGCCGCCCGCGGTGGCGTTGGCGGTGGTGCTGCCCGCGCTGTCGGCGTCACCGCCCCACGTGATCGCGTTGTTCGAGGCCTTGATCGGCAGGGCGAGCGGCACCGCGGCCACGTTGCCCGCGATGGAACCCTGCGACCCGTGCGTGGCGGTGTAGCCGCCGGAGGTGGCGTCGCTGCTGCCGTTGAAGTCGGTCTGGGCGTGGCCGAGGAACCAGCCGAGCGCGTTGCCCGACAACTGGACCGGGGTGGCGAGCTGCGGGCTCACCACGTTGCCCGCACCGGCACCGTTCGTGCCGTCGGTGGTGGTGTTGCCCGTGGCGGCCGCGGACTGGGTGGCGCTGCCGGTCGTCTTGGCGCTGCCGCCCAGGGCTCCGGCGTTGCCCGAGATCTGGACGGGCAGGGCCCAGTCGAGGTTGACCGCGTTGCCCGCCAGGCCGCCGCCCGCACCGCTGGTGCTGATGTCGCTGTTGTGCGCGTAGGTCTGGGTCGAGGCGGAGTCGACGGTCGCGTTGCCGAGCACACCCAGCGCGTTGCCGGTGATCTGGATCGGCAGTGCGATGTTGCCGACCACCTTGTTGCCCATCAGCGGGTCGCCGGTGGACTGGACCGGGGCCTGGTCCACGCGCTTGCCCGACGCCTGGGGCAGGGCCGAGGTGCCCTTCGCGACCGCTTCGTTGACGGCGCCGGTGACCGGGGCCGCGGCCTTGAGCGCGCCGGTCTGGCTCACCGGGGCGAGGGCCTTGTTCAGCACGTCCGTGACCGGCTTGGTGCTGATCTCGGTCTTGATCTCCGGCAGGTTGACCTGCCTGCCGAGCGTGCCGATCGCGTTGTGGGAGATGTCGACCGGGATGCTGGCGTTGAGGTCGAGCGGGCCGGCCGGAACGTCCGGGCTGACCTTCTCGTCAGCAGAGGCGATGCCGGTGCCCAGCATGAGCAGGCCACCCGTCACCAGCGCGGTCTGGATTCCGCGCTTTGCCCAGGTCTGCATTGGGTGTTTCTCCTTTTCCTCGTTCCCTTACGGGGTCTTGGTGGGGTGGGTGCGGTGAGGCACCCGGAGGCCGCGGACAAGTGGGGTCCGCGTGGGGATGAGCGAGGTGCTGGACGCGCGGCCGACCGAGAACGGCACGGCGGGCGGGGCGCGTTCAGCGGCCCCGCGCGTGATCAGTCAGGAGTGACACCGGGCTGAGAGCCCGGCTGAACCGGCATGTGCCGGGGGGCGAAGCGGGCGGCGCGAAGGCCGGCCACTTCGACGACGGTCAGTGCGTTGGCGGGAACACCCAGCAA
>NZ_VJWX01000687.1 GCF_007713715.1 Amycolatopsis rhizosphaerae
AGATAGAGCAACACGATGTTCAGCACGACGATCACCGCCGCGATCAGCCAGGCCACCAGTGCGGTGGCCCGGTGGTTGACCTGGTCCCCCATCAGCGCGGGATCGCTGGTCAGCCGGACCAGCGGGACGAGCGCGAACGGGATGCCGAACGAGAGCACCACCTGTGACACCACCAGTGCCCACGACGGGTCCGCGCCCAGCGCCAGCACCACGACCGCGGGGACGAGGGTGATCAGCCGCCGCAGCAGGATGGGGATGCGGCGGCGCAGCAGGCCCTGCATGATCATGGCACCGGCGTAGGCACCGACCGAGGTCGAGGCCAGTCCCGAGGCCAGCAGGCCGACCGCGAACAGCAGGGCCACCCCGGTCCCCAGCGTCTGGCTCACCGCCGCGTGCGCTCCGGCGATCGAGTCCACCCCGGACCGTCCCTGCAGGTTCACCGCCGCGAGCAGCAGCATCGACAGGTTGACCGCGCCCGCCAGCAGCATCGCCAGCCCGACGTCGAACCGGGTGGCGCGCAGCAGGCCGGTGAGCCTGCGGCCGCGCGCGTGCCCGTGCCGGTCCCGGGCGAGCCCGGAGTGCAGGTAGACGGCGTGCGGCATCACGGTCGCGCCGAGCATCGCGGCGGCGATGAGCACGCTGCCGGAGCCCTGGAAGCGCGGCACGAACCCGTTGAAGACGCCCTGCGCGGACGGCGGTTCGAAGAACGCACTGGCCAGAAAGCCCAGTGCGATGATCGCCAGCAGCCCGGTGACGGCGCGTTCGAAGGGGCGCTGCCCTCGCTTGTCCTGCAGGACCAGCAGGCCCATCGACACCACGCCGGTGACCACGCCACCGGCCAGCAGCGGCAGCCCGAACAGCAGGTTGAGCGCGATCGCCCCGCCGACGACCTCGGCCAGGTCGGTGGCGATGGCGACCAGTTCGGCCTGCGCCCAGTAGGCCAGCCTGCCGCCGCGCGGCAGGCGGTCACGCACCGCCTCCGGCAGCGACAGCCCGGTGACCAGGCCGAGTTTCGCGGACAGGTACTGCACGAGGCCCGCCATCAGGTTGGCCACCAGGACGACCCAGACGAGCAGGTAGCCGAAGCGGGCACCGGCGCTGACGTTGGAGGCGACGTTGCCGGGGTCGACGTAGGCGATCGCGGCGACGAACGCGGGCCCGAGCAGCACGGATCCGGCCCGTACCCGGGCCAGGGCCGGGCGAACGGTTTCCGCCAGCGCCACCAGACCACCTCCGACCCGAGCCGGGCACCTGACCAAAATCCGATTTTAGGTGCGCCGAACTTCGAAGTACAGCCTTGCCGTAACAGGAGTTGCTGTGGCCTTGCCTACCCCGCCACGCCGCGCTCTATGCCGCCCGAGTCCCAGCCGGGACACCGGCGCGGTGGGCGGGGGTCAGTGGACCTCGTGACCGGCGGCGCGCAGCGCCTCGACGGCGCGGGCGAGGTCGGCCCGCTTCACCAGGACGTGATCGGTGTCGAAAGTGGACAGTGTGAACAGCGCGACCCCGGCCGCGGCCAGCTCGCTGGCCAGCGCCGCGATGATCCCGGTGAGGGTGAAGGCCAGTGGCCCGCGCACGGTCAGCAGCCGCCAGCCGGACTCGATCTCGGCCCCGGCGGGCGCCAGCTCCACCGGGGAGATCACCGACACCTCGTCCGCCGTCCTCGTCACCGACACCAGGCCGTCCCCGCCGGGGGCGAGGAGATCCTGCGGGACCACCGCGTCCCCCGCCAGCTTGGCGACCGCGTACTCGCCGGGACGGACGTCGATGGCGAGGCGCTTCACCCCTCGAGAACCTTCGGGCTCGACGCGACCTCCGTGCCGTCGGGCAGCGTGGAGATCGTGAAGTCGGCGAACACGTTCGCCGCGGCCTTCTGCAGCTGGCGCAGGCATTCCACGGCCAGCGCGCGGATCTCCACGTCCGCGTGCTCGGTGGCCCGCATGGCGATGAAGTGCCGCCAGGCCCGGTAGTTGCCGGTGACCACGATGCGCGTCTCGGTGGCGTTCGGCAGCACGGACCGCGCCGCCTGCCGGGCCTGCTTGCGGCGCAGGGTCGCGCTCGGCGCGTCGGCGAACTTGTCCTCGAGACCGGCCAGCAGGGCGTTGTAGGCGTCGACGCCGGCCTGCGCGGCGGCCAGGAACTTCTCGTGCAGTTCCGGATCTCCGGCGATCACGTCCGGCTCGACGAAGGCGGCGTCGCGTTCGGGTACGTACCGCTGCGACAGTTGCGAGTACGAGAAGTGCCGGTGCCGGATCAGCTCATGGGTCAGGGAGCGCGAAATGCCGCTGATGTAGAAGCTGACGGAGCCGTGTTCGAGCACCGACAGGTGCCCGACCTCGATGATGTGGTCGATGTAGCCGGCGTTCGTTGCCGTCTTCGGATTCGGCTTCGTCCAGGACTGGTAGCACGCCCGGCCCGCGAACTCGGCGAGCGCCTCTCCGCCGTCGGCGTCGGTGGACCACGGCACGCCCTCCGGCGGGAAGAACTCCGTCTTCGCGATCAACTGGACTTTCGGTGACACCGTCTCGGCCACGTCCCCACTCCTTCACTGCTGACCCGAGCAGCGTAACCGGGGGGACCGACAGGACCGGTCGCCGTCCCCGCGCACCATCATGGTGGCTTGACTGACACCATCTCTGACGTCATATTGGTGTCATGGACTTGACCCCCTACATCAGCCGGTTGCGCGAGGACCTCGCCGCCACCGCCTCGGCGGGCGACGACCAGACCCGGCGCACCGCCGCCGTGCTCTCCGCCGCACTGGAGCCCTCGGTGCGGCTCGCCCTGATGAACGCGCTCGCCGACCTCGCCGCCGAAGTGACCACGCAGCTGCCCGGCCACGTGGTGGACGTCCGGCTCGACGGCCGTGACGTCCGCGTCGTGGTCACCGGGGCCGCCGGGCCCGGGCACGACCGGGGAC
>NZ_VJWX01000688.1 GCF_007713715.1 Amycolatopsis rhizosphaerae
ACGCTGGACCCCGGTGTTCATGTAGGCCTCGTTGTCGTAGCAGATGTAGAGCACGTCGTCGTTGCGCTCGAACATGCCCGACAGGCAGGCGAAACCGATGTCGACGGTGCCGCCGTCGCCCCCCTGGCCGATGACGCGGATGTCTTCGCGCCCCTGCACCTTCAACGCGGCGGCCACGCCGGTGGCCACCGCGGGGGCGTTGCCGAACAACGAGTGGATCCACGGCAGCCGCCACGACGATTCGGGGAAGGGCGTGGAGAACACTTCGAGACAGCCGGTCGCGTTGGTGGCGATCAGCTTCCCGTCCGTGGCCCGCATCGCCGCGTCGAGCGCGTACCGGGCGCCGAGCGCCTCGCCGCAGCCCTGGCAGGCGCGGTGCCCCGAGGTCAGCGTGTTGGAACGGCCCGCCCGCGCCTGCACGGTGCGCTGGCCGGGATCGAGCAGGCGGTTGCCCGCCACGTAGGTGCCCGCCTGGTAGAGCTTGACTTCCTGGTAAGGCATGGCGCTTCCTTCCCGCTGCCCGGCACGGATCAGCGCGGTATCAGCGCGCCCACGATGCCGAGGTCGCGCAGCATGTTCTCCGCGTGCGGACCCGAGCGTCCTTCGCGGGCGAGTTCCCGGGCCACGAGTTCGGTGTTGAGGTCGAGGAAATGCAGCCTGCCCGCGGTGAGCCGACCGGCGAGCACCTCTTCGAACAGGCCCCGCAGGGACTGTTTCGTGATGGCCCGCCCGCCCAGCCCGGCGACCACGTCGAACACCTGGCAGGCCATGCCGGCCAGCGCGAGACGCACGTTCTGCCCGACGATCCCGCCCGCACCGACGGCGAAGGCCTTCTCCACCACCACGATCCGTTCGGCGTGCCCGAGTGCCTCGCGGACCGCGTCCAGCGGGTACGGGCGGAAGCACTTGATCGCGAGCGCGCCGATCTTCACGCCCCGGTCCCGGAACTCGTCGACGACGTCTTCGATGGTGCCGAGCACCGAGCCGAGCGCCACCACGACCGTTTCCGCGTCCTCGGTGCGGTAGGTGCGCACGAGCCCGCCGCTGTCGCGGCCGAACGCCGAGGAGAATTCGCCCGCGATGCGGGGGATCGCGTCGAGCGCGCGCATCTGCTTGGCGTGCATCAGGTACTTCACCTCGGTGAACGCCTCGGGCCCCACCAGTGCGCCGATGGTCACCGGATCGGCCGGATCGAGCACCTGCCGCGGGGCGAACGGGGGCAGGAAACCGTCCACTTCGGCCTGTCCGGGTACGTCGACCTCTTCGTAGGCGTGGGTGAGGATGAAACCGTCCATGCACACCATCACCGGCAGCGACAGCTCCTCCGCCAGCCGGTAGGCCTGGATGTGCAGGTCCAGTGCCTCCTGGTTGGACTCGGCGTAGAGCTGGATCCAGCCGGAGTCGCGCTGCGACATCGCGTCGGAATGGTCGTTCCAGATGTTGATCGGCGCGCCGATGGCGCGGTTGGCCACGGTCATCACGATGGGCAGGCCCAGCCCGGAGGCGTTGTAGAGCGCTTCGACCATGTACAGCAGGCCCTGACTGGCCGTCGCGGTGTAGGCCCGGGTTCCGGCGGCGCAGGCGCCGATCGCGACCGACATCGCCGCGAACTCCGATTCCACCGAGACGAATTCGCACGGGGTGAGCTCCCGAGTCCGGACCAGATCGGACAGGTGCTCGACGATGTGGGTCTGCGGTGAGATCGGATAGGCGCAGATCACCCCCGGGCGGCAGCGCGCCACGGCCTCGGCGACGGCCTGCGAGCCTTCCTTCTGGTCAAGCATGAAGCGGTGCCTCCGTCCTGGCGCGCACGTATTCGTGGGCCGCGGCCGCTCCGGCGGCGTTGCGGTCCCCGATGGGGCCGTCGAACCGGCGGCGGATCGCGGTGGTGACCGATTCCAGTGCCACCACGCCGGTGAACGCCGCGAACGCGCCGAGCAGCACCGCGTTGGGCAACGGGCGTCCGAGGTGTTCGCGGGCGAGCTCGGTGGCGGGGACGTTCAGCACCCGTTCCCGCCCGATCCGGTCGGTCAGCTCGGACAGGCCGAGCTCCTCCGGGCTCCGGCCCGAATTGATCAGGACGCTGCCGTGCTCGCCGAGCCCCTCGAACACGGCGACCTGGTGCAGCAGGGTCGGGTCCTGGATGACCAGGGCGTCGGGCCGGGAGATCGGTTCCCTCGACCGGATGGCGTGGTCGTCGATGCGGCAGAACGACACCACCGGCGCCCCGCTGCGCTCCGAGCTGAAGCTCGGGAACGCCTGGGCGTGCCTGCCTTCGAGGAAGGCGGCGAGGGAGAGCAGCTCCGCCGCGGTGACCGCGCCCTGGCCGCCCCTTCCGTGGAACCGCACCTGGAACATCGCTGGTCAGCCCCCTTCCCGTCGTTGGTGAAAACCCTACGTCCGGACCGGTGGACCGGCAGGGCGAAGACCGTGACGGGTGGTGGCGGCGGGGCCGGTGGATCGGCCCGCCCGGTTTTGTCGGTGGGTGCTGGCATGCTCCGCGGCGTCTCCTTCGAACACGCCGAAACCCGGAAAGGACAGGGTCGAACTCGTCATGACGTTGAGCACCGAACAGGTTCTCGCGCTGGCGCCCGACGCCGCCTCGGCGAAGGCCGGGCGGGGGCAGGCGTCGGCGGCGAAGTGGCCGGCGTCCGGCTGCTCCGAGCGCGCGGTGTGGGGTGAATGCCAGGGCAGCGGCAAGAAGCCGTACCAGGTGTGCGTCGAACTCGCCGGGCCCGCGTTCCGCTGTTCCTGCCCGAGCCGGAAGTTCCCCTGCAAACACGCACTGGGGCTGCTGCTGCGATGGTCGGCGGGCGAGCTCGTCCCGGCCGGGGAACCGGACTGGGCGGGCACCTGGCTGGCCGAGCGGGCCGCCCGCGCCGAGCGGACGGCGGTGCGGGCGGCCGAGCCGGGGCGGCAG
>NZ_VJWX01000689.1 GCF_007713715.1 Amycolatopsis rhizosphaerae
GGGCCGAGGCCGGGACCGTGCTGCCGATGCTGCGCACCGCCGAGGAACTGCGCGCCGAGGAGCACTATCGCGAGGTGCTGGCGGAGATGCCGCTGGTGGAGATCACCAAAATCGGCGACAGCGAACCCGAGCCGCTGCCCTCGGGCGGCGGCAATCCGCTGTCGGGCCTGCGGGCACTGGGCATGGGGCACGTGATCGCCGGGGCCGGGGTGGGCCGTGCGCTGGCCCTGCACGGCGCGGACGTGCTGAACCTGTGGCGCCCCGACGAACTCGAGCACGACGTGACCTATCTCAGCGCCAACGTGGGTGTGCGCTCGGCCACGGTGGACCCGCACCGCGACGGCGGCCGGATCGGCGCGCTGCTGGCCGGTGCCGACGTGTTCTTCGCCAACCGGCGGCCGGGATATCTGGCCAGGATCGGCCTGTCGGCCGAGGAGGCGGCCGCGATCCGGCCCGGGATCGTGCACGCCACCGCCTCGCTCAACGGCGAGCGCGGCCCGTGGGCCGGGCGCGTGGGCTTCGACCAGACCGCGGGCAGCCTGGTCGGCATGATGCACCTCGAAGGCGGCGAGCGCGGCCCCGCGCTGCCGCCGATCCTCGTGGTCAACGACTACATCGTGTCGTGGCTGCTGACCGCGGGCATCGTGGCGGCGCTGATCCGGCGTGCCGAGCGGGGCGGCAGCTACCGCGTGCACGTCTCGCTCACCCGGGCGGCGCTGTGGATCCTGAGCCTGGGCGTGTTCGACCCCGGCTACGCCCGCGAGATCGCCGGCACCGGCGAACCGCACGCCTACCTCGATCCCGAGACGTTCACCGCGGACACGCCGCTGGGCCGCTACCAGGGCGTGACCGAGCAGGTCCTGATGTCGGCCACCCCGGGCCGGTACCCGTTCGCGCTCGTGCCCCGCGGCTCCTGCCGTCCGGAATGGACGGTGGATCCGGCGCGGACGGGACGTCCCGGCGGGTGAGCGCCGTGCGGCCGGTGCGCCACGCTCCGGGGAGAATCGTCCGGTGAGCACGGCGATCCGGCGGGGAACTCCGGCCTGGCGGTACTTCGGCGACTTCCGCACGTTCCTGCTCGCCGGGCAGGTGCTCACCCTGCAGGTCGCCCATCCCGTGGTGGCCGCCGGGGTACGGGACCACTCCACCTACACCGAAGATCCCTGGCCGCGCCTGATGCGCACGGCCGCTTCGCTGTCCCTCTACATCTACGGCGGCGAGGAGGCCGCGCGGTTCGAGGCGCGGCGGTTGCGGGCCTTGCACCGGGAGTTCACCGGGCTGCGCGAGGACGGCCGCCGCTACTCCGCGCTGGATCCGCACGCCTACGCCTGGGTGCACGCGACCCTCGTGCAACTGCCGGTGGACGCCCAGCGGCTGTTCGGGCGCCCCGTTCCGGTGGCCGAACTCCAGGTGTACTACCGGCAGATGCGGCAGGTCGGGCGGCTGCTCGGGATCACCGAGGCGCACCTGCCACCCGACTGGGCCTCGTTCCGCGACTACTACGACACCACGGTCGCCGGATTCGGCCCGAACTCCACCATCACCACCCTGTTCGACACCATCCGTTCGGTGCCGAAACCGGTGCGGGGCCTGCCCGATCCCCTCTGGCGCCCGCTGCGCGACGGCCAGGCGAACCTGCAGCTGTTCCTGATCGCGGCGACACTGCCCCCGTCGTTGCGCGAGCGGCTGGGCCTGCCGTGGACGCCGGAGCGGCAGCGCCGGTTCGACCGCTTCCGCACCGCGGTCCGGCTCTGCGCCGCGGTCGTCCCGCCGCCGCTGCGCACCGCCCACCTGCGCACGCTGGCCTGGCTCAACGTCCGGCACCGGGCGCGGCTCGGCGCGCGGCTTCCCCTGCGGTAAGCGGCCATTCGAAGACGAACGCGCGCCTTGCGCAGGAACCGCGACAAACCCGCGAGAATCGGCGGCGGGATTCCACCGCCCGGTGGAATTAGTATTCCCCCGGCAACTCATATACGATAATCGGAGTACACGAGGAGGTGTCGATGAGCGGATATTGGCTCCGCCGGATCGAACGGCTCGATCCCGTGCGGGATCATCAGGAGATCTACCGGATATCGATTGGTTTCGAATTCCCCTGGGACTACCAGCGGGCACTGGAATTCGCCCTGTTCCGGACCTACTGCGTGCCCAGCATCTCCCGCCTGCTGGCCGCGACCGGTGAATTCGAGCACCGCCCCCAGCGTCGTTACGACGACACCGCGCTCCTCATGGCGGAGCTGGCGGAACACGGCTACGACTCCCCTCGCGGCCGGGCCGCTCTCGGTGTGGTGAACCGGATGCACGGCCGTTACCGGATCAGCAACGACGACATGCTCTACGTGCTGTCCACTTTCGTCTACGACCCGATCGACTGGATCGACCGGTGGGGCTGGCGCGAGCTGCACGAAAACGAGCGGCTCGCCGCCTACCACTATTTCCACGAGGTCGGCCGCCGGATGGGGATCAAGGACATTCCCGGCGGCTTCGCGGAGTTCCGCCGGTGGAAACTGGACTACGAGCTCCGGCATTTCCGGTATTCCGGGGACAACCACCGGATCGGCACCTACACGCTGGACCTTTTCTGTTCGTGGTTCCCCTCGCCGCTGCGCCCGCTGGTCTCCGCCGGTGCCCGCAGCCTGCTGGATCCGCTGATGCTGGAGGCTTTCGGTTTCCGTCCCGCACCCCGCTGGCTGGGCAAGGCGGTCCGGGGGGCGCTGCGGGCCCGCGCCATCGCCGTGCGGCCGCTCCCCCGCCGCCGTCGGTCGAAGCTGCTGCGCCCGGGCGCGACCCGCAGCTATCCCACGTACCCCGTCGGCCAGACGCCGGAGGACCTGGGCGCCCCGCCGCCCCCGGCCGGCATCGACCCGGCACTGCTGAAGCGC